>JBAZMO010000033.1:0-10456 GCA_041649655.1 Patescibacteria group bacterium
AATCGTTGATGGTCCTGGAACCGGTGCCGCCGCCGGTAATCAAGATGACCGGCAGATCTTTTTTTAAATTGAAAATCTTCCGACTTTGCTCTTTGTCACAATCATGGAATTCGGCCCGCAAAGGATTGCCGGTTAACAGAACCTTAGCAGCGGAAAAATCAGGCAAAGACACATCAAAGGAAACTGTGATCTTGCTGGCGGCGTTAGCCATCAGCTTATTCGCTAAGCCGGTCTCGATATCCTGCTGATGTACCAAAACCGGCACGCCTAGAAATTTTCCGGCCCAAGCGACCGGCACGCCCACAAAAGCGCCGGCTACCATGATCGCATCCGGGCTGAATTTCCGGATAATGCCGAATGATTGGATGAACCCCAAGATAATCCGGAAAGGATCGCTGAAATTGCGCCAATCGAAATACCGCCGCAGCTTACCGGAGGCGATCGCCTGGAAAGGGATCTTATAGCTTTCAACCGCGGCTTTTTCCGGTCCGCGCTCGGTGCCGACAAACAGAAATTCCACCGGCTGGCCGCCGCTTTTCAATTCCGAGTAAACCGCCAACAGCGGACTGACCGAACCCATCGTCCCGCCGCCGGATAATAGTATTTTTTTCGTTTTGATATTGGACATTTGATTATGATCGGTTATTTTCGGTTTTTTCCACAGCAGCATCTACGCCAGCCGTAAATTCATCAATTGATTCTGAATTAAGAAGCAATTGGGTCACGATGCCGAAATCCAATCGATCCTCGGCGATAAGTGCCCAACGCCTGATTCTGTCCGCCGATTGCCTGGCTGCGGCCTTATCAATACCCCAATATTCGATATAATTATCTAAATAATTTTTGAAAAATAAATCCAAAGGATTGAGTCTTCTTTTGTTAAAGCCGCGCCTGATAATTTCTCCATCAATGCGGAATGCGACTAATTCCGTCAATAATCTATTCTCATCGACTCTTTTACTCCTAAAAAAATCAACGGTATGTATGCTTTCATGCCTGGTTGAATTTAATATCTCCGAGTTTTTTCTGCCCCCCAAGACCAGATTCAGGCCTAATGACGAAAAAATACTGCTATCAACAAAATCTTGGCCATTAAAACTATAGCCGCCAATATCGGTACAAAATCTTTCAACATCCTCATCAAAATAATTATCTTCCGGAAAAATCTTGAGCCAATTTTCTTCCGGCAACACTAAAATAACCGGCAGCAACTCAGGAATCCCTAATTTTTCTGCGCCAAAAATAGGATTGGCCTCACCAAATCCCGGCCGTTCTTTCGGCGCAAAAAAATAAGCGCCCCGATCAACCGAATCAGCCAATAAGGCCAGATTGATCCCCCCAGAATAGCCATTGGAAATCAAAGAAATCACTCGCGTCATGATTTCTTTTCTTTTGGGAATATTCTCCTGATTTTCTGAGTTATAACCGTTGATTTCAGCGGCTCGTATCGGCGCAATGATTTCTTGGAGTTTGGCGTAATCCATTTCCGCTTTTTTCAAGGCAGACCAATAAGCTTCTTTGGTTATGAAAGGATGGCTTTCCTTAAGAATTTCAATTTGCTGATCAATCTCAGCTTCAGCTGCTGTTTTTTCCGGTTGTTTTTTTAATTCTGGATTCATAAAATTATATTCTTGTCTGTTTGGAAATATTGGCCAGGATGCCGGCGGCGGCGAGCGACATCATCATCGAAGTGCCGCCGTAAGAAACGAAGGGCAGGGTAACGCCGGTTAGTGGCATAACGCCGATAATCGCGCCGATATTGACGAGGGCCTGGGCGGTCAGCCAAGTCACGATGCCCACCGCCAACAATCGGGCGAAAGGATCGCGGCATTTAGCCGCCAATTTGAGGCCGCGAACGGCAATAAAAACATATAAAGCGATCAGCGCGGCTGACAGAAAAAAACCGAACTCTTCGGCAGTAACGGCAAAAATAGAGTCCCCGACCGGTTCCGGCAAATAGGCGAATTTTTGGCGCGAATGGCCATAACCCAACCCAAACCAGCCGCCGGTACCGACGGCGAGCAGGGCTTGATTAATATGATAGCCGCGGCCCTGTGGATCAAGCTCGGGGTGCAAAAAAGTCGTCATACGCGCCAAGCGGTAAGGCGCCAAACGAATTATCAGCCACAAACCGGCGATGCCGGCCAAACCCAGCCAGCTCAAATGCAGCAGGCGGCCGCCGGCGGTAAAATACACTGCCAGCGAAACAGCCGCAATAATCATCATTGTGCCGGTATCGGGCTCAGCCACCAGCAAAGCAATAATAATCGTCAAAATTATGGCGAAAGGAATCAATCCCTCGCCGATATCCTTAAAATGGCGTTCTTCCTTGCGCGCCAACCAAGCCGTCAAATAGATTAAAAACGTCAATTTGACAATTTCCGAAGGTTGCAGGGAATAACCGAAAATATCCAACCAAGATCGCGACGTTCCCCAATCTGCTCCGATGCCGGGAATCAGCACCAAAACCAATAAGCCGATCGAGACATAAAGCATCGGCGCGGCCAGCTTTTCCAGCTTCTTATAATCAAAAAACCAGAAAAAAATAAACAGCAAAGATCCCGGCAAAATGCCGAATAATAATTGGTGCTTCAAAAACCAATAAGCGTCCTGATACTTTTGCCAGCCCAGAGCCACGCCAGCCGAGGAAATGATGATTATCCCGATAACCACTAAAAGCCAAATAGCGCCGATCAGATACCAGTCAACGTCGGAATTTTTCTGCTGCCTGACGAACTGGGAAATTTTATGTTTTAGGCCTAATTTATGCATTTATTTTTATCTAAATTTAGATAAATTATTTAATCCGCCGGCTGGCGGAGTGGATAAAGGTCTTGACAAAGCATTTATTATTTGCTAAGCTGGAAGTCGAAGGATCCGGGGTTGGCGGTAGTAGAGGACGCTCACACTGTCGTGCCCCGAGATCGCAAGGTTGGAGTTTTGCCTAACACCCGCAACGGGCAGGTACTGCAGACGTGCAGTATATCGGTGTTAGGACCTCCAACCTTCTTTCCAAGTACATTCTTTCAGGGATATGGCGTTCGCGCGTTGAACGGCCAGGTGCCCTGATTTGAAGGATGAGTCGTACGGCTCATTCCTTTTTTTATTTCAATTTTTTGACTACACCTTTGAATTGATTACCGCGATCGAATTCATTTTTGAATAAGCCGAAAGACGCGCAGGCCGGGGACAACAAAATTATATCGCCGCGGCGCGTAAAACTTTTTGCCAACCCGACGGCATCAGCCATGTTGCCGGCCAAAGCCAATGGCAATTTATCAGAACTGATCAGCGGCTGCAACCTCTTAGTGCCGGAATCCAGAAATAACACCGCGGCCCGGCAAGTCCTTTTTATTTCCTTCGCCAAGGCCCTGAAATCCAAGCCCTTATCTGAGCCGCCGGCGATCAAAATTATATTTTTAACTTTTGATTCTTGGCCGGCTAATGCCTGCAAAGCCGCTAAAGTCGCTTCGGGCGTAGTGGAAGTGGTGTCATTATAATATTTGACTCCGCCGGCTTCTTTCAAAAATTCCAACCGATCGGGAAGGCCCTGAAAATTTTTCAAGACGGCGCGAATGGCTGCGGGTTTGACGCCGGCAACCATGGCCGCCGCGATGGCCGCCAGAACATTGGCCAGATTATGCTCGCCCGGCAGACGCAAAATACTGACTGAACAAATTATTTGTTCACGTCCATTGCTTCGAAAGATTATCCGGCCGTCGGAAATAAAACAGCCGTTTTCCTCCTTGAATTCCTTCAAAGAAAACCAATACCTCTGCCCGATGACTTCCTGCCCCATTTTTCTGGTATAGCCGTTATCACGATTCAAAATAACGTAATCTTGAGGCGTCTGGAATTTAAAGATATTCTTCTTGGCCTCGGCGTAATCATCGATGCCGGAGTAAGTGTTCAGATGATCCGGATAGATATTGGTGAAAACGGCGATATGGGGCGACTGTTTGATCGGCTCCAAACTTTCCAGCAGCCACGACGATAATTCCAAAATCACTTCGCCGCCTTTCTTGACTTGCGCCAGTTGCGCCAGCGGCGATTGCTTGATGTTGCCGCCCAGCACGGCCGGCCGGCCCGAGGCCTTGATGAATTCATAAATCAAAGTCGCGGTAGTGGATTTGCCGCGGGTGCCGGTAACGCCGATAAGCCGAAGTCGATCGCACAATTGAAAGAACAAAGAGACGTCGGTTTCAATCGGTATTTTATTTTTTCGAGCAATCGCCAAATATTTTGAGCCCCGGGACACGCCAGGATTCTTAACGATCAAATCGACATTTTTGAAATCGGCCTCCCGATGCCGCCCCAAAACCCAGCGGATCCGCTCCGCCGGCCGGCCCAATCGCTTGATCTGATCTTGCAGTTGTTCTTCGGTCTTCAAATCAGTCACTGTCACTTTGGCGCCTTGGGACAATAAAAATTTGGTCGCGGAAATGCCGCTCCCCTCTTCATACAATCCCAAACCCATGACCGTCACTTTTTTATTTTTTAGATTGAACATATTCGCCCCGCTGCTCCCCTTTTTAGATTATCAATCTCTTTTTTAACATCCTTGATGTGTTTTTCCGGTTCTAAATTTTCCGGCATTTCACCGCCGATATCCCTAATGGTTTGGCGAACCTTGCCGCCGACCATATTATGAATTTTAGTCGCTTGCGATCCGTTAGTAATATCGTCTTTCTTTAATTTTTCATCCGTCTGAGTAATCCGAAAAAGATTAGCCGCTAATTCAGTTGAACCGGCTCGATCCAATAATTCACCTTTTTTAATACCCTTCTTTTTTTCGACTTCGCTTAAAGACATGCCGTAAAGCCCGCGATAACCAGCATCATTAAAAAATCCAAATCCCTTAGCATTAACACCGGCGGACTTAGCAGTGCTGAATAATTTTTTATTATGGGCAGAAACCTCATCTCTGATAAAAACCCTTTTCTCCTTATCATTCAGCTGCTGAAAAATCTCTTGATTTCTTGTCTGGACTGCAAAATATGTTTGAGCCAGAGCAATTTCCGGTTTACTGGAATCGCCATTTTGCGCGACTAAATAACAGGCATACCGGTCAAGTTTCCAATCTTTAATCGGTCTGACCGTGTTTGAGCCAATTTTGACCATTTTGGTAAACCCAACAAAATGGTTATCCACATCTTGCCCGCTTTCCATGCAAGCGCGAGCTGCCCTAGCTATAACCTCCTCAAAATTTCTCCAATCACTATATTCCAATAGCAGCATCAACTCACGAGCCAGCCAATACTCTGTCTCATTTTCATCAATTTTTTTAAAATCCTCAAATGTCTTATTTTGGCCAATTGGCGTTATGTTATTTTCCATAATTCTTAATTCGTAATTCTTAATTCATAATTCGTAATTGCCTTAACTCCACGCCCCCTTATCCAGCAAAAACACCACCAGTCCGATAATGGCGAAAACCCCGGCGACCACCCAAAAGCGCATGACAACTTTGCTTTCCGGCCAACCTAGCGCCTCGAAATGATGGTGGATCGGAGTCGATAAGAAAATCTTTTTGCCCTGCCGCAACTTCTTAGACCCGACTTGCAGAATGACAGATAACGATTCGATAACAAATAAGAAGCCGATGACTGGCAACAGCAGAATCGAATTGGTCAGAATGGCGATGACCGCCAAAGTAACGCCTAAAGACATCGCCCCGGTATCGCCCATAAAAAATCTGGCCGGCGGGATATTGAACCAAAGGAAAGCCAAGAGCGCTCCAACGATCGCGCCGCAAAAAGCGGTCAAATCGAATTTGCCTTGCGCAAAAGCAATAGCGCCGAAAGAAACAAAAGCGGCTAGAAGAGTGCCGCCGGACAACCCGTCCAACCCGTCGATCTCATTGACGGAAAAAGCCGTCGACACGATCGTGAAAACCACCACCGGGATGAACCACCAGCCGATATTGAAATTGCCGACGAACGGCACGCGGATCAGATCCCAATCCAATCGGAAATAGAACCAAAAGGCCGCCACCATGGCAATAATAGTATAAACCAGCAGGCGATGCTTGACCGACAAGCCGCCGCCGTAAGGACCGATTTTCCTGACATTGAGATAATCATCCAGCAAACCGGCCAAAGCCGCCGCCGCCAAGCAGCCGAGCGGCAGCAAGGTCTGCGGCCGAGTCAAAAAATTCAAAAAAGTGAAATAATTGTCGAACCATTGCGCCAAATAATAAATCACGACTGACAAAACCAGCACCGTCAGCCAGATCAAAATGCCGCCCATAGTCGGCGTGCCGGATTTTTGGGCGTGCAGTTTGGAAAAAATCGGCGCTCGAACGCTGTCGCGGATCTGCTTGCCCAGCCGATACTTGTACAAGAAATGCGTCAAAAAAGGCGTCCACGCCATTGCCAGCGCGAAAGAAATGAAAGTAATGAAAAATATCTTAATGACGACGGAATCAATCGGCATAAACTATAAATTAAATATTCAAGTAAATAATCAAGATAACGGCAGTCAGAATAATCAACTGGAAGGCAACGGCTCCGGCCGCCAAAGACAAGCTGAGCGCCCTTTCTTTCAAATACAGATAAAAAGCCAGCGAAAAATTAATAGCGCCGACCAATAACCCGCTTAAAGGCAACAGGAATAACATTAACCAATGGCCAAGCGAAGAAATGCCGAAATAAATATTATATTGCAAAACCACGAATTCTTTGGATCGGCCCAGAAACAGCGGGATTAAAATCCAGGCCAGCGCATTAACCAGACCGGACAAAACCAAAGAAACAAAAATCAGCCGGTCGCGCCTGGCCGGGCTGATTCCCACCGCTTCGCTGATTTTGAAAAAAATACTGTTTAACAGCATATTTTAAAATGCCTATTTAATGCTATTATAACTTATAGCAAGGCAACTTGTCCAATTACCAAAACACAATCAACTGCCAAATGTCAATGACCAAAAAAACTCCAAGTTTCATTAAAATCTTATAAACTGTCCGCGGTATTGACAAAACTACGGCGATGTGATATAATTATTGATTATAAATCAAATATTCACCGTTAGAAGTTATTTACCTAAAATTAGCTAAATATGAACCAAAATAAACTCTTTTCTGCCAAAAATGCCTTAACTGTCGGTTTTATCGCCCTATTGATCGCCTTAGCCGCTTTTTCTTTCAGCATTTGGCAAACTCCTAATTATAAATCGACGGCTAAACTGCTCGCCGTCTTTAACCAATCCAATATCGACACTTACACCGCCTCTAAAACCGCCAATTACATTACCGGCATTTTGAGCGAAGTGGCCTATTCGGATTCCTTCATTAACAGTGTTTACGAAAGCGATGCCAACCTGATTGACAACTTAGGCCAAGGTTCGGAAAAAAGGCAAAAAAACTGGAAAAAAACCGTCAAGACCAAAATTCTTGACAACAAGGGCATTATCATTATCGATGTTTACGGCAATGACCAGCGCCAAGTCAATCTTTTGGCCGCGGCCATCGGCAACACCGTCATCAGCCAACACGGGCTTTATGACGGTTCGCAAGACCGAGTCGCCATCAAGATGATCGATACGCCGTCAATCTATGAGGGCTGGTCCAGCTTAAAAGTCATCAGCGATACCGGCCTGGGATTATTGGCCGGCCTCTTAATCGGCTTCACCTTGATTATTATTTTTCCCAACCATGGCTTGTTCGAATTCAAGAATAAAGAACGAAAGAATAAACTGTCAAATGGATTTTCTCAATCAACCGGGCAACTAGCTGTTGATACGACTGCTGATATTAAACAATCGGTGATCGCAACTCCATCAAAAATCGAAGGATCGCGGCCGATAATTGATTTGCCGACTGACGCCTCTGCCGCCAAGGCCTCCAATCCTTGGCTCAACCAATACTACGAGGAAAACTTGCAGGATTCTTTCAATCGCAACGATAATTAAGAACAGAGCCGCTGTTTTCGCAAGAGAAGAGCGGTTTTTTGGGCAACTATGCATCAAATTATTCCGCCAATCAATCAAAAAGCCGCCGCCAGACCAATAATTGCTCGGCGGACTCAGCCGATCGTAATCGGTCTTTTCGCTGGCTTATATTTATCATTGCTGATTATCGCCATGATCATCAACGGCCCGTCGCTCGGCTTATACTTGCTATTCGCTTTGCTGGCCGCCGTCTTTATTCTGCCCGATCATGACTTTCTGGGCCTGGCTCTGATTATTCTCCTCACGATGATTTTTGAACGTTACTTCGCGCTTCAGGGACTGATAATCGATCAGGCGGTTTACAAATTCTATCTGCTGGATATCGTCATCTGCCTGGCCGGCCTGGCTCTAGTTGTCAAAAATAAACTGCGCCCGACGGCCGCCCGATTGCCGGCTTTCGCCTGGAGCGAAAAACTCTTGGTATTATGGCTGGCTTTGGTCGGTTTGGGCCTGATCCGCGGCCTCTTCGACATTAATGCTGATTTCAATCTGGCTTTTTCTTCTTTCAAAAATTATTTCTTTTATCCCCTGTTGTATTTTTTCGTCATCTATACTGTTGATAGCCGCCAAAAATTAAAAAACGCCGTCCAATTGATTTTGCTGGGAGCGGTCGGCATTATCGCTTTCATCTTTATCGGCGCGATCCGCGGCGCCGGCCTGTGGACGGAATTTACGCCGCTGTCGACCGTCGGCGTCAGATACTTGGCCGGCACTCATGCTTTTTATCTGGCTTTGGCTTTAGCTTTAATTTTACCGCTGTTATTTTATAAGCGCCTCCGCAGCCCGGCCTTGGCCGTAATCATCATTGGTCTTTGGACGCTGGGAATTGCCGGCTCTTTAATGCGGCATTTATGGCTGGCGGCCGGCGCCGGCTTGGCCTCGATTATGGTCTTGCTTGAACATGATTTGAAAAAAACCTATCTGTCATTCTTGACCCAAGCCGGATTATTTTTAATCGCTACCGCCGTTCTGATATTACTAATGGCCAATCTGCTTTATTTCCAGGGCTCGGCTGATAAGATCTATCAGGACTTTTCAACCTTCGCTTCGCGCCTTGCGACTGTCGTTGATCTAAATTCCGATTCCTCGGCTGTTTGGCGGCAAAATGCCTGGTCTGGCGCCGCCAAAATCTGGAGCGCCAACCCGCTCTTCGGCGCCGGCTTCGGCCGCACGATGCTGTTAGACAACGGCGACAGCCAAGGACTCGAAGAGATCAGAAACATCCATAACTCGCCGCTGGCCATCGCCGTCCAAATGGGCTTCGTCGGATTGCTGGCTTGGCTGGCTTTCATTCTGGCAGTCATAATTTCTGCCGTCAAAGCCGCCTACCGCCGCGAGGACCTCAAACCCTACTATCTCGGTTTGATCGCGACTGTTATAATTTATTTGACTGCTTGCCTATTCCAACCCTATCTGGAAACAAACATGATGGGGCTTTGGCTCTGGCTATTGCTGGGACTGCTGCGGACCGCTTCGATTTTCGACAAACAAACTTATGAAGATTCTGCAAATCAATAAATTCTTACACCGGCAGGGCGGAACAGAAACCTATCTGCTGGCCTTGATTGATCTCCTGAAACGCCAAGGTCAGGACGTGATTTGCTTTTCTCAAAAAAATCGGCTGAATTTACCGACCGAGGAAGAGCCCTACTTCATCGATAATCTTGATTTGTCCGGCTTTTCTTTCCAGACCTTATGGCGCCTGCCGCGGCTATTCTGGTCGTTCAAAGCGCGCCGCCTGGTCAAAAAATTGATCGCTGATCAAAAACCCGACCTCGTCCATATCCATAATATCTACCATCAGATTTCGCCGTCGATCCTGCCGATCTTCAAACAAGCCGGGATTCCCGTCGTGATGACCGTCCATGATTTCAAATTGATCACTCCCGCCTATACTTTGCGCGCCGACGGGGCTGAATTAAAACACAAAAATTCGCGCTTAGCCGACTTCATTTTAAAATTGGAATTCGCTTGGCAGCAATGGCTGGACATTTACCGCCGTAACATTGATCTGTACATCGCCCCATCAAATTTTGTCAAAAATAAATTAATCGAAGCGGGGTTTGAAGCGTCTAAAATCATGGTTATCGGCCACTTTTTGCCGACGGAATTCGCCGCTAACGGCCGAGCCGCTGAAAAACAGCCGGCCAAGGCCGATAAATATCTTTTGGCTTACGGCCGCTTAGATGAAAGCAAGGGTTTTGATGATTTAATCGCGGCCTACGCCGAACTTAATGTCTCCGGTTTGAAATTGAAAATCGCCGGCAGCGGACCGGAACAAAAAACCTTAGAAAAATTAATTGGCGATCTGCATTTAGCCGGCCGCGTCGAGCTCTTGGGCCAAAAAACCCGCGCCGAAATCATTGATTTGATCAAGGGGGCCAAAGCCATTGTCAATTGTTCCAAAGTGCACGAAACCTTCGGCTTGACGATCTTGGAGGCCATGGCTCTGGGCAAACCGATCCTCGCTTCCAAGGTCGGAGCTATCCCCGAGCTGATCAAAGACGG
>JBAZMO010000034.1:0-10265 GCA_041649655.1 Patescibacteria group bacterium
AAGCGGTTCAGGTCGAAGCCAGTGGCTTTCCTGACCGGGTAGCCGAAAAATGTTTTGGCGGCCAGGGCTTGGATTTCGGCCAGAAAGGGGCGTGTACCTTCGAAGACCATAGTTGTGGCGATGCCGGAACGGTTAAGGTCCAATTCCCGGTCGATGAATATTTGCGCCGGATTGGCCACTTCTTGCAGTCCGCCGGCCGACATCTCGAAAATGCCGATTTCACCGACCGAGCCGAAGCGGTTTTTGGCGGCGCGCAGGATTTTCAAATAATTCTGATCGTCGTTTTCCAGATACATGACCGTGTCAACCAGATGCTCCAAAGTTTTCGGTCCGGCGACTTGGCCGTCTTTGGTGACGTGGCCGATCACCAGAATACTGATACTATTGGTTTTGGCGAGTTCCATCAATTTGGCGGCGCAGGCGGTAATCTGCGAAACGCTGCCGGCTGAACCGGTCGCTTCGTCGGTGTAAACGGTTTGGATGGAATCGATGATCACCAGTTCCGGCTGCAAGTCCAGCGCGGTGGCGATTATTTTTTCGATATCGGTTTGGGGCAGGAATTTCCAACGGCCAAGGTCGCTTTTCAATCGTTCCGCCCGCAATTTGATCTGCGAGGCCGACTCTTCGCCGGAGACATAGAGCGAGTTTTTTAGCCGGTTAATCATCTGCAGAGCCAAAGTTGATTTGCCGACGCCCGGATCGCCGCCCAACAGTAAGAAGCTCCCTTTGACGAGGCCGCCGCCCAAGACGCGATCCAATTCCTCGATGCCGGTGATAAGCCGGATTTCTTTGTCGCCGGCCAAAGCGGCTAAGTCGATGGTTTTATCCGGCGGACATTTTTTACCCGGTTCAGCGCTGGCATTATTGCTATTTATTTCCTCAATAATCGTACTCCAAGCGCCGCAAGTTAAACAGCGCCCTTGCCACTTGGGGTACTGGGCGCCGCATTTGCTGCAGGAAAATATTGTTTGTGGTTTCATAATTATTTACAAGCTGGTTGAGCTTGGGAAACGTAGAGATTATTATTATTATTTTTAATGATATCGGCATTATTTGCCGCTCTTTGTGGTAATTGTTTAGCATAACCACTAGTCGATATTTCCTTAGCAGCTAAATTAAAATTATTATCTTTTATGGCTGCAGTCATGTTAGGAAATTTCTTGAAAACCCCAGTACCCATATTGTAAGCCATATCAGTAAGTGCTGCTTGACGGGCGCTTCCTAATGATAACCAATTAGGAAAAGTTGATTCAGCCGCTGTTCTTGCTGCATCATAATCGGTGTTAAAAAGATTTAATGCTTGGTCCGATGTAATTGTTTGGGGGACAGATTGATTTTTAGAATAATGATGACCATAACCAATACTATAACCATTGACATCCCAATAGGGTGTAGTTCTATATCCTTCGTAGGAAGCAGAGTATGCTTTTGAATAATTTTGGACACCCTTATCAAGGCAGGGTATATTTTCCGCGTTGGTTTTGATTGTTTGAGGTGCTGTAGTGTTGGGAGCTCCAGTTGCATTTTCACCGGTTATTTCTCTACCATAACTTCCTAATTCTACATTCTCCCCCCCAGTAACCGGTTTCAACGCTGGCATAGTAATGGTCAGAAGCGCCGGATTAATCAGGTTTAAAATAGTATAAGTGCCGAAGGCCAAGACGACGCCAGTGATGGCGGAGATTATCTGGGCCTTGGCGCTTTCGATCATGGCTTTGTCGCCGCGGGAAGTCAAATATTTGAAACCGCCCCACATAATCATAATCGTCGCCAAGATGCCGACCGTGCCCAACATGAAGCCGTACCAGATTTTAATATATTCACCAAGTGGGTTTTCACCATCAGCAATGTGGAATGTAGTTTTTCCGCCAATGGGGACATTTAATTCAAATTCTTGAGTCGTGTCTATTGCGGCCAATGGTTTTAGCGGCAGAACCAAAATGAAAAAAATAAAAAATATTATTATTAAAGAAAGATACTTTTTGTATTTTTTATTTGTCATATTGTTTTTTTGATGCCTGAAAAAATTACGGCGCTAAATTAATTTTGTATATTTTGCTGTCATATCGGCCGGTTACGAACAGATCGTCCGGCGATTCGGTTGAGAACATGAGGTTGCCGATGGCGGTGACATTTTCAGGCCGGGCGACCAGCGCGGTCTGGCCGGTTTGCAGATTAATCGCCCAGATTTGGTCGGCGATGCCGGCGGTAACGGCCGGCTCCAACCCAGCGCCGAAAGGCATGGTCTCCGGCGCCGAGCAGATCGCGTAGTCGTTGCCGGCGAAAGTGCAGCTGTCGGCCCAGGCGTTAAGGTCGATTTTTTGGCGATTGTTGCCGATATTGTCACCGCTGGCGTCGGAAATCCAGAGTTGCGGCTTATAGTCGTTGGCCGAATTATAAACGCTGTAGAGCATCCGGCCGCTGTCGGGCGACCAGAGGCCGCGGAAATCACGGCCCTCAACGGTCAGGGATTTGAAGTTTTCGTTATTTTGGCCGATAAAGAATATCTCTGAGCGGCTGGCGTCTTTGCCGACATTATAAGTGGCCACCACCTGGTTGTCGGGCGACCAATTGGTGCGGACTTTATCCGCGTTTTCGCCTATTTCTTCGATGATTTTGACATTAGTGCCGTCGTATTTGGCCGTCACCAGGAAGCGGTTGGCCGGGTCGAGGCCGATATTCTTGAAAGCGATATTCTGATCGGTGGCCGAGAAGCCGAAATCCTGCCAATGTTTCGGCAACGTGATTTGTTTTTTGGCGGCAAAATCATAAATGATATTGGAGCCGTCGGGATATTGGATCACGGCTTTGCCTCCGGCATGGTCAAAAACCGCGTTAGAAACATTAAAAAATGTCTGGTCGCTGAGCGCGGTAATATTGCCGTTGGCGTCGACGCTGTAGAATTTGCCGTCTTGGGAATTGTAATAGACGATTTTGCCGCTGGCAGTCATACTACTGTAGTAAGCGGGAACGTCGACCAAGACATTGGCCGCTTTGGTGATAGCGGCAATCGGGGCGGTTACAGCTGTCGGCGTATCAGTGTCGGCCGTGCCGCCGGCAATCGGCAGTCCGCCCGGTCCGGTTGTGGTGGCTCTGGAGCCGGCCGCGCCGGCGCCCGGCAAGACCGCTCCGGTCGTCGTGGCGACTTCGCTGACGGTGGTCGGTCCGAACAGCGGCCGCCAAAAAAACCAATAAATGAAGAAGCCGAAGAAAAATACGGCTAAGACGAATAAAGCCATGACTCCGATTTTTTTCCAGTCGAATTGCATATTTAGAATTTTCTAAGTTTTGTAAATTCTATCAGGCGGCTATTGCGGTTGTGTTGGCACGATGTTAGTGTCGGGATCGTCTGTTTTTGAAGCAGCTGTATCCAGCGCCGGCTGGCCATTGTCCGGCAAGCAGGTGCCGCTGGCCGCTTCTTCCAGCAGACCGATAAAGCTGGTGCCGCCGCGAGTCGCCCAAATTGTGCCCAGAACGCCTTTTTTTTCGGCGCATTGGTAAACCATGTACAAGGAAAACATCATGAAAGTTACGAATATGACGCCGGCTATTATTACTATGCCCCAGCCGATCGCTATCCAGACGGCGGGATTCATTAAGGCCTTTTTACCGGCTTGCTTGGCTAATTCTTTCCCAATGTCCTCAACTCCTGGCGTTTCTTTTTTGCCTTTTTGCTCACTGGCTAATGTAGCGGCTTGCACGGCTTCATTGAGCGGTTTCAGTTTTCCTGAATCGTCTAATTTGTCAAAAACTTTTCCCGCCGCTTTTTCGCCCGTTTTTTTACCGATGTAACCGCCGATCGGACCTAGCGCCGGCGCGGCTGTTTGAACGGCTTTTTTGCCTAGTTCTCCGCCGGTTTTTTGAATTGTTCTTTTGACCTGTTCTTTGGCTTGCTTGGATTTTTGCGCCTTATCCTCGTTAATCTTAGCCGCTATACTTGCTTCACTAAGAAAAGCCGGGCGTTGTTTGGGTTCGTTTTGGGTTGCCGGCTTGGCCATAAAAAAATATCCTTATCGATTAAGACAAGGATATTATACCATTTTTTATTCCTAGCCGCAAAGTTTTTCCGGCCGGCATTTTGCCGCCGAGCAATTTATCGGCTAGCGGCGTCTCCACCTCGTCGCGGATGACGGCTCTGATATTCCTGGCGCCGCGGCTGTCGTTGCCCGATTCGGCTTGGAATGATTTTTTGGCGAGAGCGGCGATGGCTGCCGGTTGGTAGACCAGCTTAAGGCCGCGATCGCGTTGGAGCTTGGCTGTTAATTTCTCCAGTTCCAGTCCGACGATTTTTTCCAAATCGGTTTCGTTTAGATTATTAAAACAAATGATCTTGTCCAAGCGATTCAGGAATTCCGGTTTGAAAGCGCGCTTGACCTCGGCGAGGACTTTTGACGTCAGCGCTGTCGGGTCGTCTTTGGCGTTGAAGCCGATCGCGGCTTGGCCGTTATAGAATTGCGAACCCAAGTTCGAGGTCATGATAATGATCGTTTGGCTGAAATTGATTTTGCTGCCGGCGGCATCGGTCAGATAGCCGTCTTCCAAAACGGCTAAAAGCAGGTCGAAAATTTCCGGGTTGGCTTTTTCGATCTCGTCCAATAAGACCAGCGAATACGGCCGATGCTTGATTTTTTCGGTCAGCTGGCCGCTTTCTTTGTAGCCGACATAGCCGGCCGGAGCGCCGATAAGTTTGGAGGCGTTGAATTTTTCGCCGTATTCGGACATATCGATTTTGACCAGCGCTTTCTCATCGCCGAAAAATTTCTTGGCCAGCAGGCGGGCAGTGTGGGTTTTGCCGACGCCGGATGGGCCGACGAACAAAAAGGAAGCCAGCGGCCGATTATCGGGCGACAAGCCGGCTTTGGCGCGTTTGAGATAGGCGCTCAGCGTGTCGAGCGCCGCTGTTTGGCCGATAATCTCGCGTTTCAATTCGTTTTCCAGAGTTAAAACCCGTTTCATTTCCGGCTGGATCAGATCGTCAGCCGGAATATTGGTTATTTTGGCGACAATTTGAGCGATTTTCAGGCCGGTTACTTGTCCTCGGGGCTTGGCTTTGTTTTGGCTGATTTTGGCTTTTAATCCCGCCAATCGGCCGTTGATTTCAGCCGTGCTGTTTTTCAGATCAAGAGCGCCCTCGAAGTCGTCTTCCAAAATCAGTTGGCGCAGGCGGTTTTCCAAGCCCTTGACTTCTTCAGCCACTTGCTTAAGTTCGGCCTCGATTTTTGACGGCTCGCGATTGGCTTTCAAAACAGCCGACGCCTCATCGATCAGGTCGATCGCCTTATCCGGCAGGAATTTTTCCGGCAGATATTTTTGGCTGAGGTTGACGGCTGATTTGATGGCTTCGTCGGTTATTTCGACTTGATGGAAGTTCTCAAAATATTTTTTGACGCCCGAAAGCATCCGCTCGGCCATTGCCGCCGTCGGTTCGTCAATGATGATTTTTTGGAAGCGGCGAGCCAGGGCCGCGTCATTTTCCAGGGTTTTGCGAAAATCGCTGAAAGTGGTGGCGCCGATGACATGCAGATCGCCCCGGGCCAGCGCCGGCTTTAAGACGTTGGCGGCATCCATCGAACCGCCAGCCGAACCCGCGCCGACGATCTGGTGGATCTCATCGATGAACAGGATCACTTCCGGCCGGTTTTCCGTTTCCCAGACGATCTCTTTCAAACGCTGTTCGAATTCGCCGCGGTAGGAGGTGCCGGCGACGATCGAAGCCAGATCCAACGAATATATTTTTTTTCCGGCGAGCGCTTCCGGCACTTCTTGGTTGTAGATTTTTTTGGCCAAACCCTCGATAATCGCGGTTTTGCCGACGCCCGGATCACCCAGTAAGAGGGGATTATTCTTACCGCGGCGGGAGAGGACTTCGATGATGCGGGCGATTTCCGGCTCGCGGCCGATGACCGGGTCGAGGCCGGCTTGGATTTTTTCAGCGCACAGATTGCGGCCGAAGTAATCCAGCGCTCCGCCCGTTTCCGCTCCGTCCTGATCGTCAGCCGGCGATAAGCCGTCGGATTGGAAATTTTCCGTCACTTCCGGCAATTTGGAAGCGGTTTTGAGGATTAGAGCGGATTGTTTGAGCAGTTGCGGCTGAGCCAGGCCGTTAGCGTTAAAGATTTTAACGATCAACGAGTCGGACGACTCGATCAGCGCCGTCAGCAAATGTTCCGTTCCGATGTATTTATGCTTATTAAGGTAGGCCAGCTTGGCCGCCTTTTCGATGATTTTTTTGGCAGCCGAAGAAAAGATCGGCAGCGGCTGATCATCGGTGAAAACGGCATTTTGCGATTTTTCCAACAAACCCCTCATTCCGGCTTCGTCCAGTTTCAAACTCAGCAGGAATTCTCCGCCGACACTGCCGCGTTCAGTCAACAGGGCCTGCAGGATATGGCCGGGCTCGATTGAATCGTGCCCCAAACCGGCGGCGATTTCGGCAGCGACTTTCAGGGTGTTTTTGAAATGCCCGGAAAATTTTTCTGAGATATTATCGATGGTCATAATTAGATTTTGCAATATTGTATTTAGTTTTTACTTATTGCTGTCATTCCGACCGAAGTTCGGTATCCGCCAGCTGGCGGACGGACGCAGTGGAGGAATCCCTTGAGTTTATTTATTGCATATTTAAAGAGATTCCTCCACTCCGCTTCGCTCCGGTCGGAATGACAAGTGACTTGCTTTAATTGATTGATTTATGTTCTAATGTTTGGCGTCGGTTATCAGATCGGGTTAAATATGGTATAATAAAATTATACAATAGGGCTGTGGATAAGTCAACTTAAAAAAACTATATGGAAGGTGGTTTTAAGCGGTTTTTTAACCGCAGTTCGGTTTTTTCGGCTTTTAAGCCGGTTTTAATGCTGGCATTTTTTGGCGCTTTGATTTTTTCGATTGCCAACTTAGTTCAAGCCGAAATATGGCAAGGTCCGACCAATCAGCCGCCGCTTGATAATGTTGCCGCTCCTTTGAGCCAAAGTACGATTTTTAAAGATTCCGATGGTAAGCCGATTGGCACATATAACAGGTTACAAATCGCTACATCTACTCCCGCCTCGTCGCTGTTGGCTGTTTTAAAGAATGGATCTGATGCCAGTGCGTTTAGTGGTGGGATTATTCTTGGCAAAACGACGGCTACTTGGATGAATTTGGGCGGAGCTTTTAGGCCGGTTGGATTCATTCTACTAAGCCGGGAGAAAATAATATAGCCGGTAATTTTAAGGTTGCTGGATTAACTATGCTCAATCAGGTTTCTATGGGTAATTCTGATAATACTTTAAGATTAATATCATCAAATAGTTCTAATCAAAGATCCGCTGTTTATTTTGAGCATCAGTCATCGGGTAATCAAAGTGGGGCCATATATTTGGGAACTGGTTATAGTTTGACGGCCAAGGGTATTGTGAATCCAATTTTTAATAAAACCAATAAGTACGTGGGGGCGAATATTTTAAAGATTAATAATAGCGGATTTCATTATTATCTTAATTCTGGCGGTTCTGGCGTCTACACTCCTGTTGAAAAATTTACAATCATAGGCAGTGATACTGTTGATATTAGTGTTGGCATTAATAACCCTAACCCTAAAAAAACTCTTGATATTAAGGGTGAGTTAACGGTGACCGGGCAGACAAATATCGGCGGCGGTTTGTATGCTGAAAAGAACCTATATACTAATGCTATTTATGGATCTAAGGGCAATGATGAAGTAAATAAAGGGACCAATTTAGAAAATATTTGGCTAGGAGACAGTAATGACACAATTCAAATATTAGGCAATCTTAAAACGAATAATCTTATTGCCGATAATATTAATGTTGACAATCTTACCGCTAGTAATCTTAGGGCGAGTTTTTTAACTGCTACTGGTAATGAAGATTCTCGCTTGGTTCTTGGTTACGGAGCTGAGGATATTACAAAGACCAGTGTTTGGGTGCTGGATAATTATCATGAGCCATCAAGTCCCCCTAATCCCTCTGATAAATTTTTTCGGATTTTTCCACAGATTAAAGCAGGCATCCCACAAGATGACTGGGATAATTATTTTGTGATGAATAATGTTAATGGAAATGTCGGTTTAGGCACGGGTACGCCAAATACAAAACTAGATGTTAATGGAACGACTACGGTCAGTGGGGCGATTATTGCTAAGAGTGGAGTTAGGATTAATACTCTACTCCCAGTAAATTCTAGGCCAATTTGTAATGCAGCTATAAGGGGGACCATTTGGATG
Source organism: Patescibacteria group bacterium (assembly GCA_041649655.1). GTDB lineage: Bacteria > Patescibacteriota > Patescibacteriia > 2-01-FULL-39-33 > 2-01-FULL-39-33 > CAISTG01. The sequence continues at coordinate 8,228 of JBAZMO010000034.1, forward strand.
ACTTTGGATAATAATAAGGATAGTTTATTAATTTGTGTTTGGACTGGAAGTAGTTTCTTTTGGAAAAAAATATTCTAAGTATCCTTCATCAACCTAATGCTTCACCGATATTTAAAATTGCTTTCTTTGGCCGGATTGACTTTGATTCTGGCTTTGATCGGCATTCTGGGCTGGCACTTTTTGACAATCCAGGCCGAAGAGCCGACCTATGATTTGATCGGCTGGTTCTGGTCGGATAATTACGGTTGGATTTCTCTTAATAGTGATAATACCGGCCCGTTGGATCATCCCTATAAAGTTATAGTTGATTCAAATAATGACATTTCCGGCTGGGGCTGGTCTGATATTGCCGGCTGGGTTTGTTTCGGCAGTACTTGTGATAATAATAATATTTGCGGTTCGACAACCACTCCGCCCTGCAATGATCCTAATGTTAATTTCGGTTTAGCTAAGCCAGGTGGCGTTTGGCAGGCAAAAATAGATCCCAGCACTCAGCGGCTGACCGGTTGGGCTAAGATTATTTCGTTGATGGATAGCGGCTGGATTCATTTGGGTCTGGGTGACGGGACTAACCCCGGACAGTCCGGAGCGCAATGCTATGACTGCCAGCCGAAGTGCGATGTTTTCGTAAAAGATGATGAAGGCAAAGATACGAGTGTTTGCCAGGAATATTCTGATGATGAGTATAATAGGTGTAATTTCTGTTTTACTCGCACTAAATTTGATAATGAGAATTTGCCGTATACTATACCTTCCATTGATTCTGTAGCCGGCGGCAGCGGCAATATCTGTTCAGGTTGCAGTGTTTGCTCTAAGATTCTGTCCAGTGATCAAATAAATAGCCGCATTAAATGTAACGCTTGTTCCAGTTGCAACTTATATGGCGGCGGTCGCGACTCGTCTAACGGCAGTTTGCTCGGCTGGGCCTGGAACGGCAATACTGACGGCGCAGATGGCTTTAGTAAGGAGGGAGCCGGTTGGATCCAGTTGAATCCTAAGGGCGGAACGGGCTTAGTTTATCCTTGGTTGCAGACGCAGTTCGGCAATGTTTACAGTTCCAAAGACATCAGGCAGAAAGCGGCCGGTTCGGCCGGCGCCAATGCGACTTATTGCATCTTTGCCCAGAATATTTCCAATTTCACATCAGCTGATTGCCGCCCCGATATTCTCGATGTTAAATTTGATTTTCCCTTGAAGTCCGCCGTCGATTCTTCTTACAAGAATGCGCTCGGCCGTTTGGATCTTGTCGGGTTATCAACAGTTGTTAAAACTTCTTCAAATGGTAGCCAGAAGTATAATAAGTATGGTAATATAGTTATAATAAGTAATGGCAATCAATCTTGGGGAGCTTTAAAGGCCTTGGATAATCGAGTTTATGTGGTTAATGGAAATTTAGTATTGTCTGGGAGTATTGTCATGGAAAATGGAACTAATATTGACAACAAAAGAGGCAATGGTTTAGTAATTGTTAATGGTGATTTAGAAATTGAAAACGATATTTTTTATGATATTGCTGTCCCTGGCGATTTAAAACAATTGGCTTCAGTTGCCTGGGTGGTTGAGGGTGATATCAGAATAAAAGAAGATGTGAAGAATATTGCCGGTGTTTTTATAGCTTTAGGTGAAGATGGGGGTGAATGTAAGATTAATGGCGCTAGTTGCGGAGATTCAACTGACAATTATCCCAAGTTTGATTTAAACCATTACGGCGTGTTTTCTTCCGGCGTTTCCGCTAATCCGCTGACGGTCTCTGGCTTATTGATGGCTCGGGCTTTCAATTTCGAACGGTCATATTCCAGTCCCGGGCAGGGCTCGGAGAAGATAATTTATGACGGCCGCTTGATTGCCAATCCGCCGCCCGGCCTGAAGAGTTTGTCCGAGGTTCTGCCGGTTGTCAGGGATTTTGAATTTTAAATACCATTAAAATTATGCTCGGTTTCAATAAAAAATACAGTTATCTCGGCGTCGATATCGGTTCCTCGTCCGTCAAGGTGGTAGAGTTGTCGAATTCCAAGGGGCGGCCTCGCCTCGCCACTTA
>JBAZMO010000035.1:0-9598 GCA_041649655.1 Patescibacteria group bacterium
TGATTTTAAAGCATTTGAAAAAGAATAAACTGACTTTGTCGCAGGCGGTCAAGCCCTTTGCCGGCAGTTATGCGATTTCCGGCGAATTGAATTTTCCGGCCAAGGACTTTTCCAAGCTGGCCGCGCGGATCAGGCGCGCTTTTCCGACGGCTAAATTCTCCAAACTCGACGGCTTGTCGGCGCGTGATCCGAAACAGGACTGGTTTTTCAATGTCCGCCCTTCCCACACCGAACCGTTGGTCCGGGTCAATATCGAAGCCGGCAGCAACCGGCTGGTGAACCAGCTGAAGAAAAAATTATTAGCGTTAATCAAATGATCGGCATTTTTGATTCAGGTGTCGGCGGCTTGACCGTCGTCAAGGAGTTGCGGCGGCAATTGCCGCGCGCTTCTTTTATTTATCTGGGTGATAATGCCCGGACGCCTTACGGCAATCGCGGCCAGGAGATCATTCAAAAGTATTCGGCCGAGGATGCTGATTTCTTATTGGCCAAAGGCGTGACGGCGATCGTCGTGGCTTGCAATACGGCCTCGGCCTTGGCCGGCGATTATCTGAAGCAGAAATACCAAGTGCCGATTTTCGAAGTCGTGGCCCCGGCCGCTCAAGCGGCGGTCAGTGGTTCGGCCGGCCGGATCGGCGTCATCGGCACGCGCGGCACGATCGGCAGCGGCGCTTATGAAAAAGCGATCATCAGCTTGAATCCGGCGGCCAAGGTTTTTTCGCAAGGGTGCCCGCTGTTGGTGCCGTTAGCCGAGGAGCATTGGTTCGATCGGGCGGAAACGAAAATGATCATCCGCGGCTATCTCCAGTCGCTGAAAATGAAAGACATCGATACGTTGATTCTCGGCTGTACGCATTACCCGTTATTAAAAAAGGCCATCCGAGCCAAGATCGGCGCGCGAGTGAAGTTGATTGATCCGGCCGAAGAAGTGATCAAGAAATTAGCCGATTACCTGCGGCTCCAGCCGCCCGTCGATGAGGATCAGATCCAAGAATTTTACGCCACTGATCCGGCCGGCCGCTTCAAAGAAATCGGCGAGAGCTGGCTGAAGGAGAAAATCGATTTAAAAAAAGCCGACTTGTGAAAAGCCGGTTTTTTAGTAGCTATTGACAATTGGGTTTGGTTTTGCTAAGATGCAGTATTCCCGTAGCCAGGAAAGCGATCTTTGAAATCAAATTTAGGATGGTGATAAAATCACAGGTCAATAAATCGGCCAAGGAGGTAGAAGTAATGAAGGGTTTATTCGTCTGTTTGGTGACTGTCGCCATGGTGTCTAATTGCTCTTGGTATATTTTTCAGATTCGTCGCCATAAGATCTTCCCCGCCTTGTCGACTTGGATAATTTTTGTGTCAGGAACGAGTTTGGGATTAGTAACTTATGCCTTGGCAGAGAATCGTGATTTCCAATCCGGCATTCTTAACACTGCCGATGCGGCGGCCTGCCTAGCCACAATGATTGCCATCATGATTTGGAGCAAAAGCGGCTTCAAACTCAAGTTGTTTGAAAAATGGTATTTGGGCGCGGCCGGATTGATCATAATTTATGGCGTGGTATCCGGCGATGCTTGGGGCTCTAATATCTTTACTCAAGTCCTGATCAGCGTCGGTTATGTTCCGACGATACAGAATCTGATTGATGAAAAAAGGAATACTGAATCGTTCTTGGCTTGGGGCTTATCACTTTTGACCAGCACCTTATCGCTTTATCCGGCCTTTATCGGAGGCAATACTTTGTCGGCGATTTATTCGGTCCGGAGCATCGTCTCAATCGTCTGTATGCTTTCAATCATGGCTTATTATCAATTTCGATCGAGTAAACCGGTGTTGGCGAAAATTGATAGTTAATTGTTCGTTCTTGCATTACCGCTTCAGGGTTTAGCCCTGGGGCGGTTTTTAGTTTAAATTAAGAAAAATCATTAAAAAAGCGATAAATGACCACTTTTGGTCGAAATGCCCCTAAAATCGGCTTCCATGGCCCTAAAATGCCTATCAGGAAGGCCTTTTTGGGGCTCTAGAACGGTTTAGGCGGGGTTTAAAATATTTCAGGCCGGATTATCGTTTTTTCGGCCAACCCTTGACAAAATGTTAAAAATAGAATATAATAAGGGGTTACGTTTTAGCCGGCATTGGGCTGGATGAAGGCGTAAGGACGTTACAACCAGATGGCTCAATTGAGCCAAAACAAAGAAGGAGCGCGGAAGAATGCGGAAAACAGCAGTGTTGGCAGTGTTTTTTATGATTGGATTTGGTTTGATCGGTTGCCCGGTTATCACTCAGCCGCCAGTCGTGACTCCGCCGGTAATTGTTAACCCACCAGTAGTTGAGCCGTTGGAATTCGGTTCTGTGGTCATCAGCGTATCGTTGTTCGACTTGATTGACGACGAAATGAAGTCGCTTTCTGGCGACGACTATTACTTGTTGGAACAGCGGCTGAAAGAGCGGGTGGCGATTATTTCCGCCTGTTTGTCTGATGAGAATTGCGCTGGCATGATGGCTGAGCCGACTGTTTCATTGGAGACGTCGACCGATCCCGCCGTTAAAGGCGGCGGTTGCGCCAATACCCGTTGCGTTGAGTCCAACGTGATCGGCGGCGAGTGTGAAATCCGGTTTGATATCCTCAAGCCGGGCCCATACCTATTGACGGCGAGCATGTTCGAATCGGAACCGGGCGGACAGATCTACGGCCAAATTTCCTTCAGCGTCAAGCAGACGGTTTACATCGTTGGCGGCCAGACGGTTTATTACCAACTGGAGCCGAAGATGGCTCTAACCCGTCAGGTGTCTTTCAGCTTTTTCGACTGGCCGCAAGACGCAGCCGTAACCAACACTTGGGCGACGATTAAGATCGGTTCGCTGCCTTGCCACGGTTACATCGGCGAAAGCGGACGATTCTATTTTTCCTTGCCGATGGATTTTTCCGGCGGGACGCTTGAAGTTCAGACCACGCAGGGATTGCTTGCCGCCGATCTGAGTTTTACGATGCTGGATATTCTGGACGGCTTGTCCGAAGTGCCGTTCGTCCAGTCGCGCGGTAGCGGCAATCTGGCAGCCGGTTTCGGTTTCAGTACCGACTTTGTGCCGGAATGGAATCCGGATAAACGCGGTTTTGTCGGCGATGTCGGCCGGACCGAGGACGTGATGGCGGTAACTGATGTCGCTTGCGGTCTTGTCATTTATGCCGATTGCAGTACTGGTCTTCGCGCCTTTCGCGCTACGGAGTATGGCTATTTGGAGTTGTTGGGCTTCAATCTGTCGCCTTATCAAGGTTACGGCTATCCGTTCGGTCCGGGCGGTTGTTACACGACCGACGAAGGGATGGCGATTGATGAGGGCGTCGCTTTCATCAATATGGGCGTCAACGGCTTGCGCGCCGTTTCACTGAACTCGGAGTCGAAAGAGTATTTGTCGACAATCGGCAGTTTTAGCGACGGCCGCTGGATCGGGAATGTTGTCGCTCAAGATCGTTACCTGTTTGCGACTTCGGCCGATTGGGATCGGTCTAATGGGTCTCTTAGCAATTCAGGGCTTTCGATCATCGACGCCTACTATCCCGATCAGATGCGGGAGGTTTGTCGGTTGGCGTTGGACGGCTATCAAGTCGTCTTGGCGAATCACAATTATTTGTACATCAACAGTGGCAATCAGGAAATTGCCGTCGTTAATATCGCTGTCCCAACCGCACCTTTCGTCCTCCAGACGATTCCGGAGCCGAATGTGACGGCGTTGGCAGTTGGCGGATCGGCGTCTGACCGGCGGCTGTATGTCGTGAGCGCTTACGATGCGGCCGGTCCGTGCCTGTCGGTCTACGGCATTACTGATCCGACATCGGCCGAGTTGCTGGCACGATACGGTCTTAATCAATTCCAGGCCTCGAATACCTGGGAGATCAGCGTCGTCGGCGATTATCTTTACACAACATCGCAAGATGCCAATTTGCGCATCTACGATGTTTCCCAAGCGGGACTTGGCGAAATCACGCCGTTGCATCCAATCCCGGCCCCGGTCGGCAGCTTGTTCAATGCCAGGAAGTTCACAATTCAGGGCCATTACTTCTACGGTGGCCAGGACGGGAATTTCGTCGTTGCTGACTTGGCCTCGCCATACGGTTTCGGCAAGTAAGCAGTTAATCAGAATGTTCTTTACGGCCTCTTCGCGGCAATCGCGGAGGGGTCTTTTTTTGTTATTTATTCTTGCTTTTGACAGATCGGTTTAAATAGTATAGGATAAAGCCAATCAGGATAATCGAGCGGTTAGTTAATCAGGCGATTGATAGAGAGTTGTTTTTTACAAACCAGGGAGGGCGCGTCATGCCGGCTGAGCACGACTCATGGTAGGTGAAGGAAAAGACGAAGAACGAATTGATGCTGAGAAATATCTTCGGCGGGAACTGCGCCGGTGGGCTCTTCATCACCATAATGGAGAGGGAAATATCAGTAAATTGACTAAACTGAAAATAGCTTTTAGCCGGAAATACGGCCACGAAGCTTTGAAAGCAATTGTTAATGAAGTGGCCATGGCTTGCGTGCCGGAGATTCTGGCGATTTTGGCCAAAGATAAAACAGTCGAACAGCCGGTTCGGAGCAAATCTCGAATTGATCATCGGATCGAGCCGGAACCGGTTAAACCGCGCCGCCGGAAAAAACGCCGCCGGCAATTGCGTCGGCCCCAGCGTCGACATTAATCAACCGTTCCTTTCTTAAGCTGCCCGACTCCGGTCGCGGCAGCTTTCTTATCCCACCTCAAGACAAAAAATCCTCCCGGTTTATTGGGAGGATTTTTTGGTTGTATTATGGGTCGTAAAAATTATTCAGCGGCCGGAATGTCTTTGGCTTCTTCTTTCTCGATTTCCACTTCTTCTTTTATCGCCGTTACTTCCTCGACGATTTTTTCCGAGGTGATTTCTTCAGCCGGTTTAGCCGTTTTTTCTTTTTTGGCTTTCTTGGCCGGCTTTTTCTTTTCTTCTTTTTTTTCTTGGCCGCCGTCGGCTGTCTCGGTCGGGGTCTCAGCTGTTTCGTCGGCTGGTGACTCAACTGTTTCGGACTTAGCTGCTTTGGTTCTGGGCTTAGTCAAGCTCAAGCCCAAGCGGTGGTTTTTCGGCTCCAGGGAGACGACGTAGAATTCCATCTTCTCGCCGACTTTGGCGATCTCGGTCGGATTGGCTTGGCCTTTATCCGATAGTTGCGAGACATGAGCCAGGCCTTGGATGTTTTTCCCTAATTCAACGAACAGGCCGAAGGGGTTGACTTTAATGATCGAACCCTCGACTTTGTCGCCGATCTTGAATTTGTCCTCGATGCCGACCCAAGGATCGTCTTCCAGTTTTTTCATGGACAGGAAGATTTTGGAGTTCTCGATGCCGATGATTTCCGCCTTGATTTTCTCGCCGACTTTGACGAAGTCGTGCGGGTTGTCGATCCGTTGCCAGGCGATTTCCGAGATATGGATTAATCCCTCCAGTTTGTCGGCGAATTCGACGAAGACGCCGAAGTCGGTGACGGCGGTAACCGCGCCCTCAACGGTCATGCCGACTTTGTATTTGCCGATGACGTCTTTTTGCGTTTCTTCCCAAGCGGCTTTTTCGGAGACGATCAGTTTGTCTTCCGTCTCATTGACGTCAAAAACCTTGACTTCGAATTTCTGGCCGATGTAGGTTTTTAAGATTTCAAAAATGCGGTTCTTGTCGCCGCCCGGCACGCGCGGATAGTGTTCCGGCGATAATTGGGAAACGGGCAGGAAGCCGGCGATGCTTTCCAGTTTGACCATTAAGCCGCCCTTGTTAGCTTCGCTGATGACCGCTTGGACGATGGAGCCGGCCTTCATCAGATCGATCAGGGTCTGCCAGGATTTCTGTTTGCCGGCGTATTGGAAGGACAATTCGGTTTCGCCGTTTTCGTTTTCCAATTCCAACACAGTGGCCTCGACGATGTCGCCGGGCTTGATGTTCTTGTATTGGTCGCTTTCATCATAACGTTCCCGGCCGCGGACAACGCCGGTGGCGACGCCGCCCAAGTCGACGTGGATTTCATTTTTGTCGATGGAGATGACTTCGCCCTTGACGAGATCGCCCAATTTGGGCAAGTTAAAATACTGCTTCTCATCGAGCAGTTTGGCCATAACCGAGTCCTTGTTGCCAAAAATCATATTTGTATTGTAGTCATGTTTTAACCCTGAGCGGACACGATCATGGCCTGACTTATAGCTATGATTTGGTCGATTTCGCTCTAGAGCCCCGTTTTTTAAAGAGTTTCGGGTGTATATTTAATTAGTATTGAAATTATAGCAAAGATGTGTTATAATGTCAAGAATTGCTGGTCCCCTCCCTTTACGACCTGCCCGCAATGCCTGAGGCAAAGCGATGGCCGGCGGTAGGGGGGTTAAGTTAATAATATGGCATTTATCAAAAAAATCGAGGACTTCACTTGCGGTCATTGCGGCGAAAAAGTCAAAGGCACGGGTTTCACCAACCATTGCCCGAAATGTCTCTGGTCCAAGCACGTGGATGATGAGCCGGGCGATCGCGCGGCGGTTTGCGGCGGCTTGATGCGGCCATTTGATTTGTATTATCGCCGCCACGACTGGATTATCAGCCAACGTTGCGAAACCTGCGGCTTTGTCAGAAAGGACAAGATCCGGCCCGAGGACGATTTCGATGCGGCGATCAAATTGGAGAAGGAGCTGGCGGAGAAAAAAGCCCGCCGCCGCTAATGCTATGGCGAGGCCAGCCCGAAAAATCGGCTAAGGCCGGTTTTTTTGAATGCTAATTTATTTGACAAAAACAACAAAGGGGAGTATATTGCGGTATTGCACCTTACATTTTCATAGTTTCAAAAAAAGGAACGGAAGAAAGGAACAGCCATGATTATTGATATTCATGCTCACACCTCGGCTCATCGGCTTTGGGGTTTGCATACGCCCAGCGCTGATTTGGCTGAATTGAGGTTTTATGCCGAAGAATATAAGATTGGGAAGATTATCCTGATGGCGACATATTTCCCATTCAAGGGTACGGGACTGAGCAACTTAGTTTTGCAGGCACGGATCAATGGCGATCAGCTTTTTGGATTTTTTGGCAGTTTGGACTTGAGCGTGGCCCAACCTGAATTTCAGGAGTTGGAAGAATTGGCTGCCGTTGGAGCCATTTGCGGTTTGAAGATTTATCCCGGCTATCAGGAATTTCATTTGGATGATCAGTCGAAGATGGCCGTATTGTGCGGCATCGCTCAGAAATACGCCTTGCCAATCGCCCTGCATCTGGGTGAGCTTCATCATTGTTGCCCGAAGGATCGGCGAGCCGCTGGCCAAGGCCGTTGCGGCCGGGCGGTTTGTCCATTAGATCGATTAGGTCTTTTGGCTCATCCGTATCAGTTGGGGCCATTGGCCGGTTCATATCCGGATGTCAAATTTATCGCTTGCCATTTGGCCAATCCTTATTTTCCCGAATTGCGCCAAGTTATGATTAACCACCCGAATATTTTTACTGATATTTCCGGACAGTTTGTTTCCGGCAGCGAGGAAGATACGGAAGTTTATCGGCGATTCGTCGTCGAAGAAATTTTGCAGTTTTTGGATTTGCCCAACGGGATTGAACGGATTATGTTCGCAACCGATTTCCCGATCCAATCATATCGGGACAGTTTGGATTTGATTGAGCGTTTAGGATTATCGGCAGTAGAGCGCGAGAAGGTTCTAGGCGGTAATGCTTCGGAATTGTTAAAGATTTCTTGACGGCAACAAAGGAGGATAGCATGAAGAATATCCTAGTAACTGCCGGCACTACGCAAGTGCCGATTGATCGGGTTCGGGCTCTCACCAATGTTTTTAGGGGGCGGACTGGAACGGAAATTGCGCTTTATCTGGCTGGCCAAAGTCATAATGTGACATTGGTAACTTCGAATCCCGATTTATTGGCTGGTAGGATTAATCAATTGACAAGGGTGTTGGATTATCGGACTTATGATGAATTGTTTGAGATCATGAAAATGGCGTTTTATTATCATTACCATGGTTCTTTTGATGTCGTAATCCATTCGGCCGCTGTCAGTGATTATAAAGTGGCGGGGGTGTCTGTTATGGATGGAGCCGGCAATTTAGCGGGGTTGGACAGCAGCGGCAAAGTTTCTTCCGATCATAATGAGCTTTTTCTGCGTTTAGTCCGGACGGAGAAGATTATCGATCTTATTCGTCAACCGTGGGGTTTCGGCGGTTATTTGGTCAAGTTCAAGTTGCAGGTCGGCATAACCGATTCTGAGTTGTTGGAGATTGCCGAAAAGAGTCGGATAACCAGTAGCGCTGATATGATTGTAGCCAATTGTCTAGAATGGGCAGCTCAAAGAGCTTATGTAATGACTGAGGGCAAAACAATCGACGCTCTTCGTCAAGAGTTGCCTCAGCTTATCGAACAAGGAATGTTGGAGGCGCTAGGATGAGAAAGAAAGTACTTTTAGGAGTGACTGGCAGCGTCGCGGCGGTATTGACGCCGAAGTTGGCGGCAGCATTGATTGGGGCCGGACACGAAGTCCGGATAGTTGCGACTGACCCTGGATTATTTTTTATTCCGCCCAATAACCTTTCTTTTGTCGACGATCCCAATAATTCGAGTAATCCCGCTCTCGGGTCGTCGTTTTATTTGGAATTGGATGAATTCGGTTTGGAACATCTTTATATCTGGCGGGACAAAGACGAGTGGCCGGCCGGCGGTTATCATAAGAATGATCCGGTGCGGCATATTGAATTTCGCGATTGGGCTGATGTGCTATTGATCGCCCCGCTGACGGCTAACACCTTGGCGAAGATCGCTACCGGCGTCTGTGATAATTTCTTGACTTGCATTGCTCGCGCCTGGGTAAAAGGAAGACCGCTAGTTATCGCTCCGGCGATGAATACGGAGATGTGGATTGACCCGATTACGCAAATCCAAATCAATTCCCTTGCATTTCCTATTTCTGTTTCTGGTCATCTAAGATTTGATTTGCACGTCGTGGAACCGATTGAGAAGCGGTTGGCTTGCGGCGATGTCGGCAAAGGCGCGATGGCCAAGCTTGATGATATTGTCAGCGTTGTCGATCATTTGTAATTCGTGATTGTTCATTCAGCCGCCGGAGTAATTCGGTGGCTTTTTTGAATGTGAATTTAGGTTTAGATTAAAAAATTAAAACCCCTCAGCTATTGGAGGGGTATCGAAATTGATTAGGTGAAATTGATCGTAAAAAATAGACGCGTTTGCAACCAAAAATCCTCGACAGTATCAGCGCTGTGAATCAAATTCTCCATACAAGAGGTGGCATATCGTCCACGGATAGTGTCGGGCCGAGCTTTAGCCGGATCATAATGGCCGACTAACTCATGAAGACGGCTGATGGCGTCATCGCCAGTTACGATAAATGCCAAGCAATCACTGGAAGTCGAGAAAGCTAGCATACTCGGATAATAAGGTTCATTAATGCAATTCGGCCAAACAATGTCGACTTCTTTTTTGGTTAGCCGTACACGTTTGCTGGCAATGGTGGGCAAACCATTAGCCCCGATAATCAACATAATTTCTCTTTCCAGACCGCGCCTGAGGCAGTCCGGTTTCAGTAGTCCGAAAGCGTAATCCATG
>JBAZMO010000036.1:0-9086 GCA_041649655.1 Patescibacteria group bacterium
GAATTTCTCCGGTCGGTTTTACAAAAGCGTTCAATACCAAGTCCGAAAAGATGGCTATCTTGATTTGAAAGAAATCAGAAAGATAGCGCAAGAAAATAAACCAAAATTAATCTGGTGCGGCGCTACCGCTTACAGCCGGGAATTTCCGTTTGCGGAAATGGCTAAAATCGCCGATGAAGTCGGTGCTTACTTTGCCACCGACATCGCTCACATCGCCGGACTAATCGCCGGTGGGGTTCATGTCAGTCCGGAACCGTATGCTCATATTATTACCACCACCACTCATAAAACTTTACGCGGCCCGCGCGGGGCAATGATTATGGTTACAAAAAAAGGCCTGCAAAAAGACCCGGAACTGGCTGAAAAGATTGATAAAGCGGTTTTCCCCGGGTTGCAAGGGGGACCGCATAATCACCAGACTGCCGCCATTGCCGTCGCCTTGGGTGAAGCTTTAAAACCTGAGTTCAAAGATTATGCCAAACAGATTGTCAAAAACGCCAAAGCTTTGGCCGAGTCATTAATGGCTAACGGCATTGAATTAGTTTCCGGCGGTACCGATAATCATTTACTGTTAATCGATCTTACACCGTTTGGTCCGGGCAAAGGTTTGTTTGGCCAAACCGGGCTGGAGACTGCGGGTATCACCGTCAACAAGAATACCATTCCGCACGATCCGGCCTCAGCTTTTTATCCCAGCGGTATCCGGCTGGGAACACCGGCCCTAACTACCCGCGGGATGAAAGAAAAAGAAATGGAATTGATTGGTAAAATCATTGCTCAGGTGCTAAAAAAAAGTTGCGCCATTGATTTTCCCGAAGATAAAGAAAAACGAAAGGAAGCAATAAAAAAATTCCGGCAAACCCTCAAGCAGGACGCCGAACTGAAAACTATCCGCCAGGAAGTTTCTGAATTATGTCAAAAATTTCCTCTACCCTCCTAATTCCTACTTCCTAATTTCCTCCATGACTAAACTCATCGACGGCAAAACCTTAGCCCAAAATATTTTACTGGATCTGAAAATCAAGATTACTAAGCTGAACCGACCGCCGGGCTTGGCGACGATTTTAATTGGCGATGATCCGGCCTCGCAGCTTTATGTCAAAACTAAAAAAAAGACTTGCCTAAAGATTGGCATTGAATTTCATGACTATCTTTGCGGCGGCCGGTTATGCCCCGACATTACCCAAAATGAAATCCTGGAAATGATTGACTGGCTAAATCATGACTCGACTGTTGACGGCATTATCGTTCAACTGCCGCTGCCCAAAAAGTTTAATGCCCAAAAGATTATTGACCGAATCGATCCTAAAAAAGACGTTGACGGTTTTCACCCAAAAAATAAATTAAAATTAATTGAGCCGCCGCTGGTCGGCGCCATCAAATTGGCGCTGCAATCAACCGGCGAAAAATTAAGCGGCAAAAAAACCGTGGTCATATCAAAAAATCCGATTTTTAGCGCTCCGCTGATTAAATCATTGGCCGCGGCCGGACTGAAGCTAAAAACCGTGGAGCCAGACGACAAAAATTTGAAAGCAATAACTAAAGCCGCCGACGTTTTGATTACCGTAGTGGGCCAAAAATCATTAGTGAAAAAATCAATGATCAAGGATGATGTAATTATTATTGATGCCGGCAGCACTTTGATCGGTGAAAACCAATGGGCCGGCGACGTTGATCCGGCGGTCAAAAAAATCGCCAGCTGGTTTACGCCCGTGCCTGGCGGCATCGGCCCGCTGACCGTAGCGATGTTACTGAAAAATACCTACGAGCTGGCCAAGCATAATCAATAAATTCCCCAAAAAATTGTTGTAAAAAATCGTAGGGACGAGGCATTGCCTCGTCCCTACATTAATGTTACAATTTTTTGGAAAATTTACATCTGCGGTTTTGGTGGCGGAACCATCGGCTCAGTTTGGGGCCGACTCATTACTTGCCCACCACGAGTCATTTTAGCCGCCAGTAACACACCAGCAACCATAGCCAGAGTGCTCACCCAAAAAGTTTTAGCACTGTAAAACATTTTTAAACCATCCATATAACTACCGGTACCTTTAACGTACTGAATCGTAATCAGTAAATCAAGTACCAGGCTGACCACAAACCAGATCACGGCCAAAATTACGCCGGCTTTCAAGTCGCCCGGCGTTTTTTTAAAATAAATCATCGCCAAGATATAGCCCGCGACCCCGGCGACAATTATCTCAAAAATTCTTTGCCAGATGGCTGGCAAAGGTGTAACCATCAGAGCCGAAACCGCCAAAAACATCACGGCCCAAAAACCTACACCCAAACCAATTTTTCTGACCATAGATTTTAAATTAATTATTAGTTAGCTTTTATTAAATTGCAATTGCCGTCCACTTCCACAAAATGATTCATCCGGCCCGCTCGAAAAGACTCACACTGGTTAGCAGGATCATCATCGGCCGCCTGCCGCGGTGAATGAGCGACATCGCAGACCCAGTCCGGGGCAATAGCGTTACTCAGGCAAGGACCAGGCTCAAAATTTTTACCGTCTGTGGAAAGAGTATTCTGACACAACTCCTGACATTTGATCATTGCCTGAGTCCGGTCCGCTTGCTTTTGCTGCTCGGCGTTCACCGTTTGGTTCACGGCCTCCGAAGCATTAACCAAGGGTTGAAAAATATTTTGGCAGCCAGAAAGAGTTAAACCAACCAGCAGCAAAATTACTATTTTTTTGGCCATATTTTACCTCCTTAATTAAATTATACACCAAAAAAGAGTACCTGAAAACGTACTCTTTGGCTTCGAGAGTTGGACCAAAAAATTTTGAAAAAACAGCCTAAGCTTTCAAATAAACCAAATCTCCCTCTTTGACCGGTTGATTTACCTTCATCCCGACGGCATCACCGGCTTTGGCCTCGGCCACCTGATCGTGCTCAACCTGCATTGAATCGACTGTCTGCTCAAAACTTTTTTGATGACCGACGATGACAATGGTTTGACCGATCTTGAGTCCGGCGGCCAAATCAATTACCCCGACGCCAATCTTACTGAAGTAATGGGAGATTTTACCAATCTGTTTACCTTTCGGTTTTTCGATTGTAGGAGTGTCTTGCTCCATATTTTTTAAAATTAACTAGCTTTATTATAGCAAATGAGAATAAAAAAAGGAAGTACACTTAAAACTTACTCCCCCTCACCCTCGCCTCGCTTTCGCTCCGGCGAAGCGGGCCAACCGCGAGGAGAGAAGGAGACCAAACTTAAGCTCCACTTATCTGGGCTTACTCACTTACTAACTAATTCTAATTTCTAAGGGAATAAAAAAAGAAGTAGGCAAACCCAATACCTACTTCGCGATTCAATTGAGCGATTGAGGGAATTCAAAGTGAAACTTCCCCCATAACCACCTCAGGCGATCCCGCAGATTAGCGGCCCGACCAAATCGCTCCTGCCGTATTGCCTGCTCCAGTTGCCGACCAACCGTAAAGATAAGCTGACGCTGCGAAAGCGGTGGATACTGGAACGGCAATCCTTTTTGGTCGGCTAGCGGAGAGAACCGAAAGGTGAGGACTGCCTTAGCCCCGGATCTGAACCCTGATAACGGCGGCTGGCTTAAGTCCAGTGGAGAAACTGGCTTTGAGTGGACTGACCGTGGTTGCATCAAACGACGCTCAACTAAAATATCAACTTTGGCCAGATAGCCAACCACAACCGCATCAAGGGCAGAAACCATCCTTTCGATCCTGTGGCCTTTTTGACGTTTATGCTTATTGACTGGTAAAGCCACAATCCAACCAAAATGCGCGGCCGGTTCGGAGTTGCGTTTCTGGCCGCCGATTATCACCTTGGCTACGCGGTAAACCTTGCAGCCAAAAATGTTCAAAAGCAGCCTGGCCAACTCCGTTTTGTCCGGTCTGGGGGAGTCAAATACCTTTTGCACTAACGGCAACGATGCCTCTCCAACCGGCAAGCCAAACATCAATCCGGGGTCATTGCGAGCCGCCAAATCTAGGATATAGAAGGCAGCGGGTCTGCCCAATGGCCGGCAAGAACGATAATGAACAGAAACACAAGTTTGTTCACTAGCTTCCTGAGTCATACCTGTACCCTCCTTTTTGTAGTGTGCGATACCGATGGCCTCATCTTATACTGCCAGGACAGGAAAGTCAAAGGCAATTTTTTAACAGGGTAAAAAAAGAAACCGATCAAAACTGACTCGGTTTCATACAGAAAGAAGTCCCTCCAGAACGACAGGCAAGGTCAAACCTGGATGTCGCGCTCATACGGCTTGTGCTTGATGGTCCGGACCGTGAAGTTGCCTTCCGCTGCCGCACGCAGAGCATCAAACATACCCGCTTGACCCATGAAAGCACCTTCCAGGGGCTGACCAGGCACCATCTCGATTGCCAACCGTGCCGCTTGAGTCTCCTCTTCGGTCTTGCCAATCATCCCAACGCCGAAAACGGGGATTTCGGACTTTCCTAGACAGACCAGCCAGGATTTGAGAGCCGAGGCCAAGCGGGCCGACAGTCCGGCTGCGGCTACAATCGCGTCAGCGCTCATTTCATGGCCTTCGGCGCCAAAATCAATGGCAATCTGCCTGATGACTTTCGGGTTTCGGTCGCAGCTGACGATGCTGGCGGTAAGAGTGATCTGAGGCAACGCCTTGAAAAACCGATAAGCGTTGCAAATCTGAGGCAGATCGCTCCGGCTACCAACGAATACCTGGATGGTGGCTGGAGTCAAGGCCGCGAGTCTTTCCGGCCGGAAGAATTCCAGACTGGCCGCGATCTGGGCTTCGAGATCATCGCCGGTATACGGCACGAACTCCTGGCCGGTCAGACGCTCGTAGCAGTCAATGTAGAGCTGAGACATTCTGATCACCAGTTCTTCGGTGCTTCGGGCAACGGGTTCGCCGTGTAGGGGTCACACTGTTTTGTAAACCACAGACGCAGAAACTCCTTGTCTACGCAGTCGGGTTCTTGACCAGCGGCGAAGCGCTCGGCGTAGGTGGCGGCAATCCAGAAACGGGATGAGTCCGGGGTGTGGATTTCATCAATGAGCACTAGCTTGCCGTTCTCGTCATAGCCGAATTCATACTTCGTGTCCACCAGGATCAATCCACCGCGCTGGGCGATTTCCTGGCCACGGACAAACAAGGCCAGCGCCACTCGAGCGACTTCATCCCATTGTTCTGAAGTAAGCAAACCGCGCGCGATGATTTCGGCCGGCGAAATCTGCTCGTCATGCGTATCCGACTTGGTGGTCGGCGTAAGGATCACCTTCTCAAACGGCTGGTTCTTGACCATACCTTCAGGCAGAACGTTGCCGCAGAAATCTCGTACACCCTTCTCGTAGGCAGTCCAGACCGAAGTTTCGGTCGAACCAGTGTTAAAGGCCCGAACCACCACTTCCACCGGGATCGGCTTGATCTTCCGCGCGATAGTAACATTGGGATGAGGCACGGCAATCAAGTGGTTGGCGACGATGTCGCAGGTCTGCTGGAACCACCAAACCGCCAACTCGTTGAGAACTCGGCCCTTGGATGGAACCAAAGCCAAAACCCGATCAAAGGCGGATTGACGATCGGTGGTAACCAAAGCCACCGTGCCGTTGCCGAAATCACAAGCATCACGCACCTTGCCGCGATTCACCGGACCGAAGCCAGAAAGATCAACCTCGGTCAAAGCCCGACCCAGATGTTCTTTGATAACTGACTCTGATACTGGCATATACTGTTCCCTCCCCCTCTACCTGAGATATGAATTTACGGCTTTGTCAATGAGCCGCTTTGTCCCTCCATTGAGGTAAAAACAGCTTATTACGATTGGCGGGTTTTGTCAATTGGAAAAAGGTTAATCACCTTTATAGATATATTCTGGCAACCCCTCCTACCCTCCCCTTGGTAAGGGGAGGAATACTTTAGATTAGCTTTCCCCTCCTTTCCAAGGAGGGGCTAGGGGTGGTTGCCAGCGTCATCAAGAATAAAACCACGGGATAAAAAAAGAGAACCGTCTCAATCAAACTGCGATTGATTCGGTTCTTGTTGTCTGAAGAACGACATTCCCTCCGGGGATTAGTGCTGGCTAAAGCCGCGAGACTTGCGGTTGACCGCCACCACCTTGATCCCGCTGTCAAGCAGAAATTGTCTGACCTCTTGCCAGCGCTCGCCGTCCGCCGGGACCACCACGCTTCGACAGCCAATCCGTTGCAGCATCTCAGTTGCCTCCAGAGACTTGCTGCCCGGTTTTGACTGGGCAAACGGAAAGAAACCGTCCGAGCCAGCCGACGAACCCGCCAGAAGATCCTGATGATCAGCCATCTTGGCCCGTTCGATCGTCAGCCAAAAAGCCGTATGCCGAGCCTGCTGACCCAAGCCCGCGCTAAGGAGCATTTGGTCGTTGACCAAGGTTGCCGAATTGCTGACTCCTTCCCAGGCCACGCTCCAAGCGATGATCAGGTTGGTCTTTTCTTCGACGGTCAGAGCTTCCCAGCCAAAACCAACGCATTCATCAATGATGGCTGGCTCCAGAACGAAGTTGGGTGCTGGCTGAACCAAAGCACCGCCGAGCACTGGCCGGACTACAAGCTTTCGCAGCGGCCAGCCGGGGTTGTACAATAATTGGTTAGCCAACAACACTCGGCTCTGCTTCCGACTGGTAAGTAGGTTCTTGGCTGAATCAGCGAAGCTGGGTGCAAAAATCACATCCGGTCCCCACGATGACCGACCAACCTTTGACCGTAATTCTTCTGGCACGGTATTGAGCCAGATTGCCGCCTCCGAGGTGATGAGGAAATTAACCATCACTTCTGAACCCATCACCGCGTCCGGGTCACCTCTCATGGCTTTCTTCAAAGCCACACAAGGATCATCCCAGTCAACACCGAGGCCGCAAGGATTGCCATGCTTACAGGCAATGGCAATATGCGGGACCTTGCCGTTGAAATTGCGCCGGAAGGTTTCGATGAGCCGGCACATCAACCAGAGAGTCCGGTCACCGCCGCAGAGGTTGACATAACCCGGATTGCTGGCAACCTTTTCCCAGTTGGGCCAAGCGAGGGGATGATCGGCCGCCATCAAGTCGCGACACAGAAACGCCGGCGACTGGATGTCACTTTCACCCTTGCGCATCATGGAAACCGGTTGCATAGCCGAGAAGATGGTGCGTTGAGGATCATCCTTGGCGAGGAAGTGGTAGATGGCCGCGTCGTAACGAGCCATCAGATTGAAGACCTTCGACGCCAACTCCTGCCTCAGTTCCGAGCTCACCTCATCCTGCTCGCAAAGCTGGATGATCACCCGAGTCCGATCGGCCGGATCACAGATGACCGTCACACCATTCTCGAAGTTCTTGGCCGCGCCGCGGATCATTGTCGGTCCGCCGATGTCGGTAAATTCCGCTACCTGCGAGATTGTGGCGTTTGGGTCAGTCAAGGCTTCCCAGACCGGATACAGGTCAACGCAGACGAGCGAAAAACGATGCATCCGAAGCTGCCTGAGCTCGGCCTCGTGTTCCAGCTTGGCCAGAATTCCACCGTGAATCTTCGGGTGAAGAGTTACCACCCGATGACCCAGAATCGGCGGATAGCCCGTGATCTTGGCCACGTCCGTGACGGCGATACCAGCGGCCGCCAAGTGTTTGGCCGTACCGCCGGAAGAAACGATCTTGTAGTCCAAGGCAATCAAGGCTTGGGCAAACGGCACGATGTTTTTCTTGCAGAAGACACTGAGCAGCGCCCACTTCTGCGGCGGCTTGACTGGCCGCGGCTTTTTTGCCGCCGGTTTTACTAGCGGCTTTTCCTTGCCACTCTTTTTCTTCCCAACCGTTTTCTTCGTCATGACTGTGTTCTCCTTTACTGCTATAGTGTCCTAGGCCGCCGAGGGCAGCCGGTTCTCATTCTTGAGTAGATGAATCATCGTGCGGCAAGATGCGAGCGAAGACTTCATCTAAGTGCTGTAAACCCCTCCATGGGTCAAAGCAGCTCTCCAGCTCAACCTGCCTTACCAGATCAACAATCACCTGCTGAATTTCCGGCTGGTCAAAAAGCAGGGACAGTAGTTGGGTCTCCGTATCAATCGCCCGGAAAGACAGACTTTGCATCAGGTTGTAGACGCCTTCCGCCTCCCAGCCCCAGCCCAACAGAAGATCTTTGACCACGCCGGAGTAAATGCAGCCCCTGCTTCTGGCCATATTCCGCTCCATATTTGTCGGCAATACTTCCATCTTCTCCAGCACCCAAGTGAGTTTCTTGATCATGTAGTGGATCAAGTGGAAGGTGTCAGGCAATATGATGCGTTCCACACAGGACTGAGAGATGTCGCGTTCTTCCCAAGTAGCGATTTCTTCCAGCGCCGCCATGTTGTTGCCTCGCACCACTCGCGCCATACCCGTAAGTTGTTCGGTCGTTATGGTGTTCTTTTTGTGCGGCATTCTGGATGACCCTTTCTGACCCTTACCAAAAGGTTCGCGAACTTCGCAGAAGTCGGATTGGCCCATCAACCGAAAGCAGATAGCGACATGTTCAATGTTGCCGGCTAAAACCGCCAAAGCCGCCATCACCTGCGCAATCCGATCCCGATGCAGAATCTGGGTTGAGTGAAGCGCTGGTCTCAGCCTCAGGCTTTCGCACACCGCTTTTTCAATCTCCGGGCCCAATTCACCATAGGTGCCAACTGCCCCCGCGATCTTACCGACCGCCGCTACATCATTAGCAGCGGTTAAGCGATCCAGATCGCGACCGAAGAAATCATACCAACCCAGCATTACGAGACCAAGGGTTGTCGGCTCAGCTGCCTGGCCATGGGTTCGGCCCATCTTCAGAGTCTTTTTGTGAGCAACGGCTTGGACGGCGATCACCCGACGCAGGCCTTCGAGCTCTTCTCTTACCACCCGGAGCGATTCCGTCAATCGCAGACTGGTTGGAATCTCCTCCGTGTCATAACTGGTCATGCCTCGATGGAATTCCGGCCGATCTTTCGGTCGCAGATTTTCCCGAACCGCCTGAACAAAAGCCAGCAAATCGTGTTTGGTCTCATCCTCGATCTCGTGAATCCTGGCCACAGTGAATTTGGCATCTTGCCTAATTCTTACAGCCACTACCGAATCAAGTTCACCTCGAGT
>JBAZMO010000037.1:0-9068 GCA_041649655.1 Patescibacteria group bacterium
CCGATTATCGGTTTATCGGCTTTGGCTTTGGCCGAGCTATGCTGGGAAGCCGACAAGGATTTTTTTGTTTTTCCGGCGCACGTTTGGACGCCGTGGTTTTCTATTTTCGGTTCCAAAAGCGGCTTTGATTCAATCGAAGAGTGTTTCGGGACGGCGTCGTCAAAGAAAATTTTCGCTTTGGAAACCGGCTTGTCGAGCGATCCGGCCATGAATCATTTGTTATCCGGCCTGGATCAAATCGCCTTATTGTCTAATTCCGACGCCCATTCGCTTAATAATCTTGGCCGGGAGGCGAATATTTTTGATTTCGGCGCAGGTGAATTATCTTTTAAGAGTTTAGTTGAAGCGATTAAAAGTAATGATCGGGAAAAATTTTTGGCGACGATTGAATTTTTTCCCGAGGAAGGCAAATACCATATCGATGGCCACGCCGCTTGCGGCTTTTCCTGCCGGCCAGACGAGAGCGCAAAAAATAATAATCGTTGCCCCCGTTGCGGCAAGCCGCTGGTCTTGGGCGTGCTTAACCGTGTCAATGCCCTAGCTGACCGGCGGGAGTGCGACTGGGAAAAGTTCCGGCCGTTCTATAGCTTGATTCCGTTGCA
Source organism: Patescibacteria group bacterium (assembly GCA_041649655.1). GTDB lineage: Bacteria > Patescibacteriota > Patescibacteriia > 2-01-FULL-39-33 > 2-01-FULL-39-33 > CAISTG01. The sequence goes on from JBAZMO010000037.1 coordinate 603, forward strand.
AGAAATCATCGCCGATGCCCTCGGCGTCGGCAAAAATTCCAAAAAAGTCCTGGCTGAATACTTGCGTTTGACCGGCCAACAGCCGGAATTCTCGATTTTGCTGGATTTGCCGGCGAGCGATCTCAAACAATTGGCTGCGGCAGATATTGCTGATGGCATAATCAAGGTCAGAGCCGGCCAAGTCGATATCGAGCCGGGTTATGACGGCGTTTTCGGCCGGGTCAGCATTAAAAAATCCGCCGCCCGCCCCCCAACAGCGCTAGTTTAACGGACTGCCGGACTGAAAATCAGCCAAAAACAAAATCCACCCCCTGCGCATAAGGGTGGATTATGTTTTTTTGAGAAAATTCTTATTTCTTTTTCTTTTTAGCTGCTTTCTTTTTTGCCGGTTTCTTAGCAACTTTCTTTTTAGCAACTTTCTTCTTGGCTGCTTTTTTCTTTTTTGCCATATGTGTGTTCACCTCCTTTCTTGTGTGTGATGAAAGTACGTTATTGAAGAGCAAAATAATTTATGATTGCGCAAAATTATTTTGACTGATTATATTATATCATATTTTTTTTTTAACAACAAGAGTTATCCACAGCCGGCAGCTAATAATTTTTTTGAAATAAAAAAACATCAACGAATTAATCGCGATGTTTTTTTGGTGGACGACACAAGAGTCGAACTTGTGACCTCCTCGACGTCAACGAGGCGCTCTAACCAACTGAGCTAGCCGTCCTAACTTTAATTAATCAAACTTGTGACCTTCCCGATAGTAATCGGGACGCTCTAACCTCCGCCAGCCGGCGGATGAGCTAGCCGTCCTAAAAAAATCTTAATTCACTCTATCAGTATACCAGATTTTAATCTAAAGTCAATCAGTAGGCCTGGGTGGATTTGAACCACCGACATCTACGTTATAAGCGTAGCGCTCTAACCCCTGAGCTACAGGCCCGAAATCTCATCCATCCGGCTGAAGTCAGTATAGCGGAAAAGCGCGATAATTTCAAGCCAATGGCTTGACTTTTTATTTAATTTTAGGTAAAATTCATATTCATTCGGGGTTATGATACAATTAAGTTATGGACAAACAGATTAAAAAACTGATCGATTGGCAGAAAACGGCGCTTAAAAACGCGGAGTTTTCTTTTGTTGAAAAAATCATCGTTGATTTTCCGACCGCCGAGATTTATCTGGTTGGCGGCGCGGTTCGGGATATCCTGCTTGGCCGGACGACTAAGGACTTTGACTTCGTGATCACCGGCGTGGCGGCCGAGAAATTGGAAAAGTTTTTTTCTGGCTTGGGCGAAGTCAACTTGGTCGGAAAAAGTTTCGGAGTTTTCAAATTCGTGCCGGCCGGGTTCAGTGTCGGTTCTCCCGCCCCCTTGTCCGCTTTAGCGGACACTTCCACTCGGGCAGGGGCAGAAATTTTCGAAGCCATTGATATTGCTTTGCCGCGGACCGAGCAGGCGGGCATGAGCGGCGGTTATAAGGATTTCGCCGTGCAGAGCGACCCTAGTTTACCGATCGAAGATGATTTGTCCCGTCGCGATTTCACTATTAATGCTTTGGCTTGGTCAATTAAAGATGAAAAGATTATTGATGAATTCGGCGGCTTGGATGACTTGGAACAGGGAATAATCAAAGCGATCGGCGAGCCGGCGCAAAGATTCCAAGAGGATTACACCAGAATGCTGAGGGCGATCCGATTTGCCTGCCAATTGGATTTTACGATCGAGAAAAAAACTTACGGCGAGATTAAAAATAAGGCCAAGGAGATCGCAACCATCGCTTCGGAACGGATTAATGAGGAGTTTACCAAAATCATTATGTCTGACCGGGCGGAGGCAGGTATCAGGCTGATGCAGGAAATCGGGCTACTGAAGGAGTTGATTCCGGAATTGGCGGCTAGCTCCGGCGTCAGCCAGAATCGCCATCATATCTATGATGTTTATGAGCATAGCGTCAGGGCGCTTGGCGCCGGAGCCGAGCGCGGTTATAAGCTGGAGGTCAGGTTGGCGGCCTTGTTGCACGATATCGGCAAGCCGCAAACCAAAGAGGGCGAGGGCGTCGAATCGACTTTTTATAATCATGACATTGTCGGCGCCAAAATCGCGAAGAAAATTTTGAAACGTTTGAATTACTCCAATGAGGTGATCGACTACGCCGTCCATCTGGTGCGTTATCATATGTTTTATTACGCTCTGGATATCGTGTCTGATTCCGGAGTCAGAAGATTGCTCTCGCGCATCGGCAAGGACAACATTGATGATTTCATCGCGGTGCGGATTTGCGACCGCTTGGGCATGGGTCGGCCGAAAGCCAAGCCCTGGAAGCTAGTTGAATTGGAAAGGCGGTTCAAAGAGGTCCAGCTCGATCCGATTACGCCGAAAATAATCAAGCTTAAGGGCGATGAATTGATGAAACTGCTGGATTTGGCGCCGGGGCCGCGTGTTGGCTTGATTTTGAATGCGCTGTTGGGCGAGGTTTTGGATGATCCTGGCCGCAATGACCATGATTACTTAGTTAAGAAAGCGCAAGAGCTTGATAAGTTGCCGGCCGATGACTTGAAACAATTGAATCCGGACACCAAGTTTTATGAAGAGGAGCGGAAAAGGAATCTGCATCGGCAGAAGAATGATGAGGATTAAAAAGATGATTAAAAAAAAGCCGCAGACGGGGTCTGCGGCCTAGTGATCAATTGATTTCAGCCAACGTTTGCTCTAGCCGTTCTTTGAAAGCCGCTAAAGCCCTGTTTCGGTAGAATTCTTTGATGGCTTCGACGACTTGAATGTCGGTTGTGGGGACTGATCCAAAAATAGCCATGGCGTCAGTGGTAAGAATCGGTTTTAGCAGAGTTATATTGATTAGATTAGCTTTTAAAAAAAAGCGGAAACCTCTATCTAGACGAATTTCTTCATCAATACGTAGCACAAGTGCGCGGTCGGGACATTGTTCCGGGTTGATGACTTTTGCAAATCTGCTGTGATATCCGTTGCCAGGTTCAATCAGACACCATTCTCCGAGTTTCGGTTTCCAAGCTTGTTCGTTCGTCGTTGTCTCAGTCATCGCCCGTCTCCTTTTGGTTGGGTTATGCTAATACTCTAGACACTTAAAAATCCCACACCTCATTCCAACTTTTCTGACAGATTTGAATTCTTTCTTTGGTGTATCGGCTAGTGGCTTCATTAGCGCTGATCGGAATCATTTCTTCCATGAATTTTTTCGGCCCGTAAGGTCGATTAGCAAAGCGTTGGTTATTTTTGAAGTCCAGGACATCCACCCAAATAGTTGATTGTCCGGCCAGGGTCACTTTGTATAATTCTGTCCCGTCTTGGCTCCCGAAGTAGTCCCCGATTTCCGGTAATAGCATTAATGCCTCCTTTCTCGGTTCGTTGCTAAAATCAATATTTTAATGTACCAATATGACCATATTACAAACTATCACAATTGACAAAGAAAGTCAAGGCCAGCGCTTGGATCATTTTTTGGTTAAGTCGTTGCCGGAATTATCGCGTTCGAAAATCCAAGCCATGATCAAAGCCGGTTTGGTGGCGGTCAATGGGAAGGAAGCGGCCGTCCATCGGTTTTTAAAAGCTGGAGATAGTATTGAAATCATGGCCGAGCCGTTGAAATTATCCGCCAAAGCGGCTAAAAAAATAAAAACCAAGCAAAAGTTCACCGGCACTCCGGCGGCCAAGCTTGATCTCTGGAAAAAAATCAGGATTATTGATGACACTGCTGATTACTTGGTGATTGAAAAGCCGTCAGGATTACTAGTCCACCCGACCGCCAAAGGCGAACGCGATACTTTAATTGATTGGGCGGCAACTAAATATCCAGAAATAGCCAAAATCGGCGATGAGCCCGGCCGAGCCGGCATTGTCCATCGGTTGGACAAGGAAGTGTCCGGACTGATGGTTATTCCCAAGACCCAGGACGCTTTTGTTTATTTCAAAAAATTGTTCAAGGTCAGGCAGATCGAAAAAAGGTACACGGCTTTGGTTTACGGCGAGGTCAAAAGCGACCAGGGCGAGATAAACTTTCCGATCGGCCGCAGCAAGGACAAAGAGGGGTTGTTCGCCGCCACGCCGGAGAACAGCGGCGTCGGCAAGCCGGCTAAGACCTTATTCTGGGTTAAGGACAGATACAAGAATTACACCTTATTGGAGGTGGAAATCCTGACCGGCCGCACCCATCAGATCCGCGTGCATCTGAAGGCGATGGGCCATCCGATTGTCGGCGATGAATTGTATCAGGGCCGGAACCGGAAGGAAAAAATCAAAGCGCCGAGAATTTTTCTCCACGCCGCTTCTTTGAAGTTTGACGATTTAGCCGGCCGCCGGCAAGAATATGAGGCGCCGTTGCCGAAAGAATTGAAAGAGATGTTGGAGAAGGTTGAGTAGGTGTTTTGTGGGGAAAATATAATTTTTTGCCTGTGGATAAATTATACTTGACAGAATGAGCGAGTGTGATACAATATTAATGTCAACCATGGATTACCATTGAAACCCTAAAAAATCCGAGATTTATTCTCGGATTTTTAGTTTAAATTTTTTGCTTGATTAGATTTTTTAGATACTCATTTAAATCAATTTTTCTGGCGGAAAATTTCATCGTATCATAAAGCGCTTTGATAGCCAGTCGAATACTATCGTTTTTTATTTTTACCACTAGTTTTTTTTCGTAGTTTATTAGGATTACATCCTTGTTTAAGATCAGAATGTCCAGATCAAAATCAATTAATTCGTTCTTGATTAAATAAACCACTGTTAAGCGGTTTTCGTAGGTTTTTAACAAATAAAGCGGCAGATTATCAAAGTATTCCAAAGATTTTTCTCCGACGATACCCTCAATAATAATCTTTTTCTGTTTGAATTGATTTTGGATGTCGTTCAAATAAGCATAGCTAAAATTTTTTTGCGCCTCGACTGATTTATTGCCTTGAATGGCGTAGACCCGGCTGTCCTTATTGATTCTTAATGATTGCTTGTAGGAATTAATTATCGCCGCTTGGCTTTTAAAAACCTCCACCCCGATATCCGGCAGATTAATCAGAGCGCTAGACAGGGTCAGATTAAAAAAACCGTAGAGGGAATTGATTTTTTCCGCCAAGTGATTTTCGTCAGCCAGCAGCCATTCAAAGTGGCCGCCAGTTTTTATTTTTTTGATTATCCCTCTTTCCGCCAGCTTGTTCAATAAAAAATTGACTGTTGTTCTTTTGACGCCGGTTTGGCGGGAAATAATGGTCGGAGTTAATGATTTTTCTCCGTTAAGCGCTTGGATGATGCTCGTTTCTTCGCCAGTTAATCCCAGAAAAGAGGGTGTATTTTTATGTTTCATATATGGCCATTATATAAAATGACAAGATTATTGTCAATAATACTGCATTATTTTGTTTAAATTTAAACAAATATTAATTATTGTCTGATTTTATGTGATATCGCTGATATATAGTGTTATAGTTATTCTGTTTAGGTAAATAGCTTTTTGACAATCAACCAAGACAATATGGGAGATGACCATGAAAAAGCAGCCACTTAGAGACAAGCTTATAACAGCTTATAAAAGACATGAATTATCACTCATCTGTCAAGAACAAAAAAAATTAAAAGAACAGCAAGAGAAGTATATTAAGGAAAGAAAAGCGCGTGAACAATATTTGAGAGATCAGGTGGAAGAACTTATAAGGTGCCTGCCTAAGGTGCTAATGGACAAGGCAGATGTTGGTGAGAAAGAATATAGGCATGAACTTTTGCCCTATGGTCCGAGTTTGGACTTTAAGGATCAACCTGCTATAGTTCGTTTGAAGAGATATTGCAGTAAAAATAAGTTAAAATTGAGTTTTGATTATAATTACGGTGAATGGAATAATAGAAGACGATTTACTGATGCCATTATTAGCTGGTAACCACAAAAGGAGAAAAAATGATATACATAGCAACCCTCATAGAGATGACAGTGGTCAAAGAACTCAAGGAAAAATAGATCGGATGGATAAATGTTGATGTGATTGGCAAGCCGAGGAATACAGGGAAGCTTTGAGACGGAAACGAAAATAGCACATAAAAAAGACCTCGATTGATTCGAGGTCTTTTAACATATAAGGGATTCCTCCATTCGCCTTAGGGCTCAGTCGGAATGACAATTAGCGATTTACATCATCCCGCCCATGCCGCCGCCCATTCCTCCCATGCCGGCCCCAGCGTCATGATTGCAACTGGATTTTTCCGGAACATCGGCGACAGCGGCCTCGGTGGTGAGAATCATGGCCGCGGCTGAAGCGGCGTTCTGCAAAGCGGTGCGGGTGACTTTGGTCGGGTCGACGATGCCGGCGAGAATCAGGTCTTCGAATTGGCCGGAGAGCGCGTTATAGCCGATGTTGTCGGAAAGCTTCCGGACTTCTTCGACAATGACATCGCCCTTGGCGCCGGCATTATTGGCGATCTGCTTCAGCGGCTCTTCGATCGCCCGAGCCAGGATGTCGACGCCGATTTTCTCGTCGCCGGAGACCTCGACATTATTCAGCGCTTTAGCGACTCGAACCAAGGCGACGCCGCCGCCGATGACGATACCTTCCTCGATGGCGGCTTTGGTGGCGGCCAGCGCGTCTTCAATCCTCAGTTTCTTTTCTTTCATCTCCATCTCGGTGGCAGCGCCGACTTTGATGACGGCGACGCCGCCGGAAAGCTTGGCCAGACGTTCGCGCAGTTTTTCTTTGTCGAAATCAGAATCAGACAATTCGATTTCGCGATTGATCTGCGCGATGCGTTTTTCGATCTCGTTCTTGTTGCCCTTGCCGTCGACGATCGTGGTGTTGTCTTTGGTGGCGATGACTTTGCCGGCTCGGCCCAAGGCCTCGAGCTCGGTCGTTTCCAATTTTAAACCCAGGTCGTCAGTGATCACTTGGGCGCCGGTGACTGTCGCGATGTCGCTTAGGATTTCTTTGCGGCGATCGCCGAAACCCGGCGCTTTGAGCGCTAAGACGTTAAAGGAACCGCGTAATTTATTGACGACTAAGGTCGCCAGGGCTTCGCCGTCGATGTCTTCGGCGATAATGACCAATTCCTTGCGGCCGGTTTGCACCAGTTTTTCCAATAGTGGCAGAATCGATTGCAAAGTGGAGATTTTCTTATCAGTCAGCAAAATGGAGACATCATTATACTCGGCCTCCATCCGTTCCGGGTTAGTCACCATGTAGTGGGAAAGATAGCCACGATCGAATTGCAAGCCCTTGACGATCTCTTTCTCGACGCCGAACGACTGGCCTTCCTCGACTGTCACGACGCCTTTATCGCCGACCTCTTCCAAGACCTCGGCAATGATATCGCCGATTAATTCATCGTTAGCTGAGATGGAAGCGACTTGGCGCTTCTCTTCTTTGGTGGAGATTGATTTGCTGATCCGTTTGAGTTCGGCGACCAAGGCCAGCGTGCCCTTCTCGATGCCATGGCGCAGAATAATCGGATTGGCGCCGGCCGCGACATTTTTCAAACCCTCGGTGACGATCGCTTGGGCCAGAATCGTGGCGGTCGTGGTGCCGTCGCCGGCGACGTCGTTGGTTTTGGAAGCGACTTCTTTGATCAATTCCGCGCCCATGTTTTCGAATTTGTCCTCCAATTCAATTTCTTTGGCGATGGTGACGCCGTCATTGACGATCTGCGGCGCGCCGTAGCCCTTGTCCAAAACTACGTTCCGACCCTTGGGTCCGATCGTGACTTTGACGGCGTTCGCCAGCTTGTCGATGCCGGCTTTCAGTTTGACCCTGGCTTCTTCGTTGAAAATTATTTGTTTGGCCATATTTTATCAAATTTTTAATTATTAATTTTTAATTTTGTAAATAATTTTTAATTATTAATTTTTAAACATTAAAACATTCAGGGATTATTTAAAAATTATAAAATTTAAAATTATAAAATTCTATTCAATCACTGCCAGAATATCATCATGGTTTAAAATTTTAAATTCTTTGTCATCAATCTTGATTTCATCGCCGGCGTATTTGCCGAAGATGACTTTTTGTCCGGCTGACAATCCCAGCTTGGAAACCTTTTCGCCATTGCCAATGGAGATTATTTCACCCTCGGCTCTTTTTTCTTGAGCGGTGTCAGGCAGGAAAATTCCGGATTTGGTCACTTCTTCCTCTTTGGTCGGGCGGATCAGAAGGCGATCGCCGATTGGTTTGATGGTCATATCGGGTGCGGGTTATTAATTATTTCTCAGATTTTTTAATGGTGATTGCGTTTTGTTTTGGCTTTAATCCGGTCATTTTCAGATAATTTAGCAGTCCACTGCTTTGATTGCTAATTGATTTTGATGTCTGTATCTTAAGCCAATCGAGCCGGCTTGTCAAGCTTGTTTTCCGAGCTGTAAAGAGGATTTAGAAATGTCCTACTTTGAGAGATTTAGAAATGTCCTAGTTGGACATTTGGATTAGTTTCTTTTGGTAGTTCATTTTGGCAATTTGGCGCCAGGGGTGGCTG
>JBAZMO010000038.1:0-8368 GCA_041649655.1 Patescibacteria group bacterium
ACTTCTGACATTCAAGAAGTCTTTTACCTTCCATGATCCAAGAAATAAACTTACCGTCTCTGTGTTTGATTATTTCTTTGTGATTTTCCTGCGGTGTTTGTTTTTCTAAGGTTAAAATATCTAACATTAGTTTTCTCCTTTTACTTCAATAACTCTGGATTTTCGTAGATGTTGCCGATAACTGAGATATGTTCTTTATTGTGATGAACTCCTAAAAAATTACCTTCATTTTTATAAAAAATCCATTCGCCATCATCTTGTTGTTTTACAAATCCAATCATTCGGACTGTTTCATAAACAAGACTTATGATATCCCCTTCATAAATTTCCACACCTTTGCAATCTTTGAGACCTGTGAACTGTAAAAATAAACCATCTTCTTTACACCAAAAATCTTCTAAATTTTCTTCCTTGCCTTCAAACCCTTCTGCTTTACCAATATGATAAGATGCCTTACTTTTTAATTCAATAAATTCTTTCAAAGTAAATGGTTCACTCATTTTTGGCATTTTATTGTTTTCTTTACGAAATACCTTAAATTTTATCTCTCCCATTTTATCTCCTTTATTCCAATACTTCCCCACATCCTTCGCACTCCGGGCATTCGCATTCATCGCAAAGATCTTCTGTAAATAATAAACACTGGTCTTTTTTGTCTATAACACATTTACGCCTACAAGGCTGATCTTCAATACCTTTTTCCTGAAAAAATGTAATTAAGCAAATATCTTTCTTGTCTTTCAAATAGCCTGCGCCGCCGCAAATAGGACAGGGTTTATAACCATTCATGCTTTACTTCCTTGATCTATCTTTGGCATTATACTTCCTATTCCTACCGGACAGGTATCACTCTGCGATCCACTTCTTACAGGCTTTGATTGCTGCCAAAGCATTTCTTTGATCGGCATCCACCAGGTATTAAAGTTCGTGCAGAAAAATACTATATCGTGTTTTATCTTGCAAAGAAAATCTGACTTATCAGTTAAATAAGCGATCAAAACATACTTCATAACTTCCATAAACAATTTATCTGTATAACTCCATACCTCATCTTGTTTAAGAGCTTTTATAAGTCTTTCGAGGTGTTTTCCTGCTTTACCGCCTTGTATTAAGGGCTTGACCTTATATCCGCCTATTTTTAGATCTTGATGCAGCTGAAACCATAGATCAAGTGTTTGTTTCACTTCCGGGCAGGTTTCTTTTTTAATCTTTAACTTAACTACAGGCACTTGCTCGTTAGAGCAAGAAGGTTTGTTTTTCTTTTCCTTAACAATCCTTTTCTTTTCTTTATCTTTATATTTATCTTTAATATTAACCTTTAACTTAAGGGGGAGTTTATCCTGACTTACTCCTGACTTACTCCTGACTTGCTCAAGAGTTAATGAAGAAATCATTGATTTTGCTTCTCTTTCAGGATTCAAATGAGGTTGTTTTTCTTTAAAGTCCGGGTATATAAAAAATCTATCGCCATTTGATTGAAATATTTTAATCAATTCCACTTTTTCCATATCCTTTAAATTTTCCTCAATTTCTTCAATTGTTTTATTAAGTCTTGTAAAAATTCTACCCTTAATAATAATAGGATCTGCAGAAAAACAACCATTAATATCGAGATGTGCTAAAGTCCAAGTATATTGTAATCTTGCACTATCTGTTTTTAATTCTGCCAATTTTCTGCTTTCCGAAATTGATTTTAATAAAATTCTACCCTGTGGCATATTTTCCCCTTTACTTATCCCTTTTTATAGAAACGCTAATTGACCTGAAGCTTCTCTGATATACTTCTTTTCTCCGTGTAAAACATATTTATGCGTTCCGCCGCTAACATGCACGCATTCAATATCGTAGCAAGTATTATTTATTACGCCGTTGCAGAGATCCCATTTCCTGCCTTTATAATTCAAGAAATGCAGGTTTTGAATTATCCATATACTCGTAATTCCTTCCGGGTGTTCCTGCAAAGCCTTTAATAATCTTTCATTATCAGTAGGAGTTCCATCTCTTTTTGGCACGATTACCCCCTTTAATCACTAAAAAAATCTTTAAAATTTAGCCACTTATCTTTGAGTAAATTTCCTATTTCATAAACTTGGCTCATATCTGCCTTAATTCGTATATACTTACCGGGCAAGTCTTCCCACTTTTCAACGCCGATTGTTTTCAGAACCTCAATTATTAACTGCATACCTTTTTTTGTTCCAACACGACATATAAACTTGTTGTCTTTTTTTAATGGCTTATCCAAACAATAACCACCTGCCGCTTGACAACCACAGTCAAATTCAAGCCATAAGTTAAAACTAAATATGCCATGATCCTCATAACCTAACATTGTTGATTCAATCAACGCATTTTTAGTTTCTATCACTTTACCCCCTATTCACATTTGTTATCGTAATGCTTTTATCGCTATTATCCTTCGGCAAATTCTTGTTTGTTATGTGAATACCCCAAGCGATAATGCAGAATATTGTAAAACCAATAAAAACTCCCCAAATAATCCTTGAAGTCCAATCTATCGGAGCTTTATATCCACAATCAAGCTCAACATTCTGCCTTGTTGTTTTTATTTTTTTTTCTAACATTTTAATCTCCTTTTTAAATGGCCGCTCTTGTTTCCGGCAGCGGCCGAGCCCGGCTAAAGAAAGGATAAGCAGGGCGCCATGACACGCCCTTACTTCATCTCTATTGTGCCGTCGTGAACATAAATCTTATTGTCTGCCTGTTGCCATACTTCCGGCTGTTGCGCTATAAATATTACCTGATGAAATCCTCCGACTACAAGAGCTTTACGCAACATAAGTATATATTTTTGCGCATTCTCAGGATCTAAAGCTCCGGCTGTTTCATCACGGAATAAAGTCTCAAACTTCACACCTGTCTTTTTTGTATTGAATATCGCTATGGCAAGTGATATCGCTTCCGATAGGATCACCTTTTCGCCGCCGCTTAAATTTTCAACCTTTCTTGTCTCATCATTATCCCTGACCAACACATCAAAAACCTCTATTGATTTTTCGCCGTCTCCGGATAATCTTGTTGTCTCAAAAGAAATTGAAAACCGCGTACCGAAGCATTCTCTCAATAAATCATTTGCTATTGCCGATACTTCCGGACCAGCGCTGTCTATTTCTAAAGCCTGTATTCCGTCTTTGCCAAGCCCTTTAGCAAGTAGTTTCCATTCTGCCTGATCCTGTTTGGCCGCCAACATCAATTTATTAACCTCTGCCTTGCGATCCTTTTGTTTTCCTGCCTGTTCAATCTCTTTTTCATTATAGGCTATCAAGGTTTCATTTTGTTTGATATCCTTTTTAAGCTCGTCTATTTCTTGCTGTACCGCCCTCTTTTTAGCCAAAATTCCTGAAATGTCCGTTGCTTTGCCTTTTTCCTTATCATAGGCTTCGCTCAGGCTTGTCAGATCTTGCGATAATGTCTCAATTCGTGTATTCAGCTTATCTTTCTCGCTTTTAGCCTCTGAGAGCCTCTCTTTCGCATTTTCTAAGGTTAAGAGTTTTGCGGAAGTATTAATCAATTCGCTCATCTCGTCAACCATTCTTTCCCGCTCTTTTTCTGCCTCTTGCAATTCCTTTTTCTTTGCCGACACATCTTCAGAAGATTCGACAAGTTCCTTTTGCTCAGTCTGTAAGCTTTCGATCTTGTCTGTAATTTCCTTTTTCTTTTCATCTGCGCCATTTGCGCGCTGTAAGAATTTACAGGTAATACAATCATCTTTTCCCTGGCAAGGCACTTCTTTTAAGATCTTCGTGTCTTCTTCTATACGCACAAGATCATCATTAAGACGCGCAATCTTTTGCCTATTGTCTGATCGTGCGCGCTCATTGGCGGATATTTTTTCTATTTCTTCCTTTAACAGGATTATCTTTTTTCCGTTCTCATCCTGCTTAGGTTTAAGATCTTCCTTATCTTTTATTGCCTGCCTGATCTGCGGCTCATCTGTTAATGTTTTTTCAAGATCCTTAATTTCATTAACCCTGTGGGTTAATTGATTTTCAAGATCTTGTTTTTCTCTTTTAGCCTTATCAACTTTATCGCACATTTCCTTTATTCTCTGTGCCTGTGTAGAGATCAGAGCTTCATCCTTAACAAGATCCTCAAGTTCTTCCTCTTTTACTTTAATGAGCGGCTCTATGGTCGATAATTTTGCCTGTAAGTTTTTAATTTCCTCTTTTAGAGCTGCAACATCCTTGACTTCGCCAAGACCCGCAAGTTCGCCGTCAAGTTTATTGATCGTGGTTTCAACCGCACTTAATTTATCTTTCGCCTTTTCTTCCAATTCCTGCAAGCGTTCAAGCCCTAAAAGTCGGGCGAACAAATTCTTGCGCTCTGACTTCGGCAACTCAAGGAAGTTTCCTTTTCTTGTCTGAGCTGAGAAAATCGTTGAAAGAAAAAGCGAAGATGTACCGATATGCTTTTCAATATAGGCATCAAAATCCGTGACCTTTCCATTAACAAGCGGCTCTTCGCCATTATAAAGGTATGCCTCTTGCTTTTTGTGATCCGCATCAATATTAATAAGCGATCTGTAAGCATTGCCGGCAAGATCAAAGCTCATCTCAATAAAAGCATCCTTGCCTGTGCAGAAATCGTATATTGCTCCGGGCCTTGAAGGAAATTCACGAAATAAACTTCCAAATATACTTTCCATTATAGTTGTCTTACCGGCTCCGTTTTCTCCGTGTATAGCAATTAATCCCGAACTTGTAGCGGTTAAGTCAATACTTGTTTCATTCGGGAACTGCTTTGATACTCCTTTTATTTTCAAACTATTAATTTTCATGGCTTATCCCCTTTTCTGTCCCGGCGCGGAGCAGAAGGTTTTTTTGAGTTTCCTTCTCTGTGAGGTTATCTGCAGTTTGCACCGCTCATAACACTCCGCGCAACTCAGGACCTATATCTCAATCTGATTTAACTTTTCAACACACCCCGCAACCATTGCCGCATTATCAATACCTGCGATCTTAGTCCATACCTGAAACTTTTCAGCAATAGTCTGAGCTGTTGCAATTTCCTGGCTGCGTATTTGTATTTTTGGATTAACACTTCGCTCAATTTGTAGCAAATGCGCATCCTTGAATATTTCTTTGACTTCATCAAGATTAACTTTCGGAAGATCTTCTTCATTAACAAAATAGCGGAAGCGCACATCAGCTCCCGCTATGATTTGGTTTTCTATTGACAGAAGATCATCGCTAACCTTAATCGGCATTGCAAACTGAATTTTATCGCCTTGAAACTTGCCCTCGACAAAAATCAGTTCTCTTGCAGGCGCTTTTCTGAATTCAACGCTTACAAGTTTGCCGTCTTCTATTGTTATAAGGTTATATCCTTTGTCTTCTTTCTCTCCGAAATTCATTTTATTGATACTGCCTGAGTAGTAGCATTTGCCTATCTTTTGAGCTTTGTGAATATGGCCCAAAGCGATATATGCAGCGCCACTTGATTCAAGTACCTCAGACCCTACCTGAATATCCCCGCCCAAAAGTAATTGACCTGTTGAGGTTTCTGATCCTGAAACAGTTATATGCGCAATTAAAATCAAAGGCGATGCCTTAGCTAAATCATCAATTGTCTTTTTTAATTCTTCTGCAACCGCCTGATTCGATTCCTCTATATCTTTAACAACCTTACCTTTTAATATACTTGCCTTGTGCGGATATGGCAGAACTGCGATTTGAGTTCCGTCAGAAAGAAATGCAACTCCCGGCTTATTAAACATCCTGACACCTGCCAAGCCTTCATAAATGTCAAGATCTTCGGGCGCATCATGATTGCCATAGCAACCCACTACTTCGCCCTGTTTTGTCATTGTTTGCAGTCTTGCAAGCCATTCCTTGCGTTCGCGCGGTGTTGATCTGTGCGATGTGTCCTTGCCAAAGAAATCACCCGGAGCAAGAAAAAGTTTTACATCTGCCTTGATTGCATCATCAATAATCCAATCAAGGCAGGCAAGTGTATCTGAAAAGCGATTATTTTCATCTATGTGAAGATCCGCGATCTGTGCTATTTTCATTGGCTTATCTCCCTTTATACCTTATTCCTTTTACTTTTTATCTTCCTTTTTTTCATCAAAGGATTTTATAATATCCGAAGCCTGTTTTTTGTTTAATCCCTCGACTGCCAATATATCCTTATTTTCTTTGGAATCGTGCGTAATTTCTGCCTTAAGTTTTTTCTCTGTGAAGAAATGGATAATAGCAGCATTATTCATTTCCTTTGATTTCATAATCGCCATAATCGCATTGAGTTGCGCAGGTGTTGCCGGATCAAGTGATTGAGTACCTGATCTACCGCCTTGACCGCCACTATTGAATTCAGCCATACCCGACAACTTAATACCTCTTTCTTCAAGTATCTCAGCCGGTATTTTGTGCAAGCCATAAGCAATTTTAATCGCATTCTTTAAAAGCCCGTTATGTGCAGATGTTTGAACATCTCTCCTGCTAACATTTTCAATCTGCTTGAATTGCCCATTGACTACACCAAAAAATTTATCTCTACTATTAGCAATGCTTTCAACCGGGAATGTTTTGCTACCCAGTGTCACCATTGCAAAATATCTAAAAGAATACCATTTCCCCATATTATCCTCGCCACTTTCTTCTTTAAACTCTAATTCAGGAGGAAATTTTAAAGGTATTGGAAGGATAGTTAAAATTCTTTCCGCTCCGGCGCCCCTTAATTCACAAACTCTTTTACCATCTTTTCCAACAAAAACAACCCAATCACCATCCAAAGATACATCAAGAAAATAACCCCACATCTTTTTACGGACCTCTATCATCCTTGGCATTTTCTCTACAATAGCTTCCATTTCTTTTACTGAACTTTCTGTAATAACCTCGATATCCATTCCTGATGTTTCAATTTCTCTTTCTTCTCTTTCCATCTTATCCCCCTTTAAAAAATTTACCTTCTCGTTCGCTTATCCCTTCTTTTCATCACTTCCTTTTTTATTAGATTGTGGCAGGGCGCAGGTTCATAACTCCTGCGCTCGGAATTACCTACCACTTTATTTTCTTTTACCTTCAGGCAACATACCTGTTTTAATTCCCTTTAATTTCATAACCTTTATGAAAGCTTCTTCATAAGTAGTTATTCCTTTTAAAAAGTCTTTATGCTTCTCGCATACATCAATAACGATTCTTCCATTTTGATCTTTTCTGCCTATCCTTATAGAAGCCTCTTTCAATTCTTTCAAACCCGATTCATAAAAACACACATCACAAATATGCACTTTCATTTTCAGTTCTCCTTAAAATTTATTATGGCAGGGTGAGGCACCTCGTTGAAGTATGCCTCACACGGTTGGATTATAACTCCACCTGCCATTTGAAGAAACTTTGTGCCGCTATTGCGGCCAATAAGTAAAACTGAAAATAACGAAGGCAGACTAATAAAGGATACCCGGCTCAAAACTCCTTTCGGAGAATCAAGTTTATCCAATACCGTCTGCCATAATTTTAACAATAAAAAAACAAGATTTTTAACCGAGCCGGGATTCTGCATTTCGTACTCCTTGAAATCGGCCAAAAAAAAAGACTTAGCCAATCTCTCTTTCGAGAAACTGACTAAGTCTCGTTAAAATCCTTATCTAATTTTTTTACTCTCGGCGACTTCGTGAAGACTATATCTTATGTCAAGTTGAGGATAGAATTCAAGCCAACATTCAAATTATAGAATGCTCTCATAATTTTTACTTATTTGTTTTATATTGTACATGGGGAGCAAAACACGGTATGCTCCCCACTATCAAAGTTTGTAATTTTAATTATTGTTCTTCTTTAAGCTGTATTTAACCTTGGTAACATAAGGCAATCCTGTACTTGTACCTGCACCATCTTTATCTGAAGGCACATATGTCCAGAACCATTTGATACCTTGTACTTGTTTGGGAGTTATCAGCGATTCTCTTGCAGCATCATAAGCATACCAAGTTCCTGTACGTGCTTGTGTTGCCGGATTAAAATCTCCAAGCCAACCTGTCCCTTCAATATAATAGGTAATGAAATTTGGTGTTACCACGACTGTCTCACCTGCTCCCGAATATGCGATAGTTTCAGAGCCAGGTATATAAGTAAATGAATCTCCGCCATTAGTAATAGCATCAGATTGTCCTACCGATGCACTATCTGCCCCTGTTCCAACAAGGTAAGTAAATGTATCAAAGATTATTACATACCATGCCGCTGTATCTGCATTGGGCTGATCATTTGCTGCATAGATAAAGAATGTGATTGTATCACCACGGCCTGCAGGCACCTGATTTGCACTTGAATCCCCTGTTACATCATTTCTGACATTCTTTGCTACATACATCTGAGGACCAAAGAGTACAGAAATAGCTGCA
>JBAZMO010000039.1:0-8257 GCA_041649655.1 Patescibacteria group bacterium
TGCCGGTGATTGAGGTGGCTGAGCCCAAGGTAAAACCAGTGGCCTTTGTTACGGCGGTGCCGGAAGATGAAGAGGCCTGGCGGGATCTCACTGTCAGACTGCTGGGCCATTTCAACTTGGCTGATCAATCGCTGGCGGCTCATCAGTATGACCAGACGGTACAAGGCGGAAGTAAAATCAGGTATATAGGCGGCAGGAACGAGCGCATGCCTGATGAGTTATCCGCCAAGACGCCGCTTCTCGGTAAGCCTTACGTGGTCGGCGTCGCGAACGCGGTTAACGCGTTCTACGGCGAAGTTGACCCGGCGGGATTGGGCCGGATGATGATGGCACAGGCGCTTACCAAACTGGTGGCGGCTGGATTCTCGCCCGACGAAGTAGGCTGTAACGTAAACTTGTACTCGCCGCGCTTGCCTGGATATCCGGAAAATGCCTGGCGGCTGGTGCAATTGGTTGAACATGGCTATGCGCCGGCTTCCATTGAGCTGAATATGCCGGTGCTTTCCGGCAAAGACAGCATCAGCGGCACTTATGTTATGCCGGATAGGTCAGTTATCCATGCGCCACTCATCTGCGATGTTCTGGCTGTCGGCCGGATGCCGCATTTTCAGCGTTTAATCCCGAAAGCCTTTTGCCAGCCCGGAGACCAAATCGTGCTGGCTCATCAGGGGCTTAAGGAAATTCATCTCGGCGGCTCGGTGCTGCTTGATCTGTTCGGTCAGCGCGGCGACAAGCTGCTGGTACTCGATCTGGCAGATCTGCGCCGCGGGTTACTGAACTATCACGAGATGCTAAAGACGGCTGAATGGTCAAAAGGCGTTCACTCGCGATCGGTTGTAGCCGAAGGCGGAACATTCCGGCGGCTGTTTGAGTGTTGCTACGGCGGCGGTCTTGGCTGTCGGATTGATTTGCCGGCGAGCTGCGACGGCGTGCTGGAATGGCTGTTTGGCGAACTTCACGGTGCCATAATTATGGCGATGCCCAAGAATGATGAGCTGCTTGGCATCTTGAAAGAATATACCGTGATCGGCGAAGTAGTAGCCGAACCGACGATTGCCGTTTCTTACCACGGCCAGCGTCTTTTCTCACAATCGGTAGACGAGTTGACAACAGAGTGGTCAAAAACCTTCAGCGAGGTGGCGGCATGAGTCAAGTAATCGGGAAAACATTGTGGTTTTATGGCACAAACTGCCACGAGGAAACAATGCATGCGCTTTCGCGCGTCGGCGCCTTACCTGACCTGGTGTTACTCAGTCAGCTTATAGATGGCAGTAAGCGACTCTTTGAATGTGACATTCTGGTAATTCCTGGCGGCTTCAGTTTCGGCGATGACCAGGCGGCCGGCCGCATTGCCGCTATCGACCTGACTTATCGGTTGCGCGACCAGTTAGTTGAAGTTGTGGCGCGGCGGATTCCGATAATCTGCATCTGCAACGGCTTTCAGATTGTGGTCGAGATGGGTCTACTGCCAGGTGACGGCGAGATCGGAAAACCAACGGCGGTGCTGGATCACAACCTGACGGCGCGGTTTGAGCATTGGGCGGAAGTCAGTGTGTTTCTACACGAACCGCCAGGCGTGAACTGCGTCTGGACTAAGGGTCTGGACGGACTGGAGATCAAAATGCCCGCGGCCCACGGTCAAGGCAGGTTGGTTCCATTCAATGGTCTGGAGTCCTGCAACGTGATTGCCACCTACGGACCGGGCGCCGGTGATTCCACTTATATCGGCGACGGCGGCTTCAGCCCCAACGGCAGTGCCATTGCCGGTATCGGCACGGATGTTATTGCCGGGTTCATGCCTCACCCGGAAAGAGCAGGCGAAGCCGGTCTGGCGATCTTTGAAGCGGGCGTTAACTCTGTCCGCTAAGCGACCATGTCCTTTACACAACCCGCGGTGCGTCTCTTAACCGAGATGCCCGCGGTCTTTTTTTTATCATAAATTTTTTATCAAAAAACACCTCTTATTAGAGATGTCTTCTGGTGGGCCTTACCAGGCATTTTGGAAAATGAATTGGTGGAATTAATATTTTTCCAGATACAAATAAATATTAGATCATATTTGTATTATAACACCTGTATTTATTCTTCAATTATTTCGTTTTCTGATTTCCCAATATCATCAAATTTTCTTCTTAATTCCCAGCGCAATATTCCCTTATAATCATTAATCGTATCATCAGTACGAAAATAAGATAAAAAAGTCCAGTCTATAGTTTGCCGACTCGCCAACGAAGAAGTAAACACACCAGACTTTGGAATAAATCCAATGTATTGGAATTTGTTCGCTGGGGTAAATAGAGCAATTTCAAATCCTGGCTTATTATTATTCGCCGGAATTTTAATATTTGAAGAATTTTCAGTTAATATTATATATCCAATTGGAGTTCGAGTAATATTTCTGATATGATTTACAGTCGCTGAAAAAGTTTCATATATGTTTATTGGTTCCCCTCGCCTCGCTTTAACAATTTTTGCTCCTGCCCCATGGAGAATATCATCTGTCGGCCAGATTAGTGAATTTCTTAAAAATTGGATACTGGTATAGCGATGGACTTCCGGTAGTAAATCCTTGTTTATTAATGGATCACTAATTTCTTTCCATGTTCCGCCGTTATCTTTGCTTAGCCAAATTTTGCTATGACGCGTGTCGCCCGATGAAAGATACCAGTGACCAAGATAATATGGGTCGGCCTGAAGGGTATGAAAATGACGAATTTGCATATCAAAGGGCGCGGTTGATGAGTTTGTTGAAGGTAAACTATAAACCACTTCCCAGCTTTGGCCATCATCTCTGGATCGATAAACCCTATTCTCAATTTTTTTATCTGACTCATCAGCCCAATATTCAGCAAACATTATAGTATCTCCTGATTGCCCTATCCCTTGTGAACCGTGCCAAATATATTCAGGAGGAATGGCTGGATATGATTGATTAGAAATAATTTTTGCCTCCTCTAATTTATAATTATCGCCGTCTTTCAAAAGCCTCATTAATTTACTGGATGTTGTATCAAATAAAATAATTGATCCGCTGCTTGTTATGAAGCCACGAGTAGCTGGTTGTGGAAGATCAAATAAAAAATTCCATTTCAATCCTAAATCATGAGAAACAAAAAGTTTTTTTCCATCTGCTGAAGTAATGCCATAAATGTCTCTTTTTTGAATATTTGTAGTATTGTCAAAAGATTGATCAACATACGATAAACGATAATCTTTTCCGGAAATTATGCCATAGGCCGGATAAGCAGATAATATATAGTTGATACCAGAATCAGGATTAATAAACTCAAAAGAATATAAACTATCAGATTTAGCCTTAGGATCTATCTGTAACGGTGGCGAGCAAAAAGTTGAAGACCATGAACCGTCGGTTTCATAGCTATAAATTTTAAAGTAAATAGTAGAATTAGGCGTTCCTAATAATTCATATGATTCCGCATCGGCTGATAGATTATGCCATTGAATAGTTTTTTTACACTGAGGATTACTGTAAATCATTAGTAATTGTTTACCAACATTGTCGGACTTACTTTTCTGCCATCTGACCACAACGTTGGTTTTAGATGAAGTCAGGGTGTCGGCCTTTGAACCAACCACATCCCAATAGGCATCCGTTGCCGGGAGTGGTTGTTGAGAAAGGATAGTTGCCGGCATACTAATGGAAATTAAATAAATACCAACTGTTATCCCAACACCCACTACAAAGGCAACTAAGGAATATATAATACCAACTCTAACTTTTGTCTCATTCTTTATGATATTATTCATATCAAAAATTAATACTAAATAAATCCTGTTATAATTGTATCATATTTTTATGAAATACAAAAATATTAAATATTTCTATTCTAAACAAAAAACACCGGTTTGAGCCGGCGTTTTCGCATGGTGGGTGTACGTGGACTCGAACCACGGACCTTTACGATGTCAACGTAACGCTCTAACCAACTGAGCTATACACCCTAAAATTTACTTATCTATATTAATATATTATCAAAAATATTTCAATGGTGCCCATGCCTGGACTCGAACCAGGGACATCCACCTTATAAGGGTGGCGCTCTAACCAGCTGAGCTACATGGGCATGATAGAAATCATAAATCCAAAATTATAAATCGCAAACGTTTAGAATTTGTGATTTTAAATTTAGAATTTGTTTAGGATTTATAATTTTGGATTTAGTGCTTTCTCTATTATACCAGCCGGACTCGGAAAATTCAAAAGTCAGTTTAACCCGTGCCCAGTTTTTCTTTGATTTTGCCAATGACTTCTTTTTCCGCTTCGGGCAAGGTTTTTCCCAGCAGGCAAAATCTCACCAGATTTTTATTACCCTCGGGATTATAGGCGCTGGCCAGATACAGGGCATTTTGATTTTTCAAGGTATTAACCAGTACGCAGATTTTTTCACCCAGCTGATAAAACAGTACCACTGTTTCCACGCCGGGAATGAAAGAGATCAGTTCTTCAATCACTTCCGGCAAATCCTTGGCGTCGGCGCCGGCTTCCAAAAAGTCATGTTCGGATATCAGCGACCAAATCAGCTTATTGCCAGCGTCGCCTTTCAATCGCGCCAGGGCGCGGCCCCAAAGGTTGAGCGTGGGCAGAGTGCGGCTGCGGTAAAGATTTTTCACGATCAGTTCGCGGTTGGCTTCCGCCGCCATCAGCGCCCCGGCAATTTCCAAAGTTTTGGGCGTGACATTGCCGGATTTGAAACTCCGGGTCTTGGTAATCAGGCCGGAGAGCAAGGCAGTGGCGATGTCGGCATCCAGATATTTTTTTTCCAGCGCCTGGAAAAGGTTAAATAAAATTTCGGCCGTGGCGACCGCGTTGGGATTAACCAAGTTGATCTGGCCGAAATGTTCATTCTCCGGCTTGTGGTCGATATTGACGACCGTGGTGTTGAAAAAGAATTCCGTAAAATTTTGGTAGACTTTTCCCAAAGCGTCAAAATCCGGCGCGTCCAGCGTGATGATTAAATCGTATTTGTAAGCTGAATTTTCCGTGGTCACCTGCTCAGCCTTGAAATTGCCGGTTTGAGGCGTGATATAAATTTTTAATTTGTCGGCTTCCAGGTTGTAGCTAAACTCTTCAATCTTATTGTTTTGCACGTCAAGCGTGATCACAAATTTTTGCAGGTTGGATAACTGAGGTAAAATATTTTCCGCGGCTGCCAGAAATTTTAAATTATTCTGCAGAGTAAAGCCATCACAAACAATATCTGCCAGTTTGTCCTGCTTTTTTAAAATCAAAAAAAGCGCCAAGGCCGAACCGACGGCGTCGGCAGTGTATTCCTTGGGTAAGGCAATCAGGATATGATGGCTGTCCTTAATCGCGCGGAAAAATTGTTCGGCTTCGGATAAAACCATGGAGAGATTATCAGCGGCAATAGCGAGGACGGCAAGGTCAGTGAGCCCAGATCTGTTCTCGCCGGTCTTGCTGATCAGCTGTCCTTGCTGTCTGTTTACAAATTAAGTCATTATACCCCGTTTGGAGGGATTTGTCATCTTAAAGGTTATGGCCGGATGTGTCAAGGGCAATATAAAAAAATAACAAAAACAATTAAAATCGGTTGACAATAATTGATATATATGTTAATGAATACTTGATAATCGAGTTAGTCGTGCGATCTAGGGTATCGAGTCAGGGTGAGGAAGGAAATTGGGCATTAAGCCTGAAAGGAGTAGGTGGTGGAACAGCAACATGGGAAGCACGCATTAAACACCTGCGAACAAACGGATATTGAAGTGCTGGGAAAAAGCATCAAGATTCCGCGCAGCAAAAGGGTAATACCGAACCGGGTCGTCTATCAGCCGATGGAGCTGAATTCGGCCGACGCCAGCGGCGCTCCCGCCAAAAGGGATCTTGCGGTTTTGGCCGATCAATTCAGAGGCCAGCCCGGCATCAACTGGCTGCAGGCGACAGCCGTGATGCCTTCGGGGATAAGCACGCGAAACCAGTGGGTGCTAACCGAAAAGAATCTGCCGGCATTCAAGCAGATTGCCAAACTTCATCGGGAGCTTAATCCGAAGGGGTTGCTGCTGATCCAGCTGACCCACTCGGGCTGGCTTGCTCTTGATGATCCCGTCACGCCGTATTTGTCAGGGGATTGTCCCAACGCCCGGTTGCTGACGGACGCCGAGATGCGCGAGATACAGAAACGAAACATTGAAGCGTACCAACTGGCGGAAGCCGCCGGTTTTCACGGCGCGGAGCTGGCGAAAGAATGCCACGGATACCTGTTTAGCAAGATGCTGAACCGGGAGAATAAGAGCCGGCCCGGCTGGAGCTACGGCGGCCCGTCGCTTGAGGAACGGCTCGGTTATTATGCCGAAACAATGAGGCTGGCGCAAAAAGCGCTTTCCCATCCCGAAACATTCGTCAATGTCATGAGGATCTCAATGCTGCACGGCATGTCCGATGAGTTTGGAACCCTGCCCGGGTCTGCTGACGAAGATCCTTCGCTTCAGGATGCTTACACGTTAGTAAGGGTCGCGCTTGAATTGGGGACACAGATCATCAATGTCTCTTCCGGCATCGGGGCGCAAAGTCTGCACCTCATGGTGCCGACAAGCGAGCATCCCGAACGGGTTCTTGACCATTTTCGCTGGACTGCGGCGGTTAAAGAATGGGTCGGAAACAACGCGATTGTCGTCGGTTCGGCTTATTCGTACCTTCGGGACGGAAACAACAAGGTTTCGGACGGACTTTTGCATGAAAAGAGTCTCTGGCACCTGGCCGCCGAGAATATCCGCCACGGCCAGACCGATATGATCGGGCTGGCGCGGCAAGTACTCGCTGACCCGCTGGTTGCCGCCAAATTGCTGGGTGGCGATCTCGCACATATCTCATGGTGCACCGGTTGCGGCAAATGCATTGGCCTGCTGGGCAACCAACTGCTGGCCGGGTGCGAAATCTATGATCCTTTCGCCCAAGGCGTGGCGGCATCAGCCAGGAGAATGGGAAAACTGAAGAAGTAGAGCGATCATAAGCGGCCGGCAAGGAACACTGAAATACCGGCCAGTGACCAAGGAGAGTTTTTTGGACCTTATGTCTTTGGGTGGGGCAATGGATGTTTCCGTTGTCCTTCTTTTTTTAGCTTGACCAGCTCTTGGTTTTGGCCTACAATAATATTACCTAATTATTAGTTGATTATTATGGTTACAATCAAAAATAATCAACATAGCGCCACGATTGGGGAGGTTTTAGAGGTAATGAATGAATTTGCCACTAAGACCGAAGAACAATTTTTTGAAATTAGAGAAACGATGTCTGCGATGGCCACCAAACAGGATTTGGCCAGTCTTGAATCAAAGGTTGACGGCCTTGAATCGAGGTTTGACGGCCTTGAATCACAAATGCTTACGGTTGATAAAATGGCAGAAATGGAAGGCCGGCTGGCGACCAAATTCGTCACTAAAGTTTATCTGGATGAAAAATTGGCCAATCAGACGGTGGAAATTTTTGAACGGCTGGATCGGCGGTTGGGAAAAGACAGAGATTTTAAGGAAACGCTAGTCGGCACTTTGAGCCGCCGTTCTCTGATTGACAATCAGGAAGCGGGTAATTTAAGGGAACTCATTTGATTTTAATATCAGACTTCGATAAATACAAAGATAATCGGCCGGTTAAATGCCGGCCTTTTCCTTTACAAAATTGAATAAATTGGGTAAAATAAGAATATTAGGAATACCGATTTTATGTCCGAAAAGGAAATCAGCAAAGCTTATGAATCAAAGCTGGTAGAGGACTCTATCTACAAAAAGTGGGAAGAGTCCGGCTTTTTTAATCCCGATAAACTGCCTGGTAAGCGCGGCAAGTCTTTTACTATCTCCATGCCGCCGCCCAATGCCACGGGTGTTTTGCACCTGGGCCATTCGGTCATGCTGGCCATTGAAGATTTGGTGATTCGGTTTCAGCGCATGTCCGGCAAAAAGGCGCTTTGGCTGCCGGGTACGGATCACGCTTCTATCGCCACGCAGGCCAAAGTGGAAAAGATCATTAGGCAAAAGGAAAACAAATCGCGCCATGATTTGGGCCGCGAGGAATTTTTGCAGCGCGTGGCGGACTTTGTGGAAACTTCGCGCGCCACGATTAGAAATCAAATGAAAAAAATGGGTTCGTCCTGCGACTGGTCGCGCGAGCGCTATACGCTTGATGCCGGCCTGACCGAAGCCGTGAATGCCGCGTTTATTGAGATGTACCGCGATGGCCTGATCTACCGCGGCCACCGCATCGTCAACTGGTGCCCGCGCTGCG
>JBAZMO010000040.1:0-8108 GCA_041649655.1 Patescibacteria group bacterium
ATTCCGATCCTCGATTATTTGCTCCGCTGTTTTGGCCAGCTATGCCTTAATAATCAAATTTAGCCATAATATTCCGACAGCTTGGCCGAGCAGCGGTGCTACCCTGGGAAATATTGACTATTTGGGAGCATATTTGATGCTAAATATCTTTGTCGGTTTGGTATATCTTCGGTTTGAAAAAAATAAGTATTGGCAATTTGCCTGTGGGGCGATTTTAGTATTAAATATAGCCGTATTGATGCTAAACGCCGCTCGAGCCGGCATTTTGGGTTTATTATTCGGCTTGCTGGCCTTGAGTATTTTTGTTTTTGCTGAGGCTAAGAAAACAATAAAATACGTCCTAGCGGCTACACTGATTGTTTTAGTTCTATTTGGTGGCTTGGTCTATTGGCAAAGAGATTCTGCTTGGGTAAGGAGCGTGCCATTCATATACCGCTTTACTCAAATTTCTGTCAATGATGTCAGTACAGCTAATCGTCTGCGGGTTTGGCGCGTTTCCTGGCAAGCGTTTTTGGATCGGCCATTATTGGGCTATGGTCCGGAGAATGTTGTTTATGGCATTAATAATCATTACGATTCGAGAATAACAGAAACATGGTTTGATCGCGCCCATAATTTTATCCTTGATACTCTTTTGACTAGCGGCGTTATCGGCCTTTTGTCTTATTTGGCTATTTTTGGCTTAGCATTTTGGCTGTTATTTAAAAATTTAAAGCGCAATTATTACCTAAGCGCTGTATTAATCAGTTCCTTGGCGGGTTTTTTGGTAAGCCACATGTTTAATTTTGACACCATTGGTACTTGGCTGCCTCTGGTTTTATTTCTAGCATTTATCGGTCATTTGGCAAAAAAAGATGAAGATTTTAATGAGATACCGAAATTTTTTGTTAAATTGGATTTTGTTTTCATGGGGGTAATCATTTTTGCACTTGCCCTAGTCAGTTATTTTAATGTTATCAAACCGGTATATGCCGGTTATTGCGGCGCGATGGCCAGCGCCCATTCCAGCCAGTCGCCGCAAAAATCAATCGGCTACTTGGATCGGGCGATCAACTCTGATACTTATGGCAATCGGGAGTTGGTTTTGCAGCTTTCTGAATTAGATCAGCAAATTAACAGTTCCAATGAAATTGATTTGGTAAAAAAGAAAGAGTACTTTGAATTTTCAGAAAAATCCCTCTTAAAATATATAAAGAATGATCCGCATAATTTGCAAGCTAAGATATTTTTAGCATTGCTCTACCAGAGTTATGCTGATGAAAATTCTTTTTATGCCGGTGAATCCATTCGTATTATGGAAGAAAGCGTCAAGGACTCGCCGCAAAGAAAAGAAATTTTTAATATTTTGGCCCAGGGTTATTATTTGAAAGGCGGAAGACGGAAAGCGATTGAGTATTTAAAGTCATCGCTTGCAATAAATAATTGGGACGAGCTTCAATATCTTAATCTGATAAATATGCTGTCGCAGGAAAAGGATCTGGTCGAAATGGACAAGTATATTCATGAATTTCTGATAAATATAAAAAATATTTCCCCTGATGGCTATAAGCGCTTAGGGCAATATTATTTCAATAGTGGCAATGTTGATGAGGCGGAGCGGGTGGTGCGTGATTTAGCAATTCCCGCTGATCCTGATTACATGCCAACCAGGATTGCTTTGGCATCCATCTATGAATCTCGAGGGGAGTATGATCGGGCGATTAATTATGCCCAAGAAATGATTAACGCCCATCCGGATTGGTCGGAAACATTAAATGATTACATTAAATATTTAGAGCAGAAAAGAAATGAATTATGATGTATTTGATTTAAGTTATCCACAGGTAACTTGTCGCTACTTTCAAAATATGCTATTATGTAATATAGATAAGATTCCGTTATCGAAACGGGGTTCTAAAATTAAACAAAAAAATATGGAAGGTAAAAAAAATGGCTGGTTTTTAGCACTAGCTAGGACATCAACCGTATTAATCGCGGTTATTTTTGCTGTTGGCTTTATGGTTAATGACGTATCAGCAACAGCGCCTCCAGTCCCGACTGGCTTGTATATTTCTGTCACATCGACTGATTATCTGACTTTTAGTTGGTCGGGCGGAACAGCCGATAGCTCTACGGTCTATATTCTTGCCAGTTCAACTGATGGTGTAACTTTTGTTACATCCACGCAAGCAACATCAACCCCAGCCGGAGGCGGCTTAGGAAATAATGCTAGTTCCACTTGGTTGGGTTTGACTGCTAATACCCGATATTGGTTCAGAGTGGCTGCTGGAGACGGTGAGGCGACTTCAACCTATATTTCTACTGACGGTTATACTCTGGCTGATGCTCCGATTTCTCTAACTGTGACTGTTCAAACTCCATCAATAATAACGGCGGCATGGTCTGGTAGTGCTACCGAGTATTATGTTGAAAATATTACCGCAGGGACGAATTCCGATTGGATTTCTGACACAAATTGGAGTTCCACTGGGTTGGCTTGCAACACCACCTATAGCTTCAGAGTCAAGGGCAGAAATGGCGATAGTGTGGTGACGGATTGGTCTGATACCTCAATTGTAACTATTAGTTGCGGCACTGGCAGTGAAGATCCTTCGCCAGTTTCCCCCGTTGTTCCAGCGACACCTGCTACTCCAGCCACGCCCGCAGTGCCAAGTGAAACTCCAGCTGTTCCCGCTACCCCGGCCGTTCCCGCCGTCCCTGCATCTATTGTTGTCAGTAATGTCCCGAATTCGATTATTAAAGTCAATTCCAATGACCGCCCGGCCGTCTATTATGTCGTCGATGGCAAGAAATATTTATTTGTCAATCGCGCCACTTATACGACTTGGGCCGCTAATGCCGGCGATAGCGCTAACAAGTTTGCCACTCTCAAGCTGGTTTCTCAAGTTGATTTCGACGCTATTCCTACTGCCGGCAATTTGGTCGCCAAACCAGGCAGTTTGATCAAGTTTGATAACAGCCCGATAATTTATGCTGTCGCTACCGGCGGTAAACTGTATCAATTAGCTGATACGGCCGCCCAGACCGCGCTTTATGGTTCGGCCGTGCCCGTTGTGATCCAGACAGGATTTAGGGACGGCTATTATGACCATGGCAATGCTATCGGTTCGCTGACCGCTGCCTCGCAGAAACCGGAGTAACCATCGTCTTAAATTATTTCTTATTTGGCTCCCGTCGCTTTTTGTGGCGGGAGTTTTGTTTTATTTGCCTTTAAATCAAATTTCGGCTAAAATTATAGCAGTTTATTCATTAGAAATATTCCGAATATGGAAAATAAGAATTTAACCCACGTCTTAAAAGGCATAATCTGGGTTTGTCTGGCGGTTATTTTGTTCAGCCCGCTTTATGTGTCTTCCCATTTGTTTTTTCCGTTTATTACCACCAAAACGTACGCTTTTCAAATCAGCGTCGAGGTGATGCTGTTGGCTTATTTGCTGCTATGTTGGGCTGATGGCAAGTATCGCATCCACACTAATCTGACTGTCGGCTTATTGGCTCTTTATCTGATTATTTTGACGGTTGCCTCGATTTTTTCCGGCAATGATTTTTATCATTCATTCTGGTCTAATAATGAGCGCGGCGATGGCATCCTGATGTTATTGCATTTGTTTTTATTCTCCGTGGTACTGACCGGTTTTTTCCGCTCAATCAAGGAGTGGCTTTGGTTGTTTGATTTATTCATCGTTGCGAGTTTTTGCGTCGGATTGGTGGCCCTAGATCAATATTTGGCGCTGTCGTTTCCAACTGCTTGGACGGCGCATCTAATGGATTCGTCTAATGGCGCTCGTTTGGCCGCTACAATTGGTAATGCCGGTTATGTCGGCGGTTATATGGTTTTTGGTATTTTTACGGCCTTGTTTATGGCGCTTAAGCGTTCGCAATGGTGGGCAAGAACCTGGTATATTACTATTATTTCGTTAGAAATATTTATTGCTATTCAAACCTTCACTCGCGGGGCTTACATATCACTTGCCGTGGGGATTGGTATTTCTGCTATTTATTTAATGTGGTTTTACTTCAAAAATAAATATTTAAAGTTTCTTTTAGTAGTGTTAACTACTATCGTTGCTTTATTATTGTTTGGTATTTTTATCTTTAAAGATTCTTCTCTTGTCAAGGGGTGGCCAGTGTTGTTACGCATATCCAGTATCTCTTTAGTCGATGTGACTAGTAATAATCGTTTTGTTACCTGGCAGATGGGTTGGAAAGGATTCTTAGACAAGCCGCTCTTGGGTTGGGGCCAGGAGAATTTTTATCAGGTTTTTGACAAATATTACACAACCAAGAATTCCGAACAATGGTTTGACCGTTGTCATAATATGATTTGCGATCGCGTGATAACCGGCGGGATTATTGGTTTATTGTCTTATCTAGCTTTATTACTTTTGCCATTTTTGGCGATTTGGAAATATTACCGCCAGGAGTATAAAGAAAAGACCGATCAGCAATCGGAGAGGATTGCACGACGTTATCTGACGCCGATTATTTTTTCCATTTTGATTTTGGCTTATATCATCCAGAATATGTTCATTTTCGAGGCCTTGGCGACTTATGTACCACTGATTATGGTGTTGAGTTTTGTCGGTTTGTATAGCCGCGGCTGGGATTTTGAATTTTGGGAGAATAAGAAAGTTAAGATCGGCCTGGCGGCCGGCGGCGCGATTTTTTTGATTGTCGGCTTGCCGATGTTCAATTTGAGCCCGCTCTACGCCAATATTGATTTCATCAAAGCGTTGAGTTCGCAAACCGTTAATTTAGACGATAAGGTCGGCGCTTTTGAGGAGGTGATTTCGCGCGGCACTTTGGGCAGTCAGGAGTATCGCCGGCATTATTTTAATTTTTATGAACAGACGCTCACCGGCTATTTAAGGCAATCGGACAATCAGAACGCGGAAAATAATCAGCGTTTAGCTGGTTTTGCTAATAAGATGGACCAACAACTTCAGGCGCAGGTTAAGGAGAATCCTTATAGCGTCTCCAATTATCTCCAACTGATCCGTTTTTATGATTTATCTTATTTTTTTGATGTCAATCGTTTAAATAAGGCCTTGGCAACAATTGATTATGCCATTTCCTTATCTCCCGGCCGGCCGCAGATTTATTATGAGGCCGCCACCTCGAATTATTATTTTGGCGGCTATTATGAGAGCATTAACGATGAAGCCAAAGCGCGGGAGCAATTCCGACTGGCCGTTTCCAGATTTTATGATGGCGCCAGTCGAAACGTCGATCATTCGGCGGCTTTTGACCAATTAGCTCAGTTTTTGTCAGCTGTCAGCCAGAGTCCCAGCAGTGATTTGGCCGCTCGAGCATTAACCGGTCCGTCTGAAGGCAATAGCCGGATAATCGATATCACCGCTCAAATGGTTCAATGGCTGGATAATCAGCCAATCGACACTGATGCTGATATTGTCGCGGCCAGATCAGCTCAAATGAAATCGATTCTGGAATGGTTGCTGAAAGTCGATCCGAAAAATGCGGTCTTGATGGAGCAATTAAATTCTTTAAAATAACTCCTATCCAATTTTGTCAGAAAAAGCCCTTGCTTTATAAATCAGCAAGGACTTTTTTGATTAATTGGCGGTTTTGCATTATTCCGAGTAAACAGCAAAGGTCTTTTTGATCATTTTTTCTTGACTGAATTCATTTTTCACTTTGGTCAATCCGGTCTCGCCGAATTTTTGACGCAATTCCGGTCGGTCAGCCAGCAGCTTTATTTTTTCTGCCAAAGCAGAGGGATTTTGCGGTTCGACTAAATAGCCGGTTTTATTGTCGCTGATAATTTCCGGAATACCTCCGACATTGGTTGAGATTATCGGCAAACCGGCCGACATGGCTTCCAAGAGAAAGTAGGGGAAACCTTCTTTGACCGAGGACATGACGGCGATATCGAATGATTTCAGGTATCGGCTGGCGTTTTTGATTGAACCAGTTAAGATGATATTTTTTTGCAAACCTGAGTCCTTGATTTGTTTTTCCAGTTGCGGCCGCAATCCGCCTTCGCCGATGATGATCGCTGTAATCGGCAGTCGGTAATCGTTAACTGATATTCCGACGGCGCTGATCAAATATTCCAATCCCTTGGTGGGATAGAAATTAGCAATCGTGCCGATAACGATTTGGTTCTGTTCCGTCAGGTTTTTCTGCAATAATTCATGCCTGGTCGATTCCTTGTCTAAAAAATAAGCGTTAGCCAGGTTAATGCCGTTATGAATGACAATCAGTTTCTCGGCTTTGGCAATTTTATTTTCAATCGCAATTCGGCAATCATAGTCGGAAACGCAGATTATTTTGTCTTTGATTCCGGCGGTGACTTTTTCTAAAGTTCGGTAGAGCCATTTTTTGTATTGCGGCATCGGCTCATTGAAAACCCAGCCATGGGCAGTATAGAATAATTTCCAATTTCCTCGCCTCGATTCGTTCGAGCCGAAGCGGGCAATTTCCTCGCCTCGATTTGGCGAAGCGGGAAATTTCCAATTTAATTTTGCCACCAAGAAGGCCAAAGAGCCCAGAATACCGGCTTTTGAACTATTTAGGTGGATTATATCGGGTTTGATTTTTTGGTATAAATTAGCCAATTCAAAGATGGTAATTAAGTCATTGATTGGGGAAATTGGCCTTTTGAGGTGCTTTAGTGGCCAGAATTCGCCTCCCAAGGCCTTAATCTCTTGACTTAGCCAATTATTGCTATCTTCTCCAATAGCTATGTCTACGGCCCAATTTTGGCCTCTGGCGGCCTCTGCCAGGGTCTTAACGTAGAGTTGTGCTCCGCCTTGCTCGCCTTGGGTGATGACGTATAAGATTTTCATATCCGGGGCTTGATATTTTTAGCTTATTTCTGATATAATATTAGGGTATAAATTGCCAATTGGCAAGCGTTTGAAGTAATAATTAACGAGCCAAATATGGGTAAAATAATCGGCTTTATCGGCCAGGGTTGGATCGGCAAGAATTATGCTGATGACTTTGAAAAGCGCGGTTATCAAACAGTCAGATATTCTTTGGAAGAACCTTATGTTCAAAATAAGGAAAAAATAAAAGATTGCGATATTGTTTTCATTGCCGTACCCACCCCCACTACGCCGGAGGGTTTTGATGACTCTATTGTGCGCAAAGCTGTTTCTGGTGTTGGTTTGGGCAAGATTGCAGTCATTAAATCGACTTTGAAGCCGGGAACAACGCGTTCGATTCAGAAGCAGTATCCGGAGATTTTAGTTGTCCATTCGCCGGAATTTTTGAGCCGGAGCACTGCGGCCTTGGATGTGGCTAAGCCCATTCAGAATATTATTGGCATGCCTGATTCCAATGATTCTTATCGCCGGGTCGCGGAACTTGTCTTGTCGATCTTGCCGGAAGCCCCATCGATGGTTGTGTCGGCAGAAACGGCGGAGTTATATAAATATGTTCATAACACCTCTTTATTCGCCCGCTCGATTTTTATGAATGTCTTGTATGAAATCGCGGAAAGATTAAATGTTGACTGGGACGATATTAAGCAAGCCATCCAGAACGATCCCATGATCGCTTTCCAGACACCGACCGTGTCTCATTGGCATATTGAGCCCCGGCATGTCGGCGGCAGAGGCATCGGCGGCGATTGCCACATCAAAGACATGGAGACCTTTTCCCGTTTTTATGCGGAGATAGTGGGGGAAGAGAGCGGCCGGAAAATGCTCGAAGCCATGAAGGAAAAAAATATTAAATTGTTATTGGAAAGCCAAAAAGATCTCGATTTATTGAAGGGGGTGTACGGGGAAGAGCTAATTAATAAGTAGTTTGCTACGTAACATGTTACGTAGCAAATTGCGTAGCGATTTTATCGCATGTCCGCAGAAAATAAAAAAAGAATTTTGATTTTTTCTTTGGCCTATCACCCGTTTGTGGGCGGAGCTGAAGTCGCCATAAAAGAGATTGCCGAACGGCTGGGCGCTTATTTTGAATTTGATTTGATCACAGCCAATCTGGACGGCCGGCAGCCGGCTGAAGAAAATAATTTCAATGGCATCAGCCGGGTTTACCGCTTGGGCGCCGGCAAAACGGACAAGTATCGTTTCCCTTGGCTGGCGTACGGCAAAGCATTGGAGTTGCAGCAGAAAAACGGTTATGAT
>JBAZMO010000041.1:0-7913 GCA_041649655.1 Patescibacteria group bacterium
CAATGTTTGCAGATTGCGCCGATATGGCGATACGAAAATCACATCCGGCAATTCCTCAGTCAAGCGGAGCCGCTGGCCGGTACCGACTATTCTCGGCGAATTGACTTCGAGGAGTGGCGTATCCGGATCGCTGACTTGCAGGGCGAATCTTTCGTTGACTGCAAGCGCCAATTGCCTGGTTGCCGCGGAAGCCGGGTCTTTTTCGAATTCAGTTGAAAATTGCCGATAGAGCGGATTTTTGGCGCGTTCTTCTTTCATTGAGTTATAAATGGAGACGTCGTGGCGGATAACCAGTAAGCTGTCCGGCCATTTCATATATCGCCGATACCAGAAATTAAACAAAGGCGGTTTTTTAAGGTGCATAATCCCATCCTTTCCGGTTTAGCCGCAGTTGAGCATCGATTCCAGCAGTAATCAGGATGTTGATGAATCAGCTTATCATAAGTGTCTGAAAAGTCAATAATTAGGAAAATATGGATTAATTCAGATTAATTTTATTTAAATTTAGATAATATATTAAATATTCTAGTCGGTGGAGTGGATAAAGCACTTGACAAAAATGGAACTAAACTATATAATAAAGCATTACAGATTGTCTGTAATCCACCGGTGTTGCAGTGGGATTTGCAACACAACACAAAGGAGGTTGTCCCTCATGGGAACAGTGCTGGCAGTATTGGCGTTGGGCACAGGTCTTTTGATAATTTTTAGCGTAGTGGTGGTAGTAATGTCAGTCGTCAGGGGGTGGGTGCTATCATGGCTTTGGCTATGGTTTGCTGTTCCCATTTTTCATCTGCCGCCACTCAGTATTGTACAGGCTATCGGTATTGCGTTGGTTGTTGAATTTTTAACAGGATCCTCCGTGAGTTTTGTGAAACAGGAAGATGACGAAGAAAAAAAGAGGAATGCCCTTGTTGCGGCAGTATTAAATCCGTTTGTTGTCCTTATCTTTGGTTACATCGTCCATTTGTTTATGTAGTAGTTGTGATTCTTTACCCGCCTTGGGACTCACGCGAGTCCTGGGGCGTTTTTTTATCCACAAAAAAACCGCCGAATCCATTCGGCGGGTAATTTTTTTCATTCATTTTCCAGCACCGCTTTGATTCTTCTGACTCCGGACGAGCTGGATTCTTCTTTGATGATTTTGAAACGGCCGAGTTCGCCGGTTCGCTGGGCGTGCGGACCGCCGCAGATTTCTTGCGAAAAGCACTCGGTTAGCGCCGACATATCGCCGATGGAATAGACCTTGACTTTTTCGCCGTACTTGTCTTCAAAAATTCCCATCGCTCCCCTGGCCTTGGCCTCGGCCAGCGTTAATTCCTCGCAGATAACCGGCTCGTCTTTGGCGATTTCCAGATTGACTAAGTCCTCGACTTGTTTGATCTGTTCCGGTGTCAATTTATCAGGGTGCGAAAAATCGTAACGGATTCGTTCTGGCGTGATATTGGAACCGCGCTGATAGACATGATCGCCCAGGACTTTTCTTAAAGCCGCCAGCATCAAGTGGGTGGCCGTATGCATTTTAGCCGATATTTCCGAATTATCCGCCAATCCCCCTTTGAATTTTTTTTCATTGCCTTGGCGCGACAAGCCCTGGTGCTGACTGAATTCATTGGCATAGCCCGCCTCGTCGATTTGCCAGCCCTTCTCAGCGGCCAGTTCCCGCGTCATTTCCACCGGAAAGCCGTAAGTGGAGAATAGGACAAAAGCGTCGCGGCCGGAAATCAAGCCGTCGGTGACAGCCAGTTTCTCGAATTTTTTCAAACCGTTTTCCAAAGTATCATTGAATTTTTCTTCTTCCTTATTCAATTCGGCAAAAATAAAATCGCGTTTCTCCCGCAGCTCCTTGTAGAATCCGCCCATCAAATCGATCACCGCTTCCGCCACTTTGGCGGTCAAAGGTTCGGCAATGCCCAACTTGCGGCCGTAGCGAATGGCGCGGCGGATCAGCCGGCGCAAGACATAGCCCTGCTCAATATTCGACGGCGTTATGTTGTCGGCCAAAATGAAAACCGCGGCTCGCAGATGATCGGCGATGATTCTGACCGGTTTGATTTCTTCCGGTTCTAATTCACCTGATTCGGCTTGGAATAAGGCCGCCACTTGGGCGACAATGGTCAGCAAGGGGTCGATTTCGTAAACCGATGATTTGCCATTCAGAATCGCGACCGTGCGCTCCACGCCCATGCCGGTGTCGACATTTTTCTGTTCCAATTCTTCGTAGTCCCCGGCCGCGTTCTTATTGTAGAGCATGAAGACATTATTCCAGATCTCCACCCAGCGTTTGTCGCTCGGATCGAAGGCCGCCGGCGTTTCTTCAGTTGACGCCCAAAAAAACATTTCCGTATCCGGCCCGCACGGGCCAGTCTGTCCGGCCGGACCCCACCAGTTATCCGCCCGATCCAGATAAGCGATCCGTTCTTTTTTAACGCCGAGCGACTGCCAGCTCTCGGCCGCTTCCTCATCGCGTGGCACAAGCGCGTCGCCGCTGAAAACGGTCACAGCTAATTTGTCCAAGGGCACGGCTAATTCCTTAGTCAGGAAATCAAAGCTTAATTTTATGGCTTCGGCCTTGCCGTACCCGCCGAGTGACCAGTTGCCGAGCATTTCGAAAAAAGTCAAATGCCAGTCGTCGCCGACCTCATCAATATCGCCGGTGCGGATGCATTTCTGCACATTGGCCACTCGCCGGCCGGCCGGATGATTGGAGCCGAGCAGATAAGGCACCAGAGGGTGCATGCCGGCGGTCGTGAACAAGGCGGTCGGATCATTTTCCGGCATCAGCGACGCGCCGGAGATAATCGCATGGCCATGGCTCTCGAAATAATCAAGATATTTTTGTCTCAGTTCTTTGGTGGTCATAGAATGATTACTGTTTACGGTTTACGGTTGACCGATTTATATTCAAATCATAATATATTAAGTGATTTTTGGCAAGAAAAAAGCCCCGACCGGAGTCGAGGGCTGAATGAGCTGATTAGAACCAAACAAGTTTAGCAGTTATTTTTTTTTAATTCCTCTTTAATTATTTGACGTTTAGCTTTTTTCACTTCTTTTGGAGTAGCCAAGTAGAAGCGGCGTTTATCTGTTAATAACAACTCATGTGTCGCGTATGGACATTCTAATTGTTGTTTTAGATACTTTATTAATAGATATTTCAGCAAAGCGCCGTGCATAATTAAATGAGTTACACGTATAAGGTCAAATTTATTCGGGTTAAGGTAATCTTCTGATTGCTTTTCGGGGTGTATGGTAACAAAATAATATTCGTCTTCCTGAAGTCTTTCTATTGGAACACACAATCTTTGCCCACTAGTCATTTGCATTACCTCCTTGTTTGTTGGGATTAGTTCCATCGATCAAGACGCTGATTTTGTAGTGAAAAAACTTTACCAAGTCGTCAATTGAGCAATAACGGTAATTGCCAGCGATCTTGTTTTGGGGTTCGCCCCAAACCCAGGTGATAACACCCGGTTTTAGCAACCAGGAATTACGCTTGTAGCTTTTATGCGCGCCACGGATGCCGCAAGGCACGACTACAACGTCAGTGTTTTTGGCGACATGGAAAGCGCCCTTTTTGAAGGGCTGCAATTTTCCATCTAGCGTCCTGGTGCCTTCGGGAAAAATCAATATCGATAGTCCGGAGGCAATCGCCTCTTCGGCATGTTTCAAACTGTTAATCGCTTCGTTCAGTTTGTGACGGACGATGCTAATGGCGCCGTAACGCCTGATGGCCCAATTCCAGCCGGGAATCTGGAAATTATAATCGGCGGCGATCGCTCCGAAATGCTCGGGGATGGCAGCGCCGACAATAAAAGCATCTAGATAGGACGAATGATTGGCCAGGTATAAATACGGCCCGTCGATCGGATCGGGGGCTTGCCCTTTGATCGTCAGCCATTGCCCGCAACTTAGCAGTATGAAACGGCAGCCGATCCTGACATACCATTGCAGATAGCGCGGCGGAATAAGAATCGTCAGCAAGACATAAACCGAAGCCACGATGACCAGGGCGATTAAGCCGCTCAAATGCAAAATCAACGATAAAGCCGCCGACCAGAATGTTTCCATTTTTTCCTATCCTTTGAAAATAGCTTATTATATGTATTCTTCGAGACAAACCCGACACCGGGACTAGCCCTGAATTTCATCATTTGATAGTTGGTGTATATTGGCCTAATAGTCAGGATGCCCCAAATTATTTTTTGCCATGGCCAGCCGAATATGGAAGGAAAACTTGAATGCCATTCATTATTAACACCGAAATATTTTGTTCGAAAAAGCAGATGAATGATTAATTTCCAATTATTCATTAGGTATTGAGCTTTAAATGCCAAGTTATGCATTTTGTTTTTCCCTTTTGTTCACCTCAGATTGTCAAAGTCCGATAGGCCACCTTACCATAAAATTTAATGGCTGTCAATCGCAAATCACTCGCAAATCACTCCCCCGCCCAACAACTGATCGCCGTCATAAAAAACAATTGATTGTCCGGGCATGGCGGCGCGTTGCGGCTTGGTAAATTCAGCTGCATATTGCGAGCCGGATTTTTTAATGACGCATTTTTCCGCCGGGGCGCGGTAGCGGATTTGCGCCGAGCATTTTAGCGGCGTTTTGATTCGGCCGTCCAGCCAATTAGCTGATTTGAATTTCACTCGCCTAGTTAGTAATCCGGCGGCAACGGCATTTCGACTGACGATTAATTGATTCTTATTTTTCTTGAATCCGGCCACATACCAGGGCCCGCCGGACAAGCCGATCCCGCTTCTCTGTCCCAGTGTGTATAAGGGCAAGCCCCGATGCTCGCCAATGACTTGATTATGATCGGTGATGATTTCCCCCGGCTTAAGCCGCAGATATTTTTTCAGAAAGTCATTGTGGCTTTTGCCGACGAAGCAGATTTCCTGGCTGTCGGCCTTGTCATACACCGGCAGTTTAAATTTTTTCGCCAGCGCCCTGATTTGCGGCTTGGTAAAATCAGCTAAAGGAAATAACAAATGCTTCAACTGCGCTTGCTTGAGATTATACAAAAAATACGTCTGGTCTTTATTCAAGTCCCTCGGCCTGGCGACTTCAAAATTATTTTTGTATTTTTTGGGAAATTGGAAATTGGAAATTGGAAATTTTCGGCGAAGCCGAATGTAGTGTCCAGTCGCCAAATAATTGGCGCCCAAAACCGTCCGGACATATTGCCAGAGCAGATCGAATTTGATGAATTTGTTGCAAGCCACGCAGGGATTGGGAGTACGCGAAGCGGCGAAGTCCTTTAAGAATTCATCGACAATTACCCGCTTGAATTCCCGGCCGAAATTAACTTTGTAAATCGGCAGGTCTAAAATTCTAGCAACGGTTTGCGCCTCTTGCCAGGATTCGAGCGAACAACAGCGGTTTTCACCGTAGTCCCTTCCTGACGGCTGCCAGAATTGCATAAAGACACCAACCACGTCATAACCTTGGCGTTTCAAAAGCGCCGCCGCGACTGAAGAATCGACTCCCCCGCTCATCGCTACGGCGATTTTGATTTTTTTGGCTTTGGCCATATCGGTTATTTTTCTAGAGTGAGTATTTCCGTATTGGCGAAGTAGGGTGTTAGCAAACCCTGTTCCCACGTCCAACCATAGAAAGCCGCCCGCAGCATCTTGCCGAAATCGCCATGAGTGACCAATAGCACGTTTTCCGACGGATGCCGTTGCTCGATGAATTTAAGGACTTTCAGCGCTCGCGCATAAGCAATCGGGAATTCTTCAACTCCTTCGCCGGTTAAAAAATAATCAATGCCATCGGAGGTGATGACTTGGTCGGCCAATTTAAGGATGTCGTCGGCTGATTTTTGGGTGAACATGCCGAAATCCCTTTCGATCAGATCAGGCATAACTTCCGCTTCGGGCAAATGCAAGTATTCGGTGATAATTTGCGCTGTTTCCACGCAACGTCTCAAGGGCGAAACATAGGACTTATTAATACCTTCTTCTTTTAATTTTTTTGCCGTTTCTCCGGCTTGCTCCCGTCCCAGATCGGTCAGTTCGGTGTCATGATGGCCATTTAAAATACGTTGGACATTATCAGTGTCTTGGCCGTGCCGCACGACGAATATTTTAGACATAAAATTATCAATTATTAATATTGTCTGTATTATAGCTTAAAACCCTGATAAATTCCATTATACACGAAGTGTTGCACTTGATCATTGAACTTGGGCGATTTGGACTTGACAAATTATTAATTGTATGCTACGATAAGGTTGCTTCAATCAAGCGGATAGCTACTCTCCGATTTATCGGAGGGAGGAAAGTCCGAACACCCTGGCGCCTTCGGGCGTCTGTCGCGGTAATGGGTAACGCCCATCCTGACGTTAGCAATAACGGCAGAGGACCAGTTCCACAGAGACGATACTAGCCCGCAGCAATGCGGGTGAAAAGTGAAAAGTGCGGCGAGGTTGTAATTTGTGACTGAGATATCTTCGCAAATTATCGCTACGCCGCTCAGTCCCCAGCAATGGGTGACTTGCGGTAAACTCTACCTGGTGCAATCCCGTTTACGGGAGCTTGACTCGGCCAGCAATGGCCAGAGCAGACAGATGGCTATCACCCGCCGCTCGCGAGAGCGGTTGGGTACAGAATTCGGCTTACAGCTTGGTTAGGGCAATAAAAAATCTCCCGTTTTTCGGGAGATTTTTTCGTGGCGGGAATATTCCCTGCCCGTGTCGTACGTATTGTTTTTGTTTAAAATGATAAAATTAGCCCATAGAAAAGTATGAAATTAACGAAGGACAAAATCTCACTTATTATCGCCAACCTGCTTTCTATCGTCGGCGTTGCTTTTTTTGACTGGAGCTTATTCAACTTCTTATTCTTATATTGGTTGGAAAGCGCCGTCATTGGATTTTATTTCATTTTAAAAACAATCAAAATCGCCAGGGTCAGACGAGGGACAGTAGGCGCGATGCTGGCCGGCCAATGCATTTTTTTCTTTTTTCATTACGGCGGCTTCATGCTCGGACACCTGATGTTTATTTTTTTCATTTCACAAAGGTATCAATCGGTGATGAGTTTTAGTTGGTCCGGATTGTTCTTCCTTTTTTTGAACTTAGCGACATTATTTATCAGCCATGGCATCTCTTACAAACAAAACTTCATTGACAAAAGAGAATACGAAAAATTTTTTAGCGTTTTCTTATTTTGGGGGCCCTATGATCGTATCGTAGTCATGCATATTGTGGTTTTATTGGGTTCAATCTTAGTGTTAGGGAAAGGTTGGCCGCTTTATACAATAGTAATCATCAAATTAATTGTTGATTATTGGGTTCATACGAAACACCATAAGACAAACACTAAATTAAATCAGGTTGAAAAAGCTTTTGAACAAATCGCCAATAATCTGGATTCCGGCAATATTATTGCAGTTAATCCTAATGACAACAAAAAATACACTGGGACGCTGAACGATTGGACTAAAAAGCAATAATAAAAAATAAGACCCCGGCAAATCTGCCGGGGCCGCAATTTTATTATGTATAGTTATCCACAGCCCTATTTGACTGATTATACTACATTTGGTACAATGACATTGTACTTGCGGGGCGTCAGCCCTATTCGGCTAAATCATAAGCCGAAGACAGGTACAACTAAGGACATCGCTTTCGGGCGGTGTTTTTAGTTTTAGTCATTTTCCAAATTGCCATAAGCATTAGAAATGAATTTAGTCTCACGATAGTGGCATTTCTGCCAGGCAGGAATTACGCTCCAAAAATGCTTCTGGCCATTGCCTATTTGCCTAATAATTTTAAAAAATGAAAAACGAAACTGGCTGGGTGTTTATGAACAAATCCGAACCGAATTTAAAGAAAATTCATGATCGGTCGGGCGGAATTCCCCCCCCAAACCCCTCCTTCCGCCCGACCGAAACGTCTGGAC
>JBAZMO010000042.1:0-7602 GCA_041649655.1 Patescibacteria group bacterium
CCAGGACCATGTAACTTATTTTTTTTGAATATAATGACTGTATTATATAAAATATTTATGTCTCCAGAAGGACCAAATTGTTACAAATTCAAAGATTACCCAAATCCTGACTGTGATAAAGTTTTTTGTCAAAAATCATCTCAAGATATCGTGGAGCGTCAAAACGTGAGTGTTGGGTCTTTTGAAATGATAACCAAAGAAGCTTTTGGCGTTGAAAAAACCGGTAGATATTGAAATTTTTGCCTATTTATATCATTATAAAAAGATCTTGACATTTTTTTCAAACATGCTAATATAATATATGCTCATTAAATCTAGTTTTTTCCGAACTTAAAACGGAAGGTTCAAAGCTGGGCTGGTTACTAAACCAGAATGCTGTTGGCATACAAAACGCCAATTTCAAGTTGGGCTGGTTATATAACCAGAATACTATTAGCAGGCAATTACTCGTCCTCTAATTTGGATCGGTTAAAAAATTAGCCGCTCCAAAGACAGGGCGAGTTTTTGTTATTAAAAAAATAATATTGTCTCAATCAGGATTATAAAAAACACCGCTGTTCGATGAGTTAATTGGCGGTTTTTTTATTATTCTGATAGGAAGCAGAAATACTTATGAACATTTTTAATGTTATAGTCTGCATTATTTATTTGATTTTGTCAATAGAAGGTATTATATTGACATCGGATTTCGTATGATATAGTATGATAATATATAACATTAAGCTTAATATTCTAATGTCAAATCAATGTTAAAATCTAAAGTTAAATTTTTTGACATTTGAGTTTTAGATTTGATTTGACATTTGTCTTTGGAAATTTGGATTTATCTTATGGATCGTTACCGTCTGACCATTACTATCAAAAAAGACATATTAAAAAAGCTGGATGAATATATCGACGGCTCTCGGATCCGCAACCGCTCGCACGCCATTGAATATGTCTTAAGCAAATATTTCGCGCCGAAAATCAAAAAGGCGCTGATTTTGGCTGGCGGGCAGGGTACCAAGATGCGGCCTTTTACTTACGAAATGCCAAAAGCGATGATTCCAGTAAACGGCCGGCCGGTTTTGGAATATACGATTGAAAGCCTGCGTCGTTTTGACGTGCGGGATTTGATCATTTCTCTCGGCCATCAGGGTAATAAAATCAAGCAATACTTAGGCGATGGTTCTAAATATGGCGTTAAAATTACTTATCTTGATCAGGGCAAACAGGAAACTGGCACGGCCGCGCCGGTAACGCAGGCCAAAAAACTCATTGGTGAAAATCCGTTTTTCGTTTATTACGGCGACGTTTTGGCTAATGTTGACCTGGAAGATATGGTTAATTTTCATATCGCTAACGGCGGCGTCGCGACCATGGCTTTAACCTCGGTCAATAAGTCGGCTGACTGGGGCGCGGTGCGGGTGCAAGGCAGCCGGATTTATTCCTATCTGGAAAAACCGAACCAGCGCCGGGATTTATCCAACGTGATCAATGCCGGCATTTACATTTTTGAGCCGGAAATATTCAAATTTCTGGAAAATGCCGTGCGGCTGGAAAAAGACGTTTTTCCAAAGTTAGTTGAAGCCAGAAAAATATTCGGTTATATGTTTGCCGGTCAGTGGTACGATGTCGGCGATCCGGAAATTTACAAACAGGCGGTGAAAGCGTGGCGCTAATTGGCGCTTATGGGAGGATTGAAACCTTCTTTATTTTATTAAAACAAGTTTTCGCGTAAAAGATTAACGCTATGGCGATAAAAATTGCGATTAACGGCTTTGGCCGCATGGGCCGGTTAATATTTCGGAAAATGTTTGACGATTCTGCGGTTGAGATCGTCGCGATCAATAGTCCTTCCAGCGCGCCCTTTTACGCGCATTTGCTTAAATATGATTCCTGCTACGGTATTTGGGATAAAGAAATCAGCGCCGAGGGTGAAAACTTGCGGGTAAACGGCAAATTGATTCCCTTGTATAATCATATTGATCCGCTGGCCTGTCCTTGGGCCAAGCTGGCAGTTGACGTGGTGGTGGAATCAACCGGCGTCTTTCGCAGCCGGGCCGAATCTGAGCTGCATTTAAAAGCCGGTGCCAAGCGCGTGGTGATTACCGCCCCAGCCAAAGATGAGGATATCACATTGGTGCCCGGCGTTAATTTGGAAGCGTTTGATCCGGCTAAACACGTCATTATTTCATCCGCGTCCTGCACGTCAAATTGTCTGGCGCCGATTATCAAAGTCATTTCGCCGGCCTTAAAAATCAAGCACGGCTATATGGTCACGGTTCATGCCTATACCAATGACCAGCATTTGGTTGACGCGCCGCACAAAAAAGAAGATTTCCGGCGGGCGCGCGCGGCGACTGAGTCCATTATTCCTACCGACACCGGCGCGACTAAGACCATCGGCAAACTGATTCCAGAATTGGCCGGGCGGCTTAAGGGCATGGCGATGCGCGTGCCCGTGGTTTTGCCTTCGGTGATCAATTTAGCCTTGGAAGTGGAAAAGCCGACCACGGCCGAAGTGGTAAACAATTTGTTGAAGGCGGCAGCTTTGGGCGAGCTGAAAGGTATTATGGATTTTTCCACTTTGCCGCTGGTTTCCGTGGATTATCGCGGCAATCCATGCGCTTCCATTATTGACGGCCTGTTAACGGAAGTGGTAGATGATACCATGGTCAATCTTGTTTCTTGGTACGATAACGAATGGGGTTATATCAATCAGCTGGCGCGGGTGATTAAACACGTTGGCGCAGAATAATTTTATATTTATACTATTAATGGTTATTAATAAAAAAATTGATAATCTAATCAAGCACTGAATCAGGATTTTGATTCCAAACGGGAACTGAAAATACTGATCTGGTTCTTGATTAGAACCTTGAAAACCAAACACTGGCATCATTCAACCGTACGGAGGACTGACGGCGATGAAAATTAATCCGAATGAATTTGGCGCACTGGATGCCTACCTGAAAGAATTGCTCGGCGGTGACATTCGTTGGCGTTTAATCAACGATAGCTACAGCCATTGCTGGGCAGCGAGCATCGAATGCCTAGGCCGGCGTTTCTTTGTCAAGAACGTCGAACCCAGGGCGATCGGGGCCGCACTGAACCAAACGGCGCTGGCGACCATGATTGCCAACCGGATCACGGAGTATCTTTTGCGGCTGAAATTGGCCGGCGTGATTACTCCCGAATATCATGATGTGGCCGTGGTGGAACTGGCGGACCGGTCAGCGGTCGTCGTCGTGGCCGATGACTGTGGTTCGGATCTGGCTTTGGTTTTGCGCGAATCGGTCAGACTTAATCTCGACCGGCAGATCAAAGCGCTGATCACAGGCATCTTAGCCAAATCGTTGGCAGCGCTTTCCTGTGATGGCCTAGGCATTGATCCGCCAGCCAGCAACTGGACAATGCGTCCCGGCAGTTTAGATCCGATCTATGTCGATCTCTGGCCGGTACAGTATCGCGACGGTCAAACCCATTTGGTTGGATTTCCCCAGCCCGATGATCCGGCGTTGGTCGAGTATTCGCGAAAACGCTATTATACTGTTACCGGAGTTTTGCGGATTGCCCGTTTTCACCTGTTACGTATATCCGCGACGCTAGAGCCGATCTTTTTTGAGT
Source organism: Patescibacteria group bacterium (assembly GCA_041649655.1). GTDB lineage: Bacteria > Patescibacteriota > Patescibacteriia > 2-01-FULL-39-33 > 2-01-FULL-39-33 > CAISTG01. The sequence goes on from JBAZMO010000042.1 coordinate 3,610, forward strand.
GCGCGACCGACATTTTCGGAGGGGAAACGGTTGAAGCGGTCTTCTCCGAATTACCGGAAGTTAAGGTGAGAAATCACTTGGTTGCTGGCCACATACATCAGGCCCGGGCATCAATCATGGAACTTGATCGTTGGCATGTTGATGATCTGCGGGAAATTGCATTACGGATTATTCCTGATCAGCCAGATGATCTGCACCGGCTCTTCAAGCTAACGCAGATGGATTTTCAAATCCCGGATCAAGAACGAGCAACACGTTTCGAACAAGCCAAGAACGAGCTGGTCGCTCTAACCTGAGATGAAAGGAATACTCCATAATGATGATGCTGTACGGTTTGAATGATCTCTTAAGTCTGAATTTGCCAGGAAGGCAATTTGACTTTGCCAAGCTGCCAACGATTGGCCGTGATGTTGAGGATGGTGATAAGTGGTTAATACCGCTGGCGACAGGCCTGACCTTGAATGAGACGCTGGCTTATTGCAGGACCATATTTCCGATCGAAAGTGACTGGGGTGATGACTTGGATGGATCTTTCCAGGACAACGACCGCAGTCCGCTGGCCGGACAATACTCCGTCGAGGTTTTTGCGAATATCGAAGCGGATGAGAATTTCGCCGGCATGTCGTATGATCGGATAATAGCCAGCACTATTTCCGGAATAACTCTGCTGGAGCGGCTGATGCTGGGTGCTATCATCTATCGAGTTTTCGGCCAGCATTTGGACATCGACACGATGACCTTATGTACCGGGAGCCGGGCAATTCGAGGCGACGATACTATACCCGCAGTTCATTTCGGAGTCGATCCGGAATTTCCCCAAATGTCGCCCTGCGTCCATATCGATCATTTTTCCCGCGGCGCTGCTTTCAATTATCTTCGAACCAGAGAAGTGAGAGTGGTGTAGAACGCAATTTTTTCTCGATTATGTTACCCAACACACTCGCTACTGTTTTTGACTTTAGCGAGTTTTTTTGACAAAATTATAATAAATAATTAGCTAAAATTAGCTATTTTTTATTTTATCCACAAATTGTGCAGAAAAAAAATTGACAAAATGTTATAGCAGAGTATAATTCATTTAATACATATGATTGAAGCCAGTTTGGTAAAATTAGGCTTAAGCGACAAAGAGATAAAAGTTTATCTGGCTTGTTTGCGCTTGGGGCCGTCGCCGGTGCGGCGGATCGCGCTGGAAGCCGGCATTAACCGCGGTACGGCCTATGATATTTTAAAAGCGCTGATTGATTTGGGTTTGGTCAGCTATTATCATCAGGATAAACACCAATATTTTATGGCCGAGGAGCCGGATCGTCTAAAAGACGCATTGGAAAAAAAACAGCGGCAGTTAAAAGACGTCCAAAGCGAAATTGAGGAAATCATTCCGGAATTAAAATCAATTTACGATAAAGCCGGAGCTAAGCCGGTCGTGAAGTATTATGACGGGCGCGACGGCATCAAGGTTATTTTGACGGATGTGATTGCCGCGGCCGGCCGGGCTAAAGAAAAAAAATATTTTGTTTTTTCTTCATCCACCATAAAAAATATTTTATATGACGCCTATCCGGAGTTTTCCGATGAGCGCATTAAGGCCGGGATTACGGTTAAAGCTGTTTCCATTGGTCCGGGCGGGCAAAAGCAAGGACTGGATGAGCGCAAATGGCTGACAGAGAAGGAAAGCGCGCCGACTTACACTTTGATTTACGCCGGCAAGGTAGCGATGATTTCGGTGGACAGCAATAATAATCCCCTGGGCGTGATGATTGAAGATAAGAATATTTATCAGACGCAGAAGATGGTGTTTGAGTTTATTTGGAATAAGCTATAGCAAGTTAAGCGAGTTAAGCCAGTTCAGCAAATCCAGTCGCTGAACTCGCTGAACTAGCTTAATTTACTTAGTTGACTAAACGCATGTGCGGTATCGTCGGTTACATTGGAAATAAACAGGCCTGCCCGATCCTTTTAGACGGGCTGAAGCGTTTGGAATATCGCGGTTATGATTCAGCCGGAATTTCGGTTTTTTGTGATAATAATTTAACGACCGTAAAAAGCGTGGGGAAAATTTCCGGCTTGGCCGATGCTTTGAAAATGAAAAGTCCGGATGGCAATGTCGGCATCGCGCACACGCGCTGGGCGACGCACGGCGTACCGTCGGAAGTCAACGCCCATCCGCATTTTGACTGCAGCGGCCGGATTGCCGTGGTACATAACGGCATTATTGAAAATTTTTCTGTTTTAAAAAAATTGCTGGCAAGCGAAGGCCATAAATTCGTTTCGCAAACCGATTCGGAAGTGCTGGCGCATTTGATTGAAAAATATTTGCCGGGAAAGAGTTTGACCGAAGCCGTCTCTTTGGCGCTGCATCAGGTGGCAGGCACTTACGGCATTGTCGTTATGAGCGCGGATCATCCGGCCGAGTTGGTCGCGGCCAAAAAAGGCAGTCCGTTAGTCATCGGCGTGGGCAGCGGGGAATATCTGATCGCTTCCGATTCTTCGGCGATTGTGGCGCACACCAAGCACGTGATCTATCTTGATGACAATGAAATCGCGACCATTACCTTAGCCGGACATCAGGTCGCGAATCTTACCGACGCTTCCGGCATTGTTAAGCGGGTGGAAGAAATTAGCTGGGATTTAGAGCAGATTGAGAAGGGTGGATTTGAGACTTTCATGCTCAAGGAAATTTTTGAACAGCCGCAGAGTATCGCTAATGCCTTGCGCGGCCGGATTTTAATTGAAGCCGGTAAAATTAAAATCGGCGGGCTGGATGAAATTAAAGAGCGGCTGAAAAATATTAAGCGCATTATTATTATCGGCTGCGGCACCTCGTGGCATGCGAGTTTAATCGGCGAATTTTTAATTGAAGAACTGGCCAAAGTGCCGGTGGAAGTGGAGTACGCATCGGAATTTCGCTATCGTCACCCGATTTTGGACGCCAGTTGTCTGGTGATTGCCATTTCCCAGTCCGGTGAAACGGCTGATACTTTGGCGGCGCTGCAGCTGGCTAAAGCCGCCGGCGCTCTAACTTTCGGCATTTGCAACGTGGTCGGCTCGTCTATCGCGCGGCTGGTGGATGCCGGCATTTATCTGCACGCCGGCCCGGAAATCGGCGTGGCCTCAACCAAAGCTTTCACCTCGCAACTTTCAATTTTGACCTTGTTGGCGGTTTATCTGGCCGCGGAGAAAAAAAATTTGACGGCCGAAGCGCTAAAAGATATATTAAAAAATATTGAAGCTTTACCAGCCGCCGTGGAAATGGTTTTACGGCAGAATGAAAACGTTAGAGAATTGGCGGAGAAACTGCGCTTCGCGCCGAACTTCATTTATCTCGGCCGCGGCAACAATTATCCGGTGGCGCTGGAAGGGGCGTTAAAACTGAAAGAAATTTCCTATATCCACGCCGAGGGCTATCCGGCCGCGGAAATGAAGCACGGCCCCATTGCTTTAGTGGACAGTAATATGCCGGTAGTGTTTATCGCCACGCGCGACAGCACTTACGATAAGGTAGTAAGCAATATTTTGGAAGTGAAGGCGCGCGGCGGCATTGTCATTGCCATTGCCTCCGAGGGTGACGAGGAGATTGCCAAAATCGCCCAAGCTGTGATTTACGTGCCTAAGACTTTAGATATTCTAACGCCGATTGTTAATGTTATTCCGTTGCAGCTTTTGGCTTATCATATCGCGCGGTTCAAAGGCTGCGATGTGGATAAGCCGCGGAATTTGGCGAAAAGCGTGACGGTGGAGTAAAAAATCAAGATAAGTTTTCAGCAAGATAAGCGAGATAAGGTTTTTTAACCTGTCATTGCGAGGAACCCCGGAACGTAGTGGAGGGGCGACGAAGCAATCTCAAGTTTGAATATTAATTAAACCTTATTTTAAATCCAAGCTCCGAGATTGCTTCGTCGCCGCTCGCCTCTTGAATCGGTCCTTCTTAATTTCGAGACTGGGGAGTGAGGCTCGCGACTCCTCGCAATGACAGAGAAAATATGAAAATAA
>JBAZMO010000043.1:0-7486 GCA_041649655.1 Patescibacteria group bacterium
ACAACACTAAGGTCTTGTCGCCGCATCAGGGCTTGTCCGAAACAATTCTTTACGGCGAGCCGGAAGTCAAGGAAAAATTCGGCGGGCTGGCGCCGAAACAGCTGATCGATTACAAGGGCTTGCGCGGCGACGCCTCGGACAATATTCCCGGCGTCAGAGGCATCGGCGAAAAAGGCGCGATCGAACTCTTGAATAATTTCGGCTCGCTGGAAAATATCTATCGCCAAATTGATTCCGAAAAAATAAAAGACCGCACTCGGCAATTGCTGAAAGAGCAAAAAGACCAGGCGCTGATGTCCAAAAAGATCGCCACAATCATCAGGGATGTCCCGATTGATTTCCAATTGGCGGCTTGCAAATTCCAAGCCCTTGACCAAGACGCGGTCGTCGACGTTTTCCAAAAAATGGGCTTCAAACGGCTGATGAATCAATTGGCCGGCCTGGCCAAGAGCGGCTTGATCGCGCCGGCCGGACAGGGCAATCTGTTCGATCGAGAACCCCCTCCAACCTCCCCCTTCGCAAAGGGGGGGAATGATACTTCAACCAACTCATCAACTGCAGATGGCGATGCCTCTTCCCCCTTACGGGAGGAAAATCCGAATGCGACTATTGAGAATCATCAAAGGAGAGCCAGCCGATTAGGCGCCCAGAATTACCGACTGCTGACAGCTGAAAATCTAGAAAAATTCTTAAGCGATCTGAAAAAACAGCCGGAATTCTGTTTCGACACCGAGACGACCGGCCTTGATCCGTTCCAAGACAAACTACTGGGCATTTCCTTCTGCTGGCAAACGGGCGAGGCCTCTTATCTGCCGGTCGGTTTAATCAATAAAAAAATCAAAAAAGATCTGCTGGACATTTTTAGCAACGAGAAGATTAAAAAAATCGGCCATAATCTGAAATTCGACGGCGAGGTCTTGAATACTTACTTCGGCGAGAATTCCTCCCCCTTGCGACCTGCCCGAAATGCTACGCCCGCCAGCAACGCTTTGCGTAGCAATGCGGGCTGGCATAACGTTGCAGGCGGGAGGGGGAGGTTGGAGGGGGTTGTTAGCGGGCTTTACTTCGACACAATGGTCGCCTCCTACCTCTTGAATCCCGGCCACCGCCAGCACGGCTTGGACACCTTGGCTTTTGTGGAATTCGGCTATCAGATGCAGCCGATCGAAGAGCTGATCGGCCAGGGCAAAAGTAAGATCAGTTTGGCTGAAGTTCCGCTGGAAAAAGTCAGCTGGTATTCCGGCGAGGATGCCGATCTGACTTTCCGCTTGTACCAAAAATTCGCTCCCGAACTGGCCAAAGAAAATCTGAATAGCTTATTCGAAACCCTGGAAATGCCGTTGGTCGAAGTGCTGGCGGCGATCGAGAAAAACGGCGTCAAAATCGACGGCCGGCTGCTTAAAGACCTAAGCGCTGAATTCGAAAAAAGGATCAAAACAATCGAGAAAAAAACTTGGAAACTAGCAGGAACTGATTTTAATCTGGCCAGCCCTAAACAACTGAAAGAGGTCTTATTCGATAAATTGAAAATCGATGGCCATGGACTGGCGAAAACCAAAACCGGCATATCGACCGGCGCCAGCGAATTGGAAAAACTGGCTGGCTGGCTGAGAGAAAATAAGGAGAGCAAGGATAAGATTGAGATTATTGATCTGCTAATGGAGTTCCGCGAACTGTCCAAATTGAAATCAACCTATCTGGACGCTTTGCCGACTCTGATCAGTCCGCTGGACGGACGGGTGCACACCAGTTTCAATCAGACCGTCACCGCCACCGGCCGGCTGTCTTCCTCCGAACCGAACCTGCAGAATATCCCCATCCGCACGGAAACCGGCGGCCCGATCCGCCGGGCCTTCATCGCCGAGCCGGGCTTTAAAATCATCAAAGCCGATTATTCGCAAATCGAACTGCGGATCATCGCCTCGCTCGCCAATGACCGGGCGATGCTTAAGATTTTCAACTCCGGCGGCGACATCCATACCCAGACCGCGGCCATCATCCACGGCCTTGAGCCGAGTGAAGTGACCAAAGAAATCCGCCGCACCGCCAAAGAAATCAACTTTGGCGTGCTTTACGGCATGGGCGCCTGGGGTTTATCATCACGCACCGGCCTGTCCAACGCCGAAGCGCAGAAATTCATCTACAAATATTTCGACACCTTTAAAGAAGTCAAAAAATGGCTGGATGAAACCGTCGAGATTGCGCGCGACAAGGGTTATGTGGAAACTCTTTACGGCCGCCGCCGCTATCTGCCGGAAATCAACTCCAGCATTTCCCAAGTCAAGAGTTCGGCCGAACGCATGGCAGTCAATATGCCGATCCAGGGCTGTCTGCCCAAACACGTTAAGATTTTAACATCTGGCGGATATATTTCGATTGGAGAGTTGTATTCTAATAAAAATAAGCCAAAGTTAGTTTGGGATGGAGAAAAATGGCAGAAATATAAAGTATTAAATAGAGGCAGAGCTCAATTAGCACAAATATCATTTTCCAATGGACAGACTTTAGATTGCGATATTAGACATGAAATTTTATGTCTTAACGATGAGGGTTATTTTTGGAAAAAATTTAGTGAACTACACAAAAACGATAAGGTTTGTTTTTCATTTCCCACGATAAAAGAATTTAAAGATAAGCAAAAACTAATTAAATACTCATACAGTAAAAATCGACAAACATTCAATATTAAAAGTGTGGATGACAATTTTTGGTATTGGCTGGGATATTATTATGGCGATGGTCATTTCACGAGGAGATTTGCCACTCGGGCTACTAGATATGATTTAGCTTATACTTTTGGTAGCCATGAAGAAATTAAATTAAAAATATGCGAAGATTATTTTACGAGCATAGGTTTAAATCCGCGCATTAGGAAACTTCCGCCATCAACAAAAAAAGCTAAGCATAAATGGGAATTAGTTATTACGTCTATCGGATTCGGAAAATTTTTAGAACATATTGGTGTAAAAAGCAATGAAAATGCAAAAAATAAGCGTTTATTATCAAGAATTTTTCAAGAAACAAAGTTGAATCGAATCGCTTTCATTAAAGGATTCTTTGCGGCTGACGGCTGTTTAGGAAAAACCCGCAAGTATATGCCTAATTTTCATTTATGCCAAAAAGAAATACTGGAAGATCTGCAATTATTGCTAAAAACCCTAGGTATTGAATCCTCATTGCTTGGACCTTATATTTGCAAAGAAAAAGTATCTTATCGATTGGATATGTTAAGAAATTCATTTCAAAAAATAATACTTGGCGAAAACATCAAGCTATCCTACAGAACCGCTTGCATCGCTCCTAGATTTTTAATGGATGAAATAATAAGAAAATATCCTAAATTAACAAGAAAAAATCTAGATAGTAGATCTGATTACGTCTTATACAACAGATGGAAAAATGGAGGGCATTCAACAATCCATCAGATATTTGATATTCTTAAACGAAATGACCTCCGAATAGAAACGCCGATCTATTCATGGTTCTCTATAAAAAATATCAAAATTAAGAATCAAAAAGAAACAACTTATACGCTTTCAGTTGAAAACAGCCATAAATTTGATAGTGAAGGGGTAATTTCTAAAAACACGGCCGCCGACCTGATCAAACTGGCGATGATCGCCATCCAGCAGGAATTGCCACGAGTCAGCCCCAAAACTAGAATGATCCTGCAAGTGCATGACGAATTGGTGTTTGAAGCGCCGGCCAAAGACGTCAAGAAAGTCGCCAAATTCATAGCGGACAAAATGAGCTCGGTCATGAAGCTGCGCGCGCCGATCGAAGTGGAGGTTTCGAGCGGCGACAACTGGGGCGAGACCTCTCCTCTGTCATCTCGACCGTAGCTTCGTAATCGAAGCGAAGTGGAGAGATCTCTTACATTAATTAAAAGAAAAACCGCTCAGGCCAAGCCGAAGCGGTTTTTGAAAAGTACAAAATAACATTAAGCGCGGAGAATATTGTTGAGCACGGCGTTCAATTCATGATTATGATTGCGCAAAAGCTGAAAACGAGCGATCGATTTGCGGCAACTGCGCAAACTGGAACCGTCATAGCCGCGGAAAACCGGATCGCCGCGCAGATAATCAACTAAAAATCTGATGCCCAACTCCAAAGAGACAAGCTGGCTGGCTGCCAAAAAACAACTGATCTCCAAGTGTTTCAGCAAACCGCCGGCGCCGGCGATATAGCCGCGCAACAGGGCTTCGAACACTCCCAGCAAATCGAAGGCCGGATCCAAACTGACAGCCGAACGGAATAAATCGCCGAAATCGATCGCGCTAGTTCCGGGCATCACCGTATCCCAATCCACCGCGCACAAAGCGGCCTGCGACTTTTGATCCAATAAGACATTATCCAAGCCGGTGTCATTATGAGTTACTCGTTGCGGCAGATATTTTTGAGTTTGTTGCGCCAAATCATAAATCAAATCCGTCTGCTTGAGAAAAAAGTCAATCTCGGACGCGCACTCGTTAACCCGTTCCGAACCATGCTTAAAAGTCGCACATTCAATTAATTGCCCCAAATGAGCTGACGTATCATGGAATCTCGGAATGGCGCAACCGATTTCATCAACACCGATAATCGCTGCCGCCCGTAGAAAATCGCCATAAGCCCGAGCGATTTCGTAGGCCTGATAATTATTCGCCACAACATTAACACTATAACTGCCCTCGATAAACTCAAATAAACGCCAATAATGTCCGTCCTCATCACAATAAATTGATGAGCCGTCCTTTAAGCGGACGGCCGTCAATCGATGCCGGCGGTCGTAGTGGGAAAAAGCGCGGCATAACAAGAAATAATTGCAATCTAAGATTTCCGGCTGGCGAAAATAATCGCCATTGATCCGTTGCAACAGAAAAGTATTCCAAACGAAGGACCAGGGTTGCATTTCCGCCGAAACCTTATAGGTATCGTGGATACAGCCAAGGCCGAATCGCTCAAAACTGCAACGGTTGATCTTAATCTGCGAAGCGTACTCCGGGGAATTCAGCAAAAAATGTTTAAAGATCGCCAGTAAGGCCTCCGGGTTAGTCAAAGGACTAGACATGTCTTTCCCTCCTGTTCAGTTGTCAAAGTGCTTCGCCCATCAAGCTCGATTATTTTTTGATCGCTTGCCAATTGAATTCGAAGATCCGCTGTTGCATGCCGTAAATCGATTCATTCTCTACCACGACGCCGACCGAATTGCCGGCATCATCCAAGCCGATGTGGGCGATCTTGCCGCCATAAATCAATTCATGCGTCATTTTCAAATCAGCCGAAACTCCGGGAATCTGCCGGCGCTCATCAAGCCCAAAAATCCCGCCGGCCTCGCCCAAAGAAATCACCCGGACGATTATTTTCTTGTCCGTCCGTTTCTTGTTGAATTCCGGCATGGCCGCGTACAAGTGCTTGCGATCCTCCGCCGTGCCGGAAGAATAAACGAAATAGGTCTTATCGGCCCGCCCCTTCATGGTCTCCAGAATATCCTGCAGAATCTGCTTCATGCCCCGCTCGCCCTCGTAGAATTTCACCGCCGGCCGGTTGCCGCTGCGTTCGAAAATCGCCTGCAGACGCGGCAAGCTTTCCCGGATGTCGTTTTTAACCGCGGCTAATTTTTCTTCGCGATCGTCGATGGCATTAAGCAGTTTCTCCGGCGGTTCGGCCACAAAGAACTGCTTGGTCTGCTTATGGAAATAAGTGACCAGGCCCTGGGCGATCAAAGCCCGCAAAATATCATAAGTCGTGCCGCGGTTGATCGCGGCCCGGTCAGCCACGACTCGCACCGAAGACGGACCCAACTCGATCAAAGCCAGATAAACGGCCGTTTCCTTGTCGCTTAAGCCGAAATTGCGCAATAAAGCCGGTATTTCCATATTTTTCGCTCTTTCTTATTAATAACCACTCCCACCTCCAGCTTACGCCTTAATTTTCATCTTGTCAATACTTTTTCTGCATTTTAAAATTATTTACATTATTTTGTTTAAATTTAAACATTATTTTATACATATTCTATCAACTTTTTTCCTGCATTTTAATAGTTATCCACAGCCAGTTTGTTTTCTCGCCCGAAATAAGCTAAGATGGCAGTATTATGATTTTCTATATTTACGGCACGGACAACTACCTCTGTCGCGCCAAAACCGAAGAAATTAAAAAGAGCTTTATCGAAAAGAAAGATAAAGCCAATTTGAACGTCATCCGCCTGGCCGTCGAAGAAACCGACCTGAGCCGCTTTTCCCAAGAAGTCCTGACCGTGCCTTTTTTGAGCGAGAAAAAACTCATTATCGTTAGCGGCTTGATCGCCGACAATCGGGCGGGCCAGAAAAAAATCCGCGACGAAATTTTTGAATTCCTGGAAAAGCACCGGGACGCGCTCGAGAATAATCTGCTGTTCGTCGATGTCTTCGAAGAAGAGAAAAAAATCCCGCAAAAGGACAAGCTGTTCAACCTGCTGAAAAGCCAGCCGTATGCCTGGTATCTGCCGGCGCTCAAAAACAACCAACTGGCAACCTGGATCAATCGGTATTGCGCCCGGCAAGCGATAAAGATCTCAGCTCCGGCGGTGGCCGAATTGATTCTTTTGGTCGGCAACGACCTGTTGCAAATAGAAAACGAACTGGCCAAACTCAAATCCTACCGGGATGGGGAAATTATTACGCCCGAAGACGTTAAGAACTTAGTCAAAGCCAAATACGACAATGACATTTTCCGCCTGACCGACGCTCTCGCCGCCAAAAACCGCCGCCTCGCTTTGGAATTGGTCTCGCAGCAGCTCCTCGCCGGCAACGAGCCGCTTTCGCTCTTGGGCACGATCAACTGGCAATTCAAAGCCATGTTGAAAATAAAAGCACTGCTGGAAGATAATCCGCGGATCACCGCCGCCAGCATCTCCAACCAAGCCGGCCTGCATTCTTTTGTCGTCGCCAAAAACCTGCCAGCCATCAAGAAATTCCGGCTGGACGAGCTGATTAAAATCCAAAACGAACTGCTGGAAATCGAAATCCAGCTCAAATCCGGCGCCAAAAATCCGGAATTGCTGTTTGATCTGTTCATCGCCAGGAATTCTTAAAAATCTAAAAACCGCTCATCCGAGCGGTTTTTTTAATCCATAAAATTCATTCATTCCGCCGACTGGCGGACATCATTCTTGCCCTTACCCGCCAATTGCCCGCAAGCGCCGGCGATTTCTCCGCCCCAGGACTTGCGGATCGTCGTTTCGATCCCATTTCGAAATAGAATATCCCTGAACTTCTTGACCGCCAACATCGGGCTGGGCTTGAATTTGCCGACCGGATTATGAGGAATCAGATTAACCATAATGAGATTACGCGGCAATGATTTAAGCAACTCGGCTAATTCCTCGGCGCGAGCCGGACTGTCATTAACGCCGGCGATCATCATATATTCGAACATTACCTTGCGTCCTTTGGCCCGCAAATAGCCGCTTAAGGCATCAAACAACTCCTTCAGATTATAACTGTTGGCAATCGGCATCAGTTGG
>JBAZMO010000044.1:0-7340 GCA_041649655.1 Patescibacteria group bacterium
GGGCGAGACGCTTAGCCGTTGCTTGAAAGCCGCCGCCGGCCGCTGGGCGATTAATAATATTGACGATCCGATCAATATCAGTCCTTATCGATACGCCGTGGCTAATTTGTCCGATGATGATTACGAGATCAGTTTTTCGCTCGAGGCCGGCATCGGCGGCTTGGCGCCGGGGCAGTATTTGTGGACGAAGGGAGGAGTCAAGAGGTGATTTTTCAATTTTTAATTTTGTAATTTTTAAATAATGCTCCAATTTTATAATTTTTAAAAATTCAGACATTAAGAAATTATTTAAAAATTAAAAATTAATCATTAAAAATTACCCAATGTTTTTATTCATTCCGGCATTAATTTTTATCTTCGGTTTGATCATCGGCAGCTTCCTCAATGTCTTGATTCTGCGCTTGCATAGCGGCGAGTCGGTCGCGGCTGGTCGATCCAAATGCCCGCAATGCGGGCAAATTTTAGCTTGGTTTGATTTGGTTCCGGTTCTCAGTTATGTTTTTTTGGGCGGCCGTTGCCGTTATTGCTCCAAAAAGATTTCTTGTCAGTACCCTTCAGTCGAGTTGGCGACCGGTTTATTGTTCGCCACCGCTTATCTGATTAATTTTAATCGATTGGGTAGTTTGGCGTTAGCTGATTTCGGTTTTTGGCTGTTATTATTGCGGGATTGGCTGGCTATCGCCGCCTTGATCGTGATTTTTGTTTATGATTGGAGATGGCTGATTATTCCCGATGCCGTAGTTCTGCCGGCGCTTGTTTTGGTAGCGGTTTTCAACCTTGGGCTGGGTTTGTCGCCAGCGTCGCTTCTGATTGGCTTGGCGGTTGGTCTGGGATTTTTTGCTGCGCAGTATTTCGTCTCCAAGGGCCGTTGGGTCGGCGGCGGCGATTTGCGGCTCGGGGCTTTGCTGGGCGTCTTATTGGGTTGGCCGGTTATCATGGTCGCCTTGCTGTTGTCATATATCATCGGCGCTTTAGCGGCTTTGGCTTTGCTAGCTGCCAAGAAAGTCCAAGTCAAATCGGCGGTGCCGTTCGGAGTTTTTTTGGCGCCGGCGGCGCTCATTGCTTTGTTTTGGGGGCCGCAGATCGTTGCCTGGTATTTGGGGCGGCTGAATTGAGTAATAAAAGTAATGAAGTCATTTTTTCGAAATGAAGATGGAGTCAATCAGCTGCGGCTTCGGGCCGGCGCCGGTTTTACTTTGATTGAATTATTGATTGCCGTCGGAATTTTTATCATTATTTCCTCTTTGATTATTGTTAATTATCATGTTAATGAAAAAGTCAAGACCCTAGAGAATCAAGCGCAAATCGTTGTTGCCGGTTTGGAACGAGTCCAGACCATGGCCTTGACTGGCGAATTGGTTGATGATCGCTCGCCCTTGGCTTATAAATTTTCTATTTCTAATCATTGCATGGTTGGTAATTGTTCAGTCAAGCTGTCGGCCGTTTTTAGTAATAATGAAGAGTTTGAGTTTGCGGAAATACCCTTAAGTATTGCTAAGATTTCAAATGCCAGCGCGGCACCGGTGCTTTTTTATCCGCCGCGGGGGAAAATGGAGTTGCCGGGCTTAACGGAAGGCGGCACTTTGGAGATTTACACCCAGGGAACGGAAAATAAATTCTGCGTTAAACTTAATTCTGTTTCTGGTCGGTTAAGTTTGTCTTCGATAATATCCGGACATTGTGATGGTTCATTGTAATGGTTGATTTTATGAAATTTATTTCAAATAATAAAGGCCAAGGCCTAGTCGAACTGATTATTGCCATTGCCGTGATTGAGATCGGCATTTTTTCGGTCTGGTCGCTTTTTTTGATCAATTTCAATGCTGAACGCGAGGCGGAGATGAGGATTGTCGGCACTAATCTGGCGCGGGAAGGAGTCGAAGTCATTAAGAATATCCGCGATTCCAATTGGCTGAAAAATAACAATAATGAGTTTATTGGTGGAAACATTTGGCCATGGGACGAGAAGTTGGCGGCTGGCGATTATACTGTCAATTATGACAGTGATGATCCGGAAGACGCCGGTTTGACGGCGCTCTATCGCAACTCTGACGGTTTTTTCACTAATATTGAGGGCGATAATACGGCGACGCCTTATCAGAGAAAAATTACTATTAAAGATATCTGTTGCGATGATGATAATGATAATTTTCAGTGCGATTCAACTGATTATAATGTAGTCGAGTCAAGCGAAAATTGTCCGTTGAAAATCGGCCTCAAAGTGATTAGCGAAGTGACTTGGCAGATCAGCGGCCGCTCACGGAGCGCGACAGTAGAAGATAATCTTTATAATTGGCGATGATTTTATGAGCCGGACAATAATTAAAAAAAATCAGGGTTTTACTTTGATCGAGATACTAGTGACGATCGGGATTTTTGCCATTGTCATGATGGTGGCCTCGGCGATTTTCATTAATGTCAGCAATTTGCAGCAACAGACCGCCAATTTGGCTCAGTTGCAGAATGAGGGGCGTTATATCATCGAGAAAGTCGCTAAGGAAATCCGCGGCCGAGAATTGGATTATGGACAAATGGATATCGACACTGACGGTTCGACTGATAAGTTGTTATTTAAGTCGGACGAGTATGGCGAAGTTTATGAAATAGCTTATGATGGTGGTTCTAAATCCATCAAGATCACTGTTACTAATGAAGGGTTTAAGACCGCCCAACTCAATTCCGAGTCGGTGGCCGTAGATCAATTCCGATTGATTTTGACGCCGGCTGCAGCGCCCGGCGATGAACCCAGCGTCCAATCGCGAGTGACATTGCTCTTGATGATCAGCAATCAGGACGGCTTGGAGAAATACCGCAAGTCGCTGTCTTTGCAGACGACTATTTCCAGCAAGATTTACCATTAAACCAATGAAAGATTTAAAAAATGACAATCGAGGGATGGTTATCGTTTTCGCCGTCATGCTATTGGCGGTCTTCTTGTCGACAGCGTTGGGTTTTTCTTATTTCATTATCGCCGACATCAACAAGGCGGCGGCAATCGATGATTCCATCGTCGCTTATTACGCGGCCGATGCCGGATTGGAAGAATCGCTGTATCTTTTGAAAAAGCAGGAGGCGGCGGATTCGCTGGTTGATTTGAAAAATGATATCAGGCCCGATAATAACGCCATGGAAGCGACCGGGGCAGTTTGGTCGATCGCCGATTCAACCGATTATGAGAAGAATGTTTTGCGCCAAAGGTTATATGACGGCCAGAGCGTTAAGTTTTTTATTCTTAATCGTAATAGTACTAATTTAACTGAAAGCGTAGTTTTGGAATGGTTTAAGGGCGGAGAGGACACCTCCAAATTGCAAGTCAATCTGACTCAGCTTTCGCCCCAACAAGATGATGCATCCGGCGCTTGGATTTATCTGACTGATACTTCGGAAGTCGAATTGAGTGATACTGGCAAGATTGGTTCCCGCTGTTTTGATTTGAAAGACGCTAGTTTAAATTTGAATGGTGGAGTTTTATCACCCCCGATTGATTATTTATTAGAATTAAAGGTTTTGGGCGGTCAAGGTGATTTTGTGGAAAACTTGTCAGTCGATGCTTATGATTATTTCTGTGACAGTATAAGTGGCAAATCACCAAATCCTGAGGGCATCACCAGCTTGACTTTGAAGTCGAGTGGGACTTATGGCCGGTCGACGCAGACGATCATCGCTCATATCTTGCCTAAGGATCCGGTTTCCGGCTTATTCGGCTTTGTATTGTTCAGCGAGCAGGATGTAGTGAAGGATTATTAATTTTTTTGCGATTAGTATGGATAAATCGGCGGCTAAAAAAAGAATCGAGGCGATTAAGAAGCAAATGAAAGAGATTGATCATGCTTATTATGTCCTAGATAAGCCGATCGTTTCCGATGCGGCGCGCGATTCGCTGAAAGACGAATTGGAAAAATTGGAAGCGGAACGGCCGGAGTTGATTACGGCTGATTCACCGACGCAAAGAATTGGCGGCAAGGCGCTGGGCAAATTCCAGAAATACCGTCATCCGGTGCCGAAGTGGTCTTTTGACGACTTGTTTTCTTTTGAGGAGGTCAAGGATTTCGATCAGAAGGTAAAAAGGTTTTTGGGCTGGCCGGCTGATCGCGATTTGGAATATGTCTGCGAATTGAAGATTGACGGCTTGAATCTGTCGTTTATTTATGAATGGGGCGAATTGGCCAAAGGCGTCACCAGGGGCGACGGCGTTTTGGGCGAGGTTGTTACCCATACAGTCAGGACGATCGGCAGCGTGCCGCTGAGATTGAATGAGCCGGAAGATATCGAGGTTGGCGGCGAGGTTTTTATGCCCAAAGCGGCTTTGGAAAAACTGAATCGGGAGCAAATCGAAAAAGGCGAGCCGTTGTTTGCCAACCCGCGCAATGCGGCCGCCGGAACGATCCGCCAATTGGATCCGCAAGTCGCCGCTCGCCGCGATTTAGACGCGTTTATGTGGACCATTTATGAACCATTAAAACACGGCTTGAAAACCCAGGCCGAAATAATGGAACAGTTGGCCAAACTGGGTTTCAAAGTCGACGGCCATTGGCAGATTGTTAAGAATATCGCCGGGACTCTGGAATATTTCAAGCATTGGCAGAAGCGCCGCGGCAGTTTGCCATTTGAAATCGACGGCATCGTTTTAAAAATCAATGATTTGCAATTGCAAGAACGGTTGGGCCGCACTGCCAAGGTGGCGCGTTGGGCCGCCGCTTATAAATTTCCGGCTGAGCAGGTGACGACAGTGATCGAGGCGATCGAGGTTCAGGTCGGCCGGACGGGCGTTTTGACGCCGGTGGCGCATTTGCGGCCGGTGGCGCTAGCCGGTTCGGTGGTGAGGCGGGCGACTCTGCATAATGCCGATGAGGTGGCTCGTCTGGATGCTCGAGTCGGCGATACGGTAATTTTGCAAAAAGCCGGCGATGTGATTCCCGATATTGTCCAAGTGCTTAAAAAAATGCGCACCGGACGGGAAAAGAAATTCAAGTTGCCGGCGAAATGCCCGATTTGCGGTTCGGCGGCGGTTAAAAAAGCCGGCGAAGTGGCTTATTATTGCGAGAACCGGGCTTGCTACGCCCAACAAATGGAGGGCTTGGCTCATTTTGTCTCTAGAACCGGTTTTGATATTGCCGGGTTGGGCCCGAAGATCATCGAGCAGTTGCAGCGCGCCGATTTGCTCCGGACGCCGGCTGATTTGTTCAAATTGACTGAGGATGACTTGCGGCCGTTGGAAAGATTCGCCGAAAAGTCGGCGAAAAATCTGGTGGCGGCGATTGCGGCGGCGAAAAAAATTTCCCTGGCTAAATTCATTTATGCTTTGGGCATCCGTCATGTCGGCGAAGAGACGGCAGTGCTTTTAGCAAAACAATTTCCCAAAAATTCAATTATTGCTCCGATCAAGCTGCTGGATTATTTTGAAAGAATCACCTTGGATCAGTTGCAGGAAATTAGGGAAATTGGGGGAAAAGTGGCCCAAAGTGTCAAGGATTGGTTTGAGGATAAAAGCAATCGGAAACTCATAATCGAGTTGGGGGAGAATGGCGTCGAATTGATTTTGCCGAAACAGCAGCCGGCCGGCCGATTGGCGGGTTTGACTTTTGTCTTGACCGGAGAATTGGCCGGCTTGACCCGCGATGAAGCCAAGTCAAAAATCCGTGAGCTGGGCGGCGAAACGTCATCATCAGTCAGCCGGCAGACGGATTATGTTGTGGCGGGAGAAAATCCCGGCTCTAAATATGCTAAGGCCGAAAAGCTGGGAGTCAAGATTATCACTGAGCCGGAGTTTCGCAAGCTGATCGGGTAATTTTAAAACCTAGCTGCTTTTAATATCAGTCGAATAATTTCCGTCGCCGTTTTGACTTATGGTCAAAACGGCGTTTTTTTTGCTCGTTTCTCGGGGTTGATTTTTGGGGCGGATTCGTGTTATGCTATAACCGTATGAAGAAAATCTCAGGACAACGTTTTTCGGAGATATTTCCGGCTTTAATCGTCTGGCTGACTTTTTTGATCGCCATTGTTCTGTCTTTCGCCGCGCCGCTTTGGGCGGTTTATTTTATTTTGGTTTTTTCCGTCTATTGGATCACCAGGATTTTTTACATGATGGTTTGGATGTTCATTTCCTGGTTCAAGTTCCGCCGCGAGATCAAGATCGATTGGTTCGAGGAATTGAAGAAACTGCCGAAGAATCATCTTGATTATTGGCACGCCATCACCTTGCCGACTTATAAAGAGCCGTATGAGGTGATCGAGCGGACTTTTGACGGACTGCTGAAATGCCGCTATCCGATGGATCGTTTTATTATCATTCTGGGCGGCGAAGAAGGGGATCGGGATAATTTTCTGATTATTGCCGAGAAAATCCGCCAGAAGTATGAGCGCCATTTTAAGAAGTTGTTGATTACGGTGCATCCGAAAAAACCGGATGAATTGCCCGGCAAGGGTTCCAATGTGCATTACCAGGAGCTGGCTTTGAGGGAATATGCCGATGCGGAAAAGATGCCTTATGAAAATATTATCGTGTCTTGCTTTGATATTGAGACCCTGCCGCATCCGCAATATTTTTCTTATCTGACTTATAAATACTTATCGCATCCCAATCCGACCCGAGCCAGTTATCAGCCGTTGGTTTTATATAACAACAATATTTGGGAATCGAATCCGATCATTCGCGTGGTGGCGGCGGCGACGACTTTCTGGCTGCTGACCGACATGTCGCGGCCGGAACGGCTGCTGACTTTCTCTTCGCACAGCATGAGCTTTAAGATGATTATCGATGTTGGCGGCCATGATAAGACGATGGTCAGCGAGGACTCGCGCATTTGCCTGCAGGCGATCAATCGCTATGACGGCGATTACGAAGTCGTGCCGATGTTCATTACCGTTTCAATGGACACGGTGTATATCGGCAAATTCTGGCAATCGATATTGAATCAGTATAAGCAGATGCGCCGCTGGGCTTGGGGCGTCGAGCATTTCGCCTGGATGTGGGATAATTTTTTCGGTGACCATAAGAATACGAAAATTCCGTTGAAAATGCGGTTAAGATATTTGTGGGTGCAAATGGAGGGCATGTATTCCTGGGCGACGGCTCCGCTTTTGATTCTCTTGATCGGCCGGTTGCCTTTAGCGCTACTGTCGACTGCCGATCGGGCGACCGCTTTCGCTCAGAACGTGCCGTTCACTTTGCAGAATCTGATGAATATCGGCATGGTCGGCTTGATTTTGAACGCCGTCATGTATACTTTTGTCCTGCCTAAGCGGCCGGAAGAGAAGGGCTTGGTCAGCTACGTCGTCATGGTGGCCCAATGGATAATTTTTCCGGTAACGATGATTATTTTCGGCTCGATTCCGGCGGT
>JBAZMO010000045.1:0-7158 GCA_041649655.1 Patescibacteria group bacterium
TTTGAAGCAGTTGGGTGCCCAGATTTTCCGTACTGACGAGGACGGCGATATCAGCTTAATCAGTGACGGCGGAAATTTTCAACTGGCGGAATGATTTTTTTGACTTTTCCGGCCGGATTTGTTAAGCTGGCGTTATCAGAGGAGAAAAATTAAACGATTATCAGATAAATTAAATCGCTTTGCTTATGTCGGACAAGAAAATAAAGATTTTATTAGTCGAAGACGACTCCATGATCGTGGAGATGTACAAGCTGCGTTTTGAAGAGGAGGGCTTTGAAACAATCGTCACGGATAAGGGCAGCGAGGCGATTGAGATTGCCAAGCGCGATCAGCCGGATTTGATTTTGCTTGATGTTATTTTGCCGGAGATCGACGGTTTTTCCATTTTGCGGGAGATTAAATCAGAAATGACGACTAAAAAAATTCCCGTTTTGCTTTTGACTAATCTTAGCCAGGAATCAGATCAGCAAAAAGGGACGGAATTAGGCGCCGACGGGTATTTCATTAAGGCCCAGCATACGCCGGCAGACCTCATGAATGAAATAAAAAAAGTACTGAAATAATAATCAGCTAATCATATGATTGAAAGGACTCTGGTATTGCTAAAACCCGATGCCGTCAAGCGCGGCGTGATGGGAGAAATCATCGCTCGCTTCGAGAAAGTCGGCATGAAAATCGCGGCTTGCCGTTTGGCCTGGGTAGATGCTGACAAAGCTAAGGAGCACTATACGGAAGACATCTCTATCCGCCGCGGCGAACATGTCCGGAATTATCTGGTGGATTTCATTACCTCCGGTCCGGTACTGGCGCTGGTCATCGAAGGCGTTGACGCGATTGAGAATGTCCGGATGATGGTGGGCGCGACTGAACCCAAGTCCGCTCTGCCAGGCACGATCCGCGGCGATTATTCGCATATTTCTTATAAGCATGCCGATGAGCAGAAGAAAGTCGTGGCTAATCTGATCCATGCTTCCGCCGATGCGGCCGATGCCGAACGCGAGATCCTGGTTTGGTTCCGCGCGGATGAGATTTTCGATTATCAGACGATTTACGAAGGGCAGACAATGTAATCAATTGTAATTGATTGCGAATCGATAGTTTCGGTTAAACAAAAAATCCCCCCGGCCGATTGGGAGGATTTTTTAATGTATTGACATTTTGGCTGTAATTTGTTAAATTGCTGCCAAAGCACATTCATAAAATCATTCTTTTAGATCACAACCGTTAGGAGGAAAAACAATGCCTAAACGATTGGTCTGCGATGTTTGCCGTCAAAGGACGACCAAATACCAGTATGTAGCCGTGTCTTTTCGCGGCTTCAGATTTTCAGTTTTCAAGCCGGGCGGAATCTGTTATCGGTGTTTCAAAAAGGAGCTGATCGGCAAGATCAGATATCTTGAGGCCAAGGGATGTTTCAAGGTTTCCGCTTTAGGCGTATTCGTTGATTGGGAAAAATGCCTGAAAATCCGTTCGGATCAAGGCGAATCAGGAGATGATTGGGAACGTATTTTGTCTCGATTGGAAAATTTAGGCGTTCTCTCCTACTTGACTGCCGGCAATTATATGGTTATGCAGGACGGATCGCAGCTTGCTTTCCATGGCGGGCCTGATTTATACTTCACCGATTCGAATAATGCCGATGATTTCGTCAAAGCTTATGCAAAACGGCGAGGTCGGCCGGACAGTTTTGAGATTAAAAGGTTCGTCGATTAGAAATCAGCACAAACAAAAAGAGCGCCAGTCGCGCTCTCTTTTATTTGTAATTATTTACTTTTCGCTCGCGTTTTCAGGCAGCCGGTGCAGATTTTGGCTTTCTTGCCGGCAATGGTTTTTTTGTGAAGATTGATGCTTTGGGTGGTCTTGGTCTTGACGTTGGAGTGGGAGACGTTATTGGCGCTTCTGGTGCCGCGGCCGCAAACGGAACAGGTTTTGGACATATGTGTGGTAATTTTTAATTTTCAAATAATTTCTAATGATCAAATTTTAAAATTAAATAATTTAAACATTGTTTGGAAATTGATAATTAGAAATTTGAAATTATTAATAGCTTCAGCTTAGCATAATTGCCACAAAAAGTCAAATATGGTAAAATGACCAAAGTAATTAATCATATAATTTATGCCCATCGAATGGCTGCTGAGCGAACCCTTATTCTTTATCGCCTGGATCGTAGCGATCTTGGTTACTTTGACTATCCATGAATTCAGCCATGCTCTCGCCGCTGCGTATTTTGGCGATCAAACCGCTAAGAAGGCCGGCCGGCTGACTTTGAATCCTTTGGTCCATATCGATCCTTTGGGCTTCATGATGCTGTTATTTGCCGGGTTTGGCTGGGCTAAGCCGGTCCCGGTCAATCCTTATAATTTCAAGAATCATCGCTTGGCTATGGGCGTCGTGTCTTTAGCCGGCCCTTTGGCTAATCTGGCCGCGGTTATTGTTTTTGGATTGATTTTCAAGTTTGCCGCGCCTTTTTGGGGTTTTGACAATTTATTGCCTAATTTCTTATACCTATTGATTTTAGTCAATGTCGCTTTGTTTATTTTTAATCTCGTTCCCATTCCGCCTCTGGACGGTTCCAAGGTTTTATTTTCGATTTTGCCGGATAAATTCAATGATTTTAAGGAGAAATTTTCGGAGTATGGTCCCTATATTTTGCTAATTTTAGTTGTTATTGACAGTTTTACCAATATCGGCATTTTTTCTTATTTATTTACCGGAATTAAGGATTTGACGGCCTGGTTGTTTTTTTAGGATTATCGTCTTGACTTTTTAGTCGTTTTCGTTTAGAATAATACTCATAATTTAGCGGATTAAGCCAGCAGGCCCCATTCCGGAATTTGGGGTTTTTTAATCTGAATTTGATCGGGAAGCCGAAGAACGTCGGCCAGCGGTCGGAAAATGATTTTTTGGTTCAACTCGTTAATTATTTGGTATTGACTTTATAAACTTTTAATTTTTAATCTTCATTTGTCATTGGAAATTAGACATTTGAAATTATCCACCCTATGCCTACCATCAATCAATTGTTAAAAAATCCCCGGCGCGCCAAGGCCTCCAAGTCCAAGACCCCGGATATGCAGACGACTTTGGATTCTTTGCATCGCCGCAAACACACGGTTGCCAAAGGCAACGCTTTCAAGCGCGGCGTTTGCACCGTCGTCAGAACGACGACCCCCAAGAAGCCGAACTCGGCGTTGCGTAAAATCGCCCGCGTCCGCTTGTCCAACGGCCAAGAAGTCACGGCTTATATCCCGGGCGTCGGCCATAATTTGCAAGAGCACTCCATCGTCATGGTCAGGGGCGGCCGCGTCAAGGATTTGCCGGGTGTCCGTTATCATATCGTCCGCGGCGTTTACGATGCCGCCGGCGTAGCTGGACGCAAGCGCGGTCGGAGCTTGTACGGCATGAAGAAGGATAAGAAGACCGCGAAATAATTAATTTTTAATTATTAATTTTTAATTTTGTAAATAATTTCTAATGTTATAATTTTTAAAAATTACAAAATTTAAAAATTAAAAATTCTACACAAATACTATGAGAGGCAAACCAGCTACCAGGAGAGTAATCGCTCCTGATGATAAATTCAAGCGCGAAGATATCGCCAAGTTCACCAACTACATCATGGAACGCGGCAAGAAAACTATCGCCAAGGGCATCGTTTATGAAGCGATGGATATTATTTCTGAAAAAACCAAAGGTGACGCCGTGGAGATTTTTGCCGGCGCTATTAAAAACGCTTCGCCGTCGGTTGAAATTAAAAGCAAACGCGTCGGCGGCGCTAATTACCAGGTGCCGATGGCTGTCCGGCCTGAACGCAGTTATGCGCTCGGCTGCCGCTGGCTGATCGATGCCGCCAATGCCAAGAAGGGTAAGCGCATGGCCGTTAAATTAGCCGAGGAATTGATCGCCGCCTTCAATAACGAGGGCGCGGCCATCAAGAAGAAACAGGATGTTTACCGCATGGCCGAAGCCAACCGCGCCTTTGCGCATTTTAGTAGGTAAGATAGTTTTTCAATACCTTTTTTCTAGGAAAAAAGGTATTTCCAAAAAAGTCGCGCCGAAATAAATCATGGCTAGATTTTAAGCTTCACTCCTGAAAATTTTCTGACGCTGCGCTTGCAAAAATTTTCTAGTCGTTCTCGCCTAAAATCAGCACAAGATTTATTAATGGCGCAATTCAATACTGATAAAAAATTTTAATTTCTTATTTTCTTAATTTTTTAATTCCTATGCCCCGCAAAACACCAATTGAAAGAATCAGGAATATCGGCATCATCGCCCATATCGATGCCGGCAAAACCACCGTTTCCGAACGCGTGCTTTTTTATACCGGCAAGAAACACAAGATCGGCGAAGTGCATGAAGGCGAAGCCACAATGGATTGGATGGAACAGGAGCAGGAGCGCGGCATCACCATCACTTCCGCGGCCACGACTTGCTATTGGCCGAATGCCGAGTGGCTGGGCGGCGGCGATATCCAGATCAACTTGATCGATACTCCAGGCCACGTTGATTTTACCGCCGAGGTGGAACGTTCGCTTCGCGTGTTGGATGGCGGCGTGATCGTTTTTGACGGCGTGGCCGGTGTGGAGCCGCAGTCCGAGACCGTTTGGCGCCAAAGCGAGAAATACCATGTGCCGAAATTGGGCTTCATCAACAAGATGGATCGAATGGGCGCTAATTTTTATAATGATTTGGATTCCATCCATAACCGCCTAACCAGCCATGCCCATCCGATCCAATTGCCGATCGGCGCGGCCGAGACCTTCACTGGCATCATCGATTTATTCGAAATGAAAGCAGAAATCTATCAGGATGATTTAGGCACTAAATGGGAAGTGACTGACGTGCCGGCCGATGAGCTGGAGCGCGCCAAGAAATACCGCCATGATTTGATTGAAGCGATCGTGGAAAATGACGAGGCCCTGATGGAGAAATATCTGGCCGGTGAAGAGATTCCGATCATTGATTTGAAAAAGGCCTTGCGTCTGGCGGTCATTGCCAATAAGCTCGTTCCAATTCTCTGCGGTTCGGCTTTGAAGAATAAAGGCGTGCAATTCATGCTGAACGCCGTGGCGGAATTTTTGCCGTCCCCGCTGGATATTCCGGCGCCGATCGGCAAGGATATTGATGACGAAACCAAGGAAATTACTTTAAAAGTCACTGATGAGGCGCCGCTCGCCGGTTTGGCTTTCAAGATCGCGACCGATCCATTCGTGGGCAAACTGGTTTTCTATCGCGTTTATTCCGGCATCTTGAAATCCGGCTCATACATCATTAATAATAAGACGGGCAATAAGGAACGCGTCGGCCGCATTCTGCGCATGCACGCCAATTCCCGCGAGGAAGTCGATGAGGTTTATGCTGGCGAAATCGCCGCGCTTGTCGGCATCCGCGACGTTACGACCGGCAATACTCTGTCTGACCCGTCTTTCCCGATCCTGTTGGAAAATATCACTTTCCCCGATCCGGTAATCGATATCGCTGTCGAGCCGAAGACCAAAGCCGACCAGGAAAAAATGGGCTTGGCACTTGCCAAATTGGCTGAGGAAGATCCGACTTTCCGCGTCCATACCGACGAGGAAACCGGCCAGACGATCATTTCCGGCATGGGCGAATTGCATTTGGATATTATCGTCGAACGCATGAAGCGCGAGTTCAAGGTGGAGGCCAACATCGGCCAGCCGCAAGTCGCTTATCGCGAGACCATCAAGGGCAAAGCCGAAGCCGAGGGCAAGTATATCCGCCAATCCGGCGGCCGCGGCCAATACGGCCATTGCTGGCTCCGGGTGGAACCGAGCGAGCCGAATCAGGGTTTTGTCTTTGCGGACGAGACCAAAGGCGGCGCCATTCCCAAGGAATTCATCAGGCCGATTGAAAAAGGCGCCAAAGAAGCGACGGAACGCGGCGTTCTGGCCGGCTATCATGTCATTGATGTCAAAGTCACTGTTTATGACGGTTCGTATCATGATGTCGACTCTTCCGAAGCGGCTTTCAAAATCGCTTCGTCCATGGCTTTCCAAGAAGCGGCCCGCAAAGCCGGCGCCGTCATTCTGGAGCCGATCATGAAAGTCGAAGTCGTCACCCCGGAGCAATTCATGGGCGATGTCATCGGCGATCTGAACGCCCGCCGCGCCATCATCAATTCGATGGAAGACCGCGGCTCGGGAGCCGCTGCCGTCAAAGTCATCAGCGCCCAGGTGCCGCTGGCTGAAATGTTCGGCTATGCCACGATCATGCGTTCTATGACCCAGGGCCGCGCCTCTTATTCGATGGAATTCTCGCGCTATATGGAAGTGCCGAAGAATGTGGAAATGAAAATCGTCGAGTCCCGCGCCGGCAATACTGAACGGATCAAATAATTATCGTTTAACAATACCAATAAAACCGCTTCACTCCGAAGCGGTTTTGTGTTGTCGGCAAAAAATCAACGCAAAAAAAACCGCCAGCCAATGGCCGCGGTTGCAGAGTTATAGAAGTTATAAAAAAAGAGCAAAAAAAAACAGAGTCGGGCAGCGTGTGCTGTTCCGACTCTTTGGGTGCGATTAATTTTTTTGGTTTTGGCCGAGTAGAGAACGTCATCCGACGTTGCACAGGACTCGGCCTAGAGGCAGATCTCTAGAGAGATCCGTTGCCCTACATCAAGGTTCCGCCACGGACTCCTTGATGGACGGATACAAAAGAGGAAAGCTTTGCCGTGTGGTTATCTCCGCGAAGCTCAAGGCCTCGGGACCACTTAAGCACGACGCTCCGCGGAAGCATTCATGCAACTGTATAAGCATAGGATTTCTCTCTAGGTAGTGACGGAGTCGGATTCGCGGCAGGATGTGGCGTGTACGTCTGACAGCAATTTTGTCTGCCTTGACGTGGCCCTCCTCGATCAGCGTAATCCGCTCCGTCACCAAAGGAACAATCAGGGAGTGGCGTTTCTGCGCGCGCTCCAGGAACCGCGACTAACCGCCGGCCATTTCGGCGTGTCCTTGGTTACCCATTATTTTCTCCTATTTAGCCGGCCGGATTGCGATGGCGCGTGGACTTGATGCCACGGCGCGCCGCGGAAATCCGGCATGGGACACAGGCGCGGGCGGACGGAGCGGGAGACCATCAGGGTCGTCCGGGGGATACGGCGTCTCGGATCACAGCACAGTTGCTGCCCAA
>JBAZMO010000046.1:0-6991 GCA_041649655.1 Patescibacteria group bacterium
CGATACACTATGAAAAAATGATCAAGCAGCCGCCAATAATGGAATCTTTGGCCCGATTTCAGTCCCAATGGCGTAATAACGAAGTCAATCATCTCGGGCGGGCGATTCTCATAAAGCAGGACCACCAAATAAAACATGATTAAAAAAACCCCGAACAGATAATTCTGCTGCCAGAAAGACAAACCGGCCGCTGCCAACAGGATAATGATGGAAATGATATACCAGCGCTTGTCTTTTGGATAAGCCACATAATCCTGATGCTGCCAAGAAAAAACGACTTGGCTCAACTGGGTTTGGGAATTGTCATTTTCTTTATCCGGCATATTTTATCTTAAGGAATAAGCATTTTGCTCAGCCACCTCTCCAAAGTCAAAAATTAAGCCGCTGGCTCAATTTTCTTTTCAGACGCTTTCTTACTGAAAATATAAATATAAAGGATGTCCAAAATGCCAACCGTATTAACGATCAATAGAACGACAAACCAAATCTTGCTGCCGGCTCGAGCCGCCTTCCAGAGCGCCCAGCCCTTCCAGGGAACAGTCCAGATAGCTAAAACAATGAAAATTAAAGTCAGCCAGGGACTTTGGGGATTGATTAATGAATACATATTTTTTATTTTAATTTACTTTTTAATAAACTCTTCGGAGAAGGGGGGATTCGAACCCCCGAAGCGCCCAAATAGACGCTTAAAGGTTTAGCAAACCTCCGCTTTCAGCCACTCAGCCACCTCTCCATTTACTCGACTGCCCAATAATTCATAAAGTCCGGTCATCTGCCACAAAATCTTAACATCATAATATTTTACAGTGCAAGTTCCATAATAATTATGCCGTTTCATTTTATTTTTCGGCGCCGTTATAGTCGATTTATGAAATTGTCTTTTTGGTATTCTTAGCATTTTTGACCAATAATTAATCATGTCTTTTTCATTATGCGATTCATGCAATTGCAATTGCACCCTGAATTTACCCTCATCCAAAGTAAATGATTTGCGGAATAACTTGATAAATGTCTTGATTAATAATTCATCACTATTGGCTAGAGCCACAAAATCATTAATCGGATATTTAGCACCTTCGCACCAATAAATCAATGAGCATAGCAAGCGAGAATTTGTCCGATTAATCTTAAACGCCTTAACTGACCGTAAATGTCTTTTTTTCGCTTTAAAAATTTTTTCACGATTGCCTGCTTGTTTCCTATTATCAACCTTTATATCATAAACCCAACGAGAAATGGTGGCATCAGAAATATTCAATTCTTTTCCGATTGCTCGTAAAGAAAATCCCTTCTTTCTCTTCTCTCTAGCCCTGGCTACAATGCTGTTATCGTAAAATTTCATATACGATAATTATAACATTTTACAATCAGATTATGCAATGGTTTATAAACTGTTATAAAGAAACAGCCCGCGGAGAGGGCGAGATTCGAACTCGCGATCCTTTTAAGGGGATATCAGTTTTCAAGACTGACGCATTCAACCGCTCTGCCACCTCTCCAAATTATTTTATTGGAAGTCGCTCGAATACCCGGCGGCTTGCCGCGGGGTCAACTTCATTTAAGCTGCTTCGACCTTCAAGCTTGGCTCACTCTTAAAAACAACTCACGCATTCTACCACAAAAATACCTCTTTTGTAAAGACCTTTAATCCGCCGCCCAAACCAAGCCGCTAACCTTGGGAAAACCGGCTGATTTTAAGGTTTGGGCGCATTCTGACAGAGTCGAACCGGTGGTGTAAACGTCATCAATCAACAATAACTCCCGCCCCCAAACCGAGCTGATCGCCCGATAATCAACCTCGAATATCCCTTTGATATTCTCTCGGCGACGCTGGCCGCTTAAGCCGACCTGCGGCTCATTGTGGCTGATGCGTTTCAATAATCCGGACTCAACCTTCAGTCCGGAGACCCTTGACAATTCAACGGCGATTATCTCCGACTGATTGAAGCCGCGTTCCAAGAATCTTTTATGATGCAACGGCACCGGAATCAAAACAGTCCGGACGCTGAAACAATCAGCGGCTTGCTGCCAGAACATTTCCAAATGACGGCTCAAGGCCGCGCCGGCCAAACCAGTCAAGTAATCATATTTAACTTTCTTGATCAACTCCGCTATCAAATAATCCTGATAATGCGCCAAAGCCCAAAGGCCGTCCAACGGACTGCCCGGGCAAAAACACCTTTCCGCCCGCTTGCAAATCGGGCAAATCTCCGCCGGCCGGCAAACCATTTTAGCTGAACAATCGGGACACAATAATTCCCCTTCCGCTCCGCAGCCCAGGCAAAAATTCGGAAAAACTAAATCCAACAGCTCATTTTTAAAATTCATCATCTTCTCACCGCCACCGCGCTCCGTCGATTTTCCATTCATCGCCGGATTTAACCGCTCGCAACTCCAAATCGGCATAAAATGACTTACTGGTCTCCCCAGTCCCCAAAGTTTGCGTCCTCTGGGTCTTAACTATGACAGTGGCGCTTAAAGAATTGTATTCAATCAAATCAGAACTTAGCGCCTTGGTGGAAAAGCCGCTGAAAATTCCCGAATCGTCAGCCGCGCTCGGCGCCGACAAGCTGTCTTTCATCCGAGCAGTCATCAATGGCTGCAAATCAGCCATATTCTTAACCGGCTCATCCGTCGAATAACTCCCGAACCGTTCGGCAAAAGACATGGCCAGCTGCTTTAAGCCCAAAGGATAATCTTTGTCGGCTTGAAGCCGTTGCGGCGAGGCCGGCGGCACGACTGTCAATGATGCGCCTGGCAAATCGGCCGTTTCCGGCTGAGTCGGCGGCGCTACGGCCGGCGGCGTCACAGCCCTGGATGCCAAAAACCACCACAAAATCAAAGCGGCGATTATAGCCAAAAGCGCGACCAACCCGCCAATAATCAATTTTCTGCGATCGATATTTTCAAACATAATGTTATTGTCATCTCGACCGAAGCTATGTAATCATAGCGAAGCGGAGAGATCTCTTTAAATATGCAATAAATTAATTCAAGGGATTCCTCCACTACATCCTGATTACAGGATTTCGGTCGGAATGACAACGAGAAATAATAGACATTCGTGATTCTTATAATTTAATAGTTAAAAATTAAAACATCAAACTTATTTTATTAGAAATTGGAAATTGAAAATTTGACATTTCCACCTATCCTTGCCCCGCCGCCATCGACTCGGCGAATTCTTTTTTGGCCGCTTCGATTTCCAGCAGCTGGCGCGGATCAGAGGTTATTAATTGGTCTTCGGAATAAGAGGCTGTGATCTTGATCGCCACGTGCTTGGCACCGGCAAAAAAGATGCCCTCGCCGACGCCGCATTCCAACAATAGATACTTTTCGCCTTCGGTCAGCAAAAAGGTCTTCTGAATCAAATCAACGGCAGCCGGCGACTGTTTCATTAAGATCTGAATGGCCGAGTTGTTGACAATCGCTTGGCCGTAAGGCGAAGTCAGAAAATCATTGACGTCCTGAGTGATCGTCGTCACGCCCAAATAATACTTGCGGCAACGTTTGACCAAAGCAAAAATAAACTTGGCCGAATCTTCCCGCTGCATCAGCCACCAGGCCTCATCAACCACCAGAATGCGCTTTTTCATCACGCTCCTGACGGCATTCCAAATATGATTGACGATCGTATAAATCGCGAGCGGCTTCAATTCATCTTCCAAATCGCGAACAGAAAAAACCACCAACTGATTATCCAATTGGACATTGGTCGGATTGTTAAGCAAACCGGCGAAAGTGCCTTCAGTGTACTTTCTCATTCTAATGACCAGCTTGTCCGCGCCCTCCATACCCTCCAAAATATCCAGAAAATCGGTCATGATCGGCGGCTCGACATAGCGCAAATCGGCTTCCGGCGTAATATCTTTCTTGGCATAGGTTTCCAAGAGCGCCCGATCAATGATCGAATCCTCTTCGGCCGTGGCCTCGCCGATCATCAGCCGGATCAAGCCCTTGACGGTAATGACGGCATTGCGGATGATATCGGCCGGCTTGGCATCCTCGCCGATCGCCCGCGGCAAATCGAAAGGATTTATTTTGCCTTCGGAATTGAGCGAAATATCGATGTAAGTGCCGCCGACCGCTTCGCACAAATGGCTGTATTCCCGTTCCGGATCGATGATGATCACTTCAGTGCCGAACATCATGGAACGCAAAACCTCCAGTTTAATGGCGTAGGATTTGCCGGCTCCGGAAGTGGCAAACACCACCATATTGGCATTCTGCAAAGAAAAACGATCGAACAAGATCAAGCTGTTGTTATGGCGATTTATGCCGTAAAGCACGCCGCGGTCGGAAGTCAAATCGGAAGACACGAAAGGAAAAGACGAAGCGGCCGGCGATGAATTCATGTTGATATAAACTTGGAGATCGTCATAAGCCATCGGCAAAGTGGAATTGAAACCCTGCTCCGCCTGATAAAAAACCCGGCGCGAATAAATCAGCGTTTGTCCGAAAAAATTCTCCAATTTTTCCGAGGTCTGATCAAGCTCTTCCAAGGTCTTGGCATAAAGCGTCACGTAAAGCGAGATTTGGAAAAAATGCTCGACGCCCTGGGTCAAATCATCGCGCAATTTTTCCATATCGCGCAAAGCTGTTTCCGATAACGGATCGCGAGGCGAGCCCTTTTCCGCCGCGCCGATGATCCCTGACTCCAGCACGCCGACTTTCTTCTTCAATTGTTTCAGGATTACCGCTGATTTGACCGGATAAAAATACATGGCGATATCGGCGGCGATATCCATATTGATGATCGGCGCAAACCAGCCGACGGCGATATAACGCGGATATTCAAAAACAAACAACGTCCGGACAAAAAGTTCGCCCAATTTTAAGTGATTGGGATTCACCTCCAGCGCGGCCGGAGAAATCAAATCGCGAACCGACACGACGCCGCGGCGATAAACCCTTTCCTCCTCCAAGGTCTCCTTGGCCGTCGCGATTTCCTTGGCCTCTTGCTGACGCAGCTGGGTTGGCGAAGGCGCGGCTGTCTGGCCATAGCCGGTGACCGGCGGCGGAGGCGGCAAACTCTTATTCGGTTCTAATTGTTTCGGTTCAAACATATAAATATGAAATGCCAAATTTCCAATTTCCAATTTCCAATGGATGATTTCTATTATTAATTTTCATTACGATTGAGTTTGGTCTTATTAATTATACTAGAAAAGATTAATGTTAATTCGTGCGCTTCTTGCCATAATTCACGACATTTGTCTTTTTGTTCCGGGTTACTTACGGCTATCATATACAACCAATGCGTAGTTTCTTTAGCTTCCTTTTTGCAAATTCCAATTTTATGAATAAAATCATTTCGAGATTCAGCACAATCAGCTTCCATATAATTTGCTCCAATACTTGTAGCCGAACGGACAAATTGACTTATTATTGATTTATTTACATCATTCCTGATTATCGACTGAATAAATTTAATTGATAATTCCCCAAATTTAGAAGTTCTTGAGTAAAGATCAAAATTTTTATTACTCATTTGGATTTTTATTGGAAATTAGAAATTGGAAATTGGAAATTTCATTACATCCTCGTTTCCATCATCAGTTTGTTAATATCTTCCAATTTCTCATTGGGAGCGACGGTCGGATTATAGGTGTTATAAAACAATTCGATCAGCGCTTGCGTATCAAGAACCTGCGCCCGCAGACCCATGCCCGCCAAGCCGGACATAACCCGGTCGACAATCGTAAATAATTCCCGCTGTCTGGCGGCGAAGGCCTTCTGGCTGATATTGGCGACTGAGGTCGGCGACAAGACATCGCCGGCCCGAGACCAAAAACCGCGCATTTTGGAATTGAACGGCTCGAACGGCACAATGACATAGAACCGCTTGGTCATGATATTGCCGAGCTCCACCAATTCAGTGATATACTGCTGGTATTCCGCCATCTGCATCTTCAATAAATCATTGGTCTGCTTGGCTTGCGCCTCCTTCAGATAATTCAGATATTGCTCCAAATCCAATTTGCGCGATTGGATCAGAATCTGCATCGGCGAGTCCATGGAATTCAAAAAATTGACGTAGGCGGAAACAATCGCATTCTGTTCGTCCTCCGACTTTAACGCAAAATTGATCGAGGACGCTAAAAGCACGCTGCGGATGCTGCCATCCTTCATAATGATCGTATCATCGCGGATCTCCGCTATCTGAAGATATTTCTGCGTCGACGGAGTCGATTTGGAAGCGCGCCGATTGTTTATTTTCTTTGCCATATTTTTTTTAGACGGCCGGTCCGTTATTGCCATTCTCGCCGGCGTAAATGCCGCCCGTATCGATAATCAAAGCGATCTCTGATATTTTAGAAGTGCTGAGCGGCTTCCGAAAACGGACAGTGGCGACTTTGGCCTCAACCGGGGATTTCAACTGCAAGTCCTTAACGCTGCTGTCTTTGCGCCAAACCTTTAATTTGGGATTCCTCATCGTCTGGATGAAATTAAGCAGGAACAGATGGAAGGGCTGGCCGTTAATTTTGGAAAAGGCGACGATCAGAGCGATGGCCAAAACCGCCAGACCGGAAAAGACAAATAAAGTAAAATCAAAAATCTTATAAAAAATCACGATGACCAGGCCGGCGACCAAAAGCTCGATGAATTGCCGAACCGTGATCGGCCCGATAATCTTATCCTCGACATCCAGAAATTGTGGCACAACTACTTGCTGCATAGGATGGCAATAAAGAAATAAAGAAACAAAGAAATTAAGATTACTTAGCTTTATTGTTATAATTGGAATTTATCAAACCATTCAAGCATAATGAAATATTTTGACATACCTGCAATAGCTCCTGATATTTATTATCATCATATCTTTATTTCTTAATATCTTAATGTCCTATTCAACTCCATCACAGCGTAGAACTCATCCAGCGACAGAGTCGGTTTGCCGGCCAGCAGGCGCTCCTTGA
Source organism: Patescibacteria group bacterium (assembly GCA_041649655.1). Taxonomy (GTDB): domain Bacteria; phylum Patescibacteriota; class Patescibacteriia; order 2-01-FULL-39-33; family 2-01-FULL-39-33; genus CAISTG01. The sequence goes on from JBAZMO010000046.1 coordinate 6,921, forward strand.
TGACTATTTCGATCGATTTATTCTCAGACATCGACAACTGGCCCAGCAACCGGTAAAAACGGCTGACTTCG
>JBAZMO010000047.1:0-6814 GCA_041649655.1 Patescibacteria group bacterium
CGCCGGATTTGATGATCAGGCCGCTGTTTTTAACGGTTAAGGTTTTGGCTTTTTCGTCGATAGTAATGTCAGCGCAACCAGCGACGCAGCAGGTGCCCATGCCGCGGGCGACGACCGCCGCATGGGAAGTCATGCCGCCGCGGGCAGTTAGAATGCCCTTGGCGGAATGCATGCCGTCAATGTCTTCCGGCGAGGTTTCGATCCTGACCAAAACGACAGCCAAGCCGGTTTGGGCTTTGGCATAGGCCTCGGCGGCGGTAAAGACCACTTCGCCGACCGCGGCTCCGGGCGAGGCCGGCAAACCGCGGGCAATGACTTCTCCCTGGGTCTTAGCGACCGGATCCAACTGCTTATGCAATAAATGATTCAATTGATTGGGGTCGACGCGCAAAATCGCCTCGTCTTTGGTCAAAACGCCCTCAGCGACCAATTCGACGGCGATGCGGACGGCGGCAGTCGCGGTGCGTTTGCCGTTTCTGGCTTGCAGAATATACAAGCGGCCTTGCTGGATCGTGAATTCCATATCCTGCATGTCGCGATAATGCTTTTCGACGCGATTGCAGATGTCGACTAATTCTTTATAGATAGCGGGATTCTGCTGTTCCAAAGTGGAAACAGCGAGCGGCGTGCGGATGCCGGCCACCACATCTTCACCCTGGGCGTTCATTAGATATTCGCCATAGAATTTGGCTTCGCCGGTGGAGGGATTGCGGGTGAAACAAACGCCGGTGCCGGAATCATCGCCCAAATTGCCGAACACCATCGCTTGGATATTGACGGCGGTGCCGATCAAACCCTTGATGCCATTAATCTCGCGATAACGGATAGCGCGATAGTTATTCCAAGAATTAAACACGGCATTGATGGCGGCATACATCTGTTCAAGCGGATCCTGAGGAAAATCAATGCCCTTGACTTCCTTGATTTTGGCCTTATACTTAGCGACGATTTCCTGCAAGTCCTCGGCCGTCAGATCGGTATCGTATTTGGCGCCCTTAGTGTCTTTGACATTTTCTAAAATATGCTCGAAAGCTGAATGTTCGACTTCTAAAACGACGCTGCCGAACATTTGCATCAAACGGCGGTAAGAATCCCAAGCGAATCGGGCATTGCCGGTCTTGGCGGCCAAACCTAAAACCGACTGATCGTTCAAGCCGAGATTCAAGATGGTGTCCATCATGCCGGGCATGGACGAAGCGGCGCCGGAACGGACCGAAGCCAGCAAAGGATCGCTCGCATCGCCTAGTTTCTTGCCCATTTTTTGCTCCAATTCATCCAGCTTCTGGTTAATCTGATCCTTGACTTCCGGCGTGATGGCCTTGTTGCTTTTATAATACAAATCGCAAACCTCGGTCGTAATCGTAAAGCCCGGCGGCACATTGATGCCCAACGAGCACATTTCGGCCAAATTAGCGCCCTTGCCGCCCAAAATTTCTTTCATGTCCCTGTTCCCCTCTTCGAAGGAATAAACGTGTTTTTTCACCTCTGGCATAGTTTATATGAGTTATTTATTATTTTAAGAAATTATAGATTTAGAAAGGGAGAGCAAGCTCTCCCCAAAAAAAACTTCACTAAAAATTATTCCAAAAAGAATCGATTGAAACATATCCAAACTCATCAAAACTACCAATATTATAGCTAAAACCATGACCTTGGCTTGAATCCGGATTCTTTTTCTTTCGCTTTTTAGTCGAAGATTTTTGGGACTTTGACTCACTTTTTCGAGATGGATTTTTCCTATCTGTTTTCTTTTTCGATTTTGAAACACTCTTAGAATTTTTCATGTCATCGCCTCCTTTTTAGGTTCGTAATCCCAATGAATCCCATCTCGAGTTAAAGATCTAATTTTGAATACACCCTTGGGAAATTCATATTTTCCCATTATAACTTCATCAAGATCATCTCTGATAAAACAGACCGCGTATCCTCCATGCCTGCCTTCAGGCGGTTGCATTGAAAGCATTTGATTATAATGTCTTGTCAGCTTCTCGAGCATTGTCATAACCAACCTCCTTAAACTCTCCTGATTTGTTGCGTGATTATTTCAAAGAACTAAAAAATAAAAAAACGAACCTGAGAATCCAGGTCCGCCGTCTTCCGAATCCGGACCATTACTTCTCAATTTCTTTTTTAGTTAATAGGCCTTTCTGAGCCCCGATTTCCCTAACGACCGAGGCGGAATTCTTAATGCCCCAAGACAGCGCTTCTTTAATGTTTTTATCATAAATTAAAGCGGAAGTCAAGCCGGCGCCAAAAGCGTCGCCGACGCCCAAAGTGTTGATGATTTTGGAAGATGCCGCTTTCATATAATAATACTTTTGGCCGTCAAAAGCATAGACGCCATTGGCTCCGTTGGTGATGACCGCAAGCTTTGGCCCTAACCCTTGAAGATAGGCCAGCAAGCCCTTAATCTCTTTGAGTTTTCTAAATTCCAGGGCTTCACGACGGTTAATTATCAGCAGCCGAATTTTGGGCAAGAATTTCTTGACCGCGCCGATATCTTTCAACTGCTCATTGCCGGGATTCCAGACGATATTTTTGCCGGTTTTAATTAATTTGGCCATGATCGCCTGCCAACCGTCGGCCGGCAAGGAGGTGACATAATACCAATTAGCCGGCAAGTCGGCGATAAAGTCATTGGCCGACAACTCGCCGTTAGCGCCGCGATGGATGAAGGCGATGTGCTCTTTGGCCGGGTTGTCAATCGTCAAAATGACTGAAAAGCCGGTGGCGGCCTGGCGGTCGATTTTAATCAAGCCGGTCTCGACTTTATTATCTTTTAAATTCTTGAGCACCAGCCGTCCGTTGTCATCATTGCCGATCCGGCAAACCACAGCGGTTTTCAATCCTAAGCGCGAGGCCGCGACCGCAGAATTGGACGCTCCCCCGCCGCAATTGGTATAAACGCGATCCGCCACGATTTTGGCGCCGTATTCAAAGGCGAGCATTTTTTGGCTGGCGGGTTTGCCGGCCGAGATTAACTCCCCCTCTTTGGAATAAAAAGACAGGTCGACGGTGGCGCCGCCGATGGAGACCAGATCGAATTTATTTTTCTTGCTGACCATATATTGGTATTATAGCTGATTGCGGCCGGCTTGACAAATCGGCTGTTTGGGCATAAGATTTGACTGACTTTTGCACTTTGCTATATCAACCAAAACTGGGAGGAAACCAACATGCTCATCGCCCTCGGCCTAGGCATCCTGGCCGTTTTGATTTTTATGAGCCGGACCGGATCAGTTCACGCTGCCGCCGCTTTCGTTGCTGCCGCCGCTTTCGCCCAAAACGGCCTCGACTACAGTATTACCTGGCTTAGTTGCCTTTTCGATTATACCCGCCGGCTGATTGCCAGTTGGTATGCGTACTTTTTCAGCAGGACCGATTAGGTCCTTTTTTTATATTTTAACCGCGCCTTGGCGTAAAATTTCGATTTTTCCATTCTCCAGTTTAACTAGAGTTGATGGTTTGGATGCGTGAAGTGTTGCGGACGGGCCGTAATAAAAATCGATTTGATCGCCGAAATAATCTTGGGCTTCGGCTAAATTATCCGCCGACTTGACGCCTTCCGGATTAGCGCTGGGCGCCACCAGCGGCCCCGTCTGTTTGATTAAATCCCTGAGCCATTTTTTTGCCGGCAATCTGACCGCCAAGGTTTCGGTGCCGCGATGCAGGTACTTTAATTTTGCCAACCGGCAGGGCAGAATTACGCTCACTTGCCCCGGCCAAAACCGTTTTAAAATATCCTTATCGCCCTCCCCCGGTTCAATGCCTAATAATTCTAAATCGCCATAAGAACTGATTAAAATAATCAACGGCTTCTCAGGATTCCGCCGACGCGCCGAATAAAGCCGTTCGACGGTTTTTTTATTGAGCGCTTGGCCGACCAGGCCGTAAATCGTATCAGTGGGCATGACGCCAATCCCGCCGGCTTCCAATATTTTTATTATTTGATTTTTATTTGTCATGGTTTGTCAATTTTTTGAGTACTGCTTATATCTCCTACTGATTCAATATTATTGTACTGCTGTCATTCCGACCGAGCCCCAAGGCGAGTGGAGGAATCCCTTGCATTAATTGCATTTAAACCAGTATCTTAGGTAAATTCAAGGGATTCCTCCATTGCGTCCGTCCGCCAGCTGGCGGATACCGGACTTCGGTCGGAATGACAGCGGGAAATAAGAATCATATACAATGCCCGAAATTATTACACATAATTCTTGATATTTTCCATTGCTGTGCAATCCTCCAGTTTATACTCCCCCACCCGGGTGCGGATCAGGCCGGACATGTAAGCCCCGGTTTTCAATCTGTTGCCAATATCGCGCGCCAGCGACCTGATGTAGACGCCAGGGCCGGTGACGACTCTGATTTTCAAGTCAGGATATTTGTAATTAAGCAATTCGATCTGCTTGATCAAAACCCGGCGCGGCTTCATTTCCAAAACCCGTCCGGCTCGAGCGGACTTGTAGGCCGGCCGGCCATTGATTTTGATCGCGCTGAATTGCGGCGGAACCTGATCAATTTCGCCGATGAATTTTTGTAACACCGCGATAATTTCTAATTCATCCGGCTGATTATTATTAACGACGGATTTTTCGCCTTCTTCATCATCAGTCGCGCTTGTCCGGCCCAATCTGATGTCAGCCACATATTCCTTTTCTTTCTCGACAATCAGATTTATTTTTTTGGTATCATCGCGCCCGATAGCCACCACTAAAACGCCAGAAGCCAAGGGGTCGAGCGTGCCGGCATGGCCGACTTTTTTTACTTTCGTAATCTTCCGCACTTGAGCCACGATATCAAACGAGGTCGGGCCCTTGGGTTTATTAATGGCGATTATCATATCCATTATTCTGTCAGATTTTGGCAAAAATTGCCAGTTTTTAAACAATTAGCCGTCTTATTTGTTCGCTTAATTTAGATAAAATAATCAACCTGTCAGTTGGTGGATTGTAAATTTATTTGACATTTTATCAAATGTATGCTATACTGTGTTAATAGTCAGAAATAGGTCTGACTAAGCACAAGGAGAATATAAAAGTGAAAACAGCAGAGGCGGTAATAGTAGGAATAATAACCGGCGCAGATGTGGTAATAGTAGGAATAATAATTGGCATTGGCACGGTGTTAATCTGTGCAGTAGCGGCGATTTGTATCCTACTACTAGTATCACTGGTAGCGTTAATAGGTATTGGCGCCGGAATTATGATTTTCGGCCCATGGAATTTGTACGACGGGCAATACTGGTATTTGTTCATTGTACCCTGCTGGGGTGTAGTAGTAATCATTTTTGCCGGCGCAATCAAACTGCGCAATTGGGCGGAAAGTCGTCCATAAATCATTCAAACAGTACAAATAAACACCCTTAAGGAGGCAACGCAATGATCACCAGAATTGGATTTTATACGATTACTAATTACGATCGAACAGCGATGATGATAGCGATAGAAAAACAAGCCGAACAACTTGGAAGGATCGCCGCCATGACAACGATTAACTCCGGTACAAACATGGAAGCCGTTGTCGTCGCTTTCGAACAAGAATAAATAATTGCACAAAACAACGCCCCGCAAGAGATCTTTGCGGGGCGCGTCTTTTTTAAATGCTTTTATCAGTGTTTAAGTTTACAACCCCAAATCCTTATCGCTCAAATCGGTCGATTCAAAGCCGGTCGCCTTAATCGCCTCAAGGTCGGCGTCAATATTCTTGATTTCCTGATCTAGCTCTTCATCAGTAATAATTGGAGCCGTAGCCGTCTCATTTGCCTCAGTCGGCGGTTCTGCCTCTGCCCCCGATTCAGTAGATGGTTCTTCGTCGACTCGTCCCTGGTTAGCCAATCCATCAGTTGGTTGGTTGCCGCAACCCGACAGCAATATAGTTGAAAATACTAAAATGACAGTCAGCGACGCTAATGACAAATATTTTTTATCCATAAGATTGAATTATTTTGATTTTTAATGATTAATCCAAAACCGGCAAGGCCGGAGCAATCGGCTCAACTGTTTCCGATTCGGCCGCAGCCGCTGTTTGCTCGGGCGTCGTCGTGGCCGCCGCCTTTAAGCTGTTTCTGATTCTCATCAACTCCACCTTGATTGTACCGCCGATGTAAGCGCGGATATCAAGCGCGTCTTGGTGCACTAATTGCATGGCAGCTCGGGCTTCTTTGAGTTTGGCCCGGAATTGGCTTTCCGGCTGGCCGCAAGCGAAGCCCTGTCCGGCTCTTAATTTAACGCTGTAATCGGAATAATCGGCATTAAACTTGGCTATTTTCTGATCCAAAACCGATAAATCGGCTTGGAGCGCCGAAACATCAACGCCGCGGGCGGCCAAGCGATCGGCGGCAGCGTTCAAGCGGGATCTTAAATTGTCGTAAACCGCCAAGTGCCTGATTTTGACATTGTCAAAATCCGTGACCTTGACTTGGATCTTGGATTCGATAATCGGGCAACGGCTGATGGCGTTTCTAACCGCCATTCGGATCGCTTCGACCGCGGCCGTATTAGTCAAAGCCGGCGTACCGGAGGCGTTTTTAGAAGCGCCATTGCCGTTTTGGGGCACGGAAACAGCCGCTGCCCCCAACGGCAGAATTAAGAGGCCGGCAATAATTGCCAAGAGGATTTTTTTGTTCATACGGGTTATTGATTATTCGGCGCCAGCGCCTTTTATTTCTTTTAATGATTGATAGATCTTATAAACATAAATGACCGAGAGCGGACCGACCGCCAAGCCGACGAAGACAGACAGCAGATTATACATCAGGGTGAAAAGGTCTTTGGATGATTGAAGATGCAAAGCAAAAGCAATCAGCCAGATC
>JBAZMO010000048.1:0-6746 GCA_041649655.1 Patescibacteria group bacterium
AGTTTTTTCCCAAATCGCGATTGGCGGTTTTGGGCAATCCCTTGCCGGCCGGTTTGAAAATCGCTTCGGCCAAGATCGCGACTGATCGGTTCGTTATGGCGTATGTCGGCCAGCTCGAACCGTATAAGGGGGTTATTGATTTGATTAAGATCACCCAGGGCTTGTCCGGGGATTGGGAACTTCTGATTGCCGGTGACGGCAGCGCCAAGCGGGAGGCGGTAAAGTGGTCGCTTGACAACGGCAAAATAAAATTATTGGGACGCTTGAACGCCATTGAGCTTGAACAACAAATTTGGTCAAGGGCGGATATTCTGATAAATCCATCGAAGACGGCGGAAAGTTTTGGTTTGGTCATAATCGAGTCCTATGCCCGGGGCATTCCTGTCCTGGCTTCCAGCATCGGGGCGTTGAAAGAATTAGTCAAAGACCGGCAAACCGGCTGGCTGTTCAAGGCCGGCGATCAGCTCGATCTCAAGCGTAATATCGAATTCATTCTGGCTAATCGTGATCAGCTGGCGCCGATGAAAGACAATTGCCTGGCGGTTGCTAAGAAGTTCCAGCTTGACGGCTATTTGACCGGACTGTTGAAATTATAATGAAAATATTTGCCGTCCGTCGAGACGGTTGTTATAATAAAGCCATGGATAAGGCCCTGATAATTTTCAGTCCGACGGCCGGTTTGGCAACCAAGGAAGACGTCGGCAAAATAGTTTCTGCCAAGCTAGCTGATCTGGGTTACCGGCCGGTCATATTGGTTTTAGATTTTGATTTTGAAAAAAATATCGAACAATTGGATCTTTCGGCTGTCAAATTGGTGGCGGCTGTCGGCGGCGATGGAACCGTCAAGGTGGCGGCGCGGGAAATTTTAAATCGTCGGATTAAGGCGCCGCTGGCCATTATTCCTTTCGGCTCAGCCAATGTTCTGGCGGCGACGCTTAAAATCCCTTTGGGCCTGAAGGAATCCTTGGCGTTATTGGACAACCCTAAGGCCGTCAGAATCGATGTCGGCCGCTTGAATCATGATCGGTATTTTCTAGTCGGGTTTTCTATCGGTTATATCTCCAGCATTGTCATCAATACGAAGCGGGAATTGAAGAATAGATTCGGGTCGGTCAGTTATGTCCTGCATCTGATGTGGAATAAGATCAGGATTCCTCGGATCAAGTTCCGCATCGAAACGCAGAATCGGATTTTTTGGATCAAGGGCAATAGTTTGATCGTTTTGAATACTTTTAATTTTTACGGTTTTTCGCCCAAAAAGGATATCAGCATCACCGATGGCATTTTAAATTTATACGTTATTACCAATAAGACCTTCTGGACGATGGCCGAGGCGGCTTTGGGGGTATTGCTTTATGCCAAGCCGCGCAAGCATATTTTTGCGCTGGATAATAAATATTTCAAATTGCGGGTCAAAAGGAAAAGATTTTTAAAAACCGCCCAAATTGACGGCGATCAAATCAGGGTGTCGAAAAACATCGAGATCGAGGTCTGGCCGCAGGCGCTGGCGGTGTTGGTCAAAGATTAGATTTTTAGGCCATTAGCTGGGGTAACAATCAGTAGCTATGAAAATATCGTTCCATGGCGCGGCTCGGGAAGTGACCGGATCGTGCATCTTGGTAGAAACAGCCAAGACCAAATTTTTAGTCGATTGCGGGATGTTTCAGGGCTCAAGGTTCGCGCATGAGGAGAATTTTGCGCCTTGGCCGTTCGACCCCAAGTCGATTGATTTTGTGATTTTAACCCATGCCCATGTCGACCATTGCGGCCGGTTGCCGATTTTAGTCAGAGACGGTTTTCAGGGAAAAATTTATTCGACGCCGGCTACTCGGGATTTGGCGGAAATCATCCTCTTGGATTCGGCCAAAGTGATTAAGGAAGAGGTCATTAAGCATGGCGGCCCCACGCTTTTTAAGGCCAAGGATGCGCTCGACGCCATGAAATATTTTTGGGGCTTGGATTACGGGATCAAACAAAGGATTAACGGAGAGGTCTCTATCTGTTTGCGCGATGCCGGCCATATACTAGGATCGGCGATCATCGAGGCCTGGGTTAAGGATGGCTCGCTGACAAAAAAAATCGTTTTCTCCGGCGATTTGGGCAATCCGCCCGCGCCGGTGGTTAAAGATACGGAGTTTATCAATGGGGCTGATTTTGTCGTTATTGAGTCGACTTACGGCGGTCGGATCCATGAGCCGTCGGAAATGCGCCTGGATCTGTTGCGGCGGTTGATTTTGGAATCCGTCGGCCGCGGCGGCGTTTTAATGATCCCAACCTTTGCCTTGGAACGGACACAGGAGATACTTTTTGAATTGAATCATTTGGCGGAGTCGAAGCAGATTCCTCGGATTCCGATTTTTCTCGATAGCCCCTTGGCAATCAAGGCCTTGGAGATTTATCGGCGCTATTATAAATTGTTCGATGATGAGTCCCGAAAGAGATTGGAATCGGGCGATGATATTTTCAAATTCGACGGCTTGCAATTGGCGAAGACGGTTGACCAGTCCAAAAGAATCAATCGTGTGCCGCCGCCGAAAGTGATTCTGGCCGGCAGCGGCATGAGCAACGGCGGACGGATACTCTATCATCTCAAGCTGTATCTGCCCGGCAGCAAGAATCAATTACTGATTATCAGTTATCAGAGCGAAGGATCGCTGGGACGCCGATTAAGAGATGGTGCGAAAAAAGTCAGCATTGATGATGAGCTGGTCAACGTCAAAGCCAAGGTTTCGGCTATCGGCTCATACTCTTCCCATGCCGATCAGCCCAAACTCCTGCATTGGCTGAAGCGGATTTCCGCGCCCAGTCCGCAGCTGGTTTTCATCAATCACGGAGAAGAAAAGTCCAATTTGATGCTGGAAGACGGCATTAGGCAGAAATTGAATTTAAAAGCGGTCGTGCCGAAAAAGAATGAAGTTTATGAGATTTAATCGGCTGGGGATAATTGCCAGAAAAAAATGGAATCAAAAAACCATCCGCTTAAAGCGGATGGTTTCTCTAGAATATCTTAGTAGCGATTCCGGGAGCCGGAGTCACCGTCGAAAGAACGCTTAGGGCGATCTTCCATCGGTCTGGCTTCGCTGACTTTGATGCTTCTGCCCATCATTTCTTTACCATCAAGCGTGCTGATAGCATTCTGAGCCTCGTCCGCGGAAGACATTTCCACGAAACCGAAACCCTTTGAACGTCCAGACATGCGATCCATGATAATAGTGGCGGAGACAACGTTGCCTGCAGGTGAGAAGAAATCCTTCAAATCTGCATCGGTGGCGTCATAAGAAATGCCGCCAACATAAAGCTTAGTGTTCATACTTTTTGATTTGGTCAACTTAATTTTAATTATCCGTCGGTCAGACCTTTTGCACTTACTTAACTTATAAGGTCTAACTTATAAATTAGTTGAGTTGATCCTACGAATGTAATCAGTATATCACAGATAATTTAAAAAGTCAAGGGCATTTTTTGAAAAATAACGAAAATGGCCAAAAATCCCATATAAATATGAAAAATCGCTCTAAAATCGGCAATAAAAAGGGCAATCCGGCTTACCGCACGCCAAGCGTTTTCCGTTATCAAAAGGACTTGACGATCAGCCGGAATAAGAGTAAATTGAATCAATTGTCTTTTACTAATTTTAAACAGCGGGATGGCGGCGAAGATTTCCAAAAATATTAAGTTATTCGACTTAAAATCCAAATATCAGCCGGCCGGCGACCAGCCGCAGGCGATTGAAAAACTGGTTCGCGGGCTGGAAAGCGGCGCTGATTTCCAGACGCTTTTGGGTATTACCGGATCGGGCAAGACCTTCACGGCGGCGAAAGTGATTGAGCAGTTCAATAAGCCGGTTTTAGTGATGGCGCCGAATAAGTCCTTGGCGGCTCAGCTGTATCGGGAATATAAGAATTTTTTTCCGAACAACTCGGTCAATTATTTCGTTTCTTATTACGACTATTATCAGCCGGAAGCGTATTTGCCCCGTTCGGACACTTACATCGAGAAGGAAGCGATGATCAATGACGAGATCGACCGCTTGCGCCATCAGGCGACGACTGCCTTGCTGTCCCGCCGCGACGTTATTATCGTGGCCTCGGTTTCTTGCATTTACGGCCTCGGGGTGCCCTTGAATTATTTGGAGTCGGCGTTGCATTTGGAACTCGGACAGAAGATCGTCCGAGCGGATCTGATTCGGCAGCTGGTCAAGATGCAGTTCACTCGGACGCCGGGTGAATTGGAGCGCGGCTCTTTCCGGGTCCGCGGCGATGTTTTTGAAATCCAGCCGGCTTCGGAAACGGCGATTTATCGTTTGGAACTGGCCGGCCAGGCCGTCAAGGAAATCGCTTTAGTCGATCAGCTGACTAGGAAGATTATTACTCCGCCGGCGTCATTCCGACTGAAGTCCGATGTATCCGCCAGCTGGCGGACGGACGTAATGGAGGAATCCCTTAATAATAAAAATTCAAGAGATCCCTCCGCTCCGCTTCGCTGCGGTCGGGATGACAACTTACTTCGTGAAATCGTCATTTTTCCGCCTAAGCATTTCATTTCGGAAGAACCGCAAATCGAGCAGGCGATCAAAGATATCCGATCGGAATTGAAAGACCGGTTGAGATATTTTAAATCAAAAAAACTGTATTTGGAGGCGGAGCGTTTGGAGCGCCGAGTCAAGTACGATTTGGAGATGTTGCACACCATCGGCTATTGCCACGGCATTGAGAATTATTCGCGCCATCTGGCCGGAAAATTGCCGGGCGAACCGCCGGACAGCTTGCTGTCGTATTTTCCCAAAGACAAAAACGGCCGGCTGGATTATCTGCTGATCATGGATGAGTCGCATATCGGCGTGCCTCAGGTTCGGGGCATGTATGCCGGCGATCGGGCGCGCAAGCAGACCTTGGCCGATTACGGCTTCCGGCTGCCCTCGGCTTTGGATAATCGCCCGCTTAAATTCGAGGAATTTTTAAGCCGGATCGGCCAGACCATCTTTACTTCGGCTACGCCTGGCGATTTTGAAATCAAGCATTCAAAGCAGTTGGTCGAACAGGTGATCCGGCCGACCGGCTTAGTCGATCCGCCGATTGAAATCCGTCCGGTTTTCAATCGCCAAGCTAATCGCAGCCAGATCGATGATATTATCGAGGAGTTGGCGGCGATCGCCAAGAAGGGTGAGCGGGTGATTATCAATACTTTGACTAAAAAACAGGCGGAAGACCTGAACAATTTTCTTGTTCAGCGGGGGATCAAGTCCAATTATCTGCATAGCGATGTCAAGACCATCGCTCGCAATGAGATTCTGATGGATTTCCGCCGCGGCAAGTATGATATCTTGATCGGCGTCAATCTGTTGCGGGAAGGTCTGGATCTGCCGGAAGTGTCATTGGTGGCGATTTTGGACGCGGATCGCGAGGGTTTCCTGCGCAGCGAGACCTCTTTGATCCAGACGATGGGCCGCGCCGCCAGGAATGTCTCCGGCCGGGTCATCTTGTATGCCGATAATCTGACGGGTTCCATCAAGCGCGCCGTCGGCGAAGTCAATCGCCGCCGCCTCAAGCAATTAGCGTATAATAAAAAGCACGGTATCGTTGCCGAAACCGTGCGAAAGGACATTGAGGAATTCTTGGATTTAGAAAAAAATGAAAAATAATTTTTGGTTAAAATTGCAAACCCCCTCTAACTCCCCCTTTCGTAAAGGGGGAGAGAAAAAACAGCCCATTATCGCCTTGGCGCCGATGGCGGGGATTACTGATTCCGCGTTCCGGCAGATTTGTCGCCGGTCTGGCGCTGATGTCGTTTATACCGAAATGATCTCGGCTGATGGTTTGTATTATGATGGCTGGAAGACCTTGGCCATGCTGGATTTTGATAAGTCGGAACAGCCGGCGGTCATTCAGTTATTCGGCAAGGATCCGTCCAAATTCACCAAGGCGGCGCAGTTGGCCGAGCAAGCCGGTTTCAGCGGCGTTGATATCAATTTCGGCTGCCCGGCTAAAAAAGTTGCCGGCCATGGCGGCGGCGTCACTCTGATGCGCGACTTGCCGAAGTGCCGGCAGATTATTGAGGCGGTTTTGGCCGGGACTCGATTGCCGGTCTCGGTTAAATTGCGGACGTCGATTTTGATGTCATCCCGAGCGGGGCAGGGCGGAGTCGAGGAGTTCTCTTCAACTGCAAGAGAAAATTTAAATTTGAAAATTCTGAATAAAAGGGATTCCTCCGCTTCGCTGATTACGGCTTCGGTCGGAATGACAACGGGCGTAGTTACATCATTGGATTTTCTTCAGTTCATGTCTGATTTGCCGCTGGCGGCAGTGATGATCCACGGCCGATCTTATGAAAAGCCGTTTGACGGCGAGATCGACTATGCCATGATCAAAAAATGTGTTCAGTCGGCCAGAAAATATAATCTTCAATTGGTAATCTTGGGCAACGGCGGCATTAAGACGCCGGAGGATGCTCAGAAAATGATTGAGGAGACCGGTTGCGACGGCGTCGGTTTGGCCAGGGGATTATACGGCCGGCCCTGGTTGTTCAAGCAGTGCCGCGATTATTTTAAGCAAGGAAAATATCGGGAGCCGTCTTTAGGGCAGATCAAAAAAGTCATTTTGGAACATGCTCAAACGGCTTTTAAAGCTCAAAAACAGTATGGACTGATCGAGTTGCGCAAACACTTGCTTTGGTATGTTTCGGGCTGGCCTCAAGCCAAGGAATTAAGATCAAAACTAGTCAAGGTGGAAAGCATTGCCGATGTCAAA
>JBAZMO010000049.1:0-6729 GCA_041649655.1 Patescibacteria group bacterium
ATCGCCGGACAGTTTGGATAAGATCACGATGTCAGCCGAAGAAAAAATCCTTGAGAAAATGCCGGCCAGCGCGAAGGGCAATGACCAGGTCAGCAAGGTCTTGATGAGGGGCCAATCGAAAGTTATTCCGGCTTTGACTTTAAAAATTCGATTCAAATTGAAAGTCGCCCAAATCAGATTGGCCAAGCTGGCTAATAGATAAACACCCATCACCAGCGCCGGGTCGGTTCGGGCCAGCAGCAGCCCCCCGCCGATCAAAAGGACGATCAATTGGTTGCCGATGGTGCCGATCGATTCATAGCCGAGATTTTGCCGGCCGCGGATGACGCTGTAAATATTGAGTGTCATCGAGTCGAGCAACATAACTAAGCCGGAGATGTAAACCAATCCCCTCGTTGCCGCCGGATAGCCCATCAGATTCACGGCCGCGATAATCAGCAGATAAATCACCAGCGCGGCGATTAATTTGAACCCGAGGATATTCGAGAGATATTGCTTGGCCTTGGCTTGGTCGCGGGCTGTTTCGCGGATTAAAATCTGCGATAAGCCGAGATCAATGAAAATCGCGAATAACGCGGTAAAACTCAAAGCGAAGGTGAATCTCCCCTGTCCGGCCACGCCCAGTCCGCGCGCCAAGATAATGAAGAAACCGAATGACAGGACTTTTTGCAAAGCCAAGGCGGCGCTATAAAAAGCGGTGTTTTTTGCCAGCGTTCTCTCGCTCATAATGGCTTTATTATAACAGAATTTTCGAAAAATAACAGCTCTAATTGGAGAATAATTTTTTCGTTGTCATTTCGACCGAGATGGTAATCCATCGAGTGGAGAAATCCCTTGGTTTATTTTGTGTATATTGAAAGGGATCCCTCCACTACGCTTCACTTCGGTCGGGATGACAACTTTCAAAAAAAGACACTGTATGACAATAACATACAATGCCTTTTGATAAAATTTATAAATTGCGGAATCCAATTGATTAACGCTTGGCCCACTGCGGCGCGCGTCTGGCGCGTTTCAAGCCCGGCTTCTTTCTTTCTTTGACTCGGGGATCGCGAGTCAGGCAACCCTCAGCTTTAAGCACTGGTCGCAATTCAGGATTTAAGACCAATAGCGCCCTGGCCACGCCATGCCTGACGGCGATACTCTGGGCGATTTTGCCGCTGCCGACGACTCGGATAAGTAAATTGGTATTTTTTTCATGCCCGGTCAAAATCAACGGTTTCATGACCGCGTCTTGCATGTCTTTGGTCGGAAAATATTCAGCGAAGGGCTGGTCGTTGACCGTTATCTCGCCCTTGCCTTTGAGAAACAAGCGGACTCGGGCTGTCGCTGTTTTGCGCCCGCCCCGTCCGTAAAAATATTTTTCTTTGTCAGCTGCCGTCTTGGCAGCGGTTTTCTTGCTATCCATAGTTAGGTGAATATCGAATTATTTGAAATGGCTATTTGACGGTCTTCAATCGCTTGATCATTTGGTCGCGCAGTTTATTTTTCGGTAACATGCCCCAGACGGCTGTTTTCAGCACTTCGCCGGGATTCTTGGCGAAAACATCCTTGACTTTCTTGGTTCTCAAGCCGCCGGGATGGGTCGTATGCCATTTATATTCTTTTTGATCCAGTTTTTTGCCGGTGAATTTGATGGCTTGGCAATTCTTGACCTCGACAAAATCACCCTCGTCTTTGGCGGGATTGAAAGTCGCTTTGTTCTTGCCGCGCAGGATGATGGCAATACTGCTGGCCAAACGGCCGAGCGGGATGCCGGCAGCATCGATCTGGTGGATTTTTTTGTCGATCTTTTCCATAAATATGTATGTGACAATTTTATAATTTCCAATTTTTAATTTTTAAACATTAAGTCGTTAATAAATTATTTAAGATTAAAAATTCTACTTGACCGCTTCAATGACCGACACTTCGGCGCCGTCGTTTTGGCGCGGCGTCAATTTGACGATCCTGGTATAGCCGCCTTTCCGATCTTGGTAGCGCGGACCCCAAACCTCGAACAGTTTTTTGACAGCGCCCTCGGTATAAAGGTATTTCAGGGCCTGCCGGCGGTTATGCAAAGTGTCGGTTTTGCCCAGAGTGATGTATTTCTCGACGATCGGCCTCAAGGCCTTGGCCTTGGCGGTCGTGGTCTTGATTTTTTCGTAAATAATAAAGCTGGTCGCGAGAGATCTCATCAGGGCCTCTCGAGGCGCTTTGGTCCGACCTAAAACTTTTCCTTTTCTGTTATGGCGCATAAAATCAATTTCCAATTTCCAATTTCCAATTTCCAAACAATTTTCTTTTTAGCGATTAATTGTTGAAGACCGTCAATGTATAATTGTATTAAATATTTATTATTTATTATTCGCTTTTTGATTCTAATTCGGCTTTTTTCGGGCGGCCGCGTTTTTTCGGCTGCTCGACGGCTACGCCTTCTTCTTCTATCGTTTCCTTGGCTTGCTCGCCTAGCGGCTCTTCTTCTAAAATTTCCTCGGTTTTCTCTTCCAGAGCCACTTCCGGCAAGATAATCGGCGCTTCAACATCGATTTCTTCCAATTCTCGAACTCCGCCTTCCATAATCCAGCTGAATTGATTGGCCAGGATTTCCGCCGCTTTTTTGGCAGCGTCAATCGGGGCGATGGTGCCGTCGGTTTTAATATCCAAAATCAATTTGTCATAATCGGTTTTTTGGCCGACGCGAGTGGTTTCGACTGAAAGTCCGACGTTGATGACGGGGGTAAAAATCGAATCCACGGCGATGTTGCCGATCTCGCCCTTGCCTCTCTCCTGCTCTTCAACCGGCACATAGCCGATGCCCTTGGCGACAGTCAGCTCCATTTCAATCTGGGCGCTGTTATCGGTCAAGTTGGCGATGATTTCATCGGCGTTGACAACCTCGGCGTCCAGTGATTTTTCGATGGCCGCAGCCGTCACCTTGCCCTTGCCCTGGGCTGATAATTTGAGCAAAACCGGTTCTTCGGAATAAACTTTGAAACGCAAGGTCTTTAAAGCCAAAATTATTTCCAAGACATCCTCGGGGACATTTTCCAAACTGGAAAATTCATGCTTGACTCCCTTGATTTTGACGGCAGTAACTGCTCCGCCCGGCAAAGATGACAGGATGATGCGGCGCAAGGCGTTGCCCAGCGTCAGGCCGTAACCTGGAAAACACGGCTCGATGATGATCTTGGCCTGCTTGCCCTCGATGATTTCCTCGGCGTAGAACTTTTTTGGTAAAGGTATGTGTTTCATAATTTTTTCCTCCTTAAAAAATTTTGAATTATATTAATTGATTATTTGCTGTAGAATTCGACGATTGTCCGCCAATCGATATTGACTGCGATATCGCCCAACTTCGGCTGGCTGGTGAATTTGCCCTCGGCTTTGTCCAAGCTCACTGAGAGCCAAGCCGGGATATTTTCCGCTTTTTTAATTCGTTTCAGGGCCTCGGCATAGCCGACTTTCTGGCCGGCCTTCGGTGATAAAGCGACGACATCGCCGGCTTTAAGCTGGTAAGAAGGGATGTTGACTTTTTTGCCGTTGACTTGGATGTGGCCGTGGGAAACCATTTGCCGGGCGGCGCGGCGGGAAGCAGCTAAGCCCAAGCGATAGACAGTATTGTCCAAACGGCTTTCCAAAAAGCGGAACAGTAATTCGCCGGTGTTGCCGACCTTGGCCTTGGCTTTTTCGAAATAATTGAAAAATTGCAATTCCAAGACGCCATAAATGCGTTTGGCTTTCTGTTTCTCTTTCAACTGTTTGCCATAGTTGGTGATTTTGCCCACCCGTTGAGTCGGGCCGTGCATGCCGGGAACAAAATTCCTTTTGACAATGGCGCATTTGGCGCTATTGCATCTTTCGCCTTTGAGAAAAAGCTTTTCTCCGGCGCGGCGGCATTTTTTGCATTGCGAGTTTTCCGTGTATTTGTTAGCCATAGTGTATTGATTGATTGTTAGACGCGTCTGGTGCGAGGAGCTCGGCAGCCGTTATGCGGGATCGGGGTGATATCCTTGATGCTGGTGACGGTAAAGCCGTTGGCGTTAAGGGCGCGAACGGCGGCTTCGCGGCCGCCACCGATGCCTTTGACAAAAACCGAGACCTCTTTTAAGCCGTATTTTTTGACTTTTTCCGCTGCGGTCTTGACAATCATGGTCGAGGCGTAAGGTGTCGCTTTTTTCGGACCCTTGAAACCGCATTGGCCGGCGCTGCACCAGCTTAAAACATTGCCGTTCTGATCGGTAAAAGTGACGATCGTGTTATTGTAAGTCGCCTTGACATAAGTCCGGCCGGTGGAAACCTGCCTGACAGCGGCGGTTTTTTTACCTCTTTTTTTCAGGGTCGGCTTGGCGGCTTTTTCCGACGGAGCGTCAGTGACAACTGCGGCTTCCGGAGACGCTTCGACTGGCGGCTGATTGTTGAAAATATCTTCTGCCATAATTTGATTATTGGAAATTTAATTCGTAATTAGGTCTTAGCGCTGGTGTCTTTGCGTCCCGAACCCATGGTTTTCCTGACGTTGCCCCGGACGGTGCGGCTGTTGGTCTTGGTCCGTTGTCCCCTGGCCGGCAGCTGTTTTGAATGGCGGAGGCCGCGGAAGCATTTGATTTCTTTGAGGCGTTTGATGTGGCTCATGACTTCCCGTTTCAAGTCGCCCTCGATCTGGAAGCCGCCTTTTTCCACGGCGCTTCGCAAGGCATTGGCTTGATCTTCGCTCAAATCATTAACCCTGGTATCGGGATCGATTTTAACGCTTTTTAAAATCTTATTAGCGCGAGGCCGGCCGACGCCATAAACGTAGGTCAAAGCGATCTCAACTCTTTTATTATTAGGAAGGTTGACTCCGGCGATTCTAACTGCCATAAGTATAATTATTAATATCAAATTTCCAATTTCCAATGTCAAATTTAATGTCTAAAATTCAAATATCAAATTTAATAATTAATTATTGGAAATTGGATATTTGATATTTGACATTTCCCTTTTATCCTTGCCGTTGCTTATGCTTGGCGGTTTTGCAAATCACGTAGACGCGTTTTTTACGTCTGACGATTTGGCAATCTTTGCAAATTTTCTTAACGGCGGCTCTGACTTTCATATCGGAAAATAATTTAAGGGATTTTTTTAAGCGTGAAGTTCAATAGGCATTGCTGCGCTCGAAGCGAGCAAGGCCGGATTGATCGGTCATTTATTAACGGAATCACTTCGTTGCTAATAACGATAGATGATTCGTCCGCGAGTCAGGTCGTAAGGGGTCATTTGCACCTTAACTCGGTCGCCGGGCAAAAGCCGGATGTTGAACATCCTCATTTTACCCGAGAGATGGGTTAAGATTTCATGGCCGTTTTCCAGTTTGACCCGGAAACTCGCCGATGGCAGCAATTCCGCCACTTCCCCGTCCAGTTCCAAGAAGTCCTTGGAAGCGATGGGCGCGTCTTGATTTTTAGCCATTATCGATGGTTAATTTTAACGAATTAATTGATGCAAAACAAAAATATGGCTCCGCTGCGGATAACTGTTTACTGGCCATGATTTTGATTTATTTAAGCTGAATTTTGCCCTTTCTTCTCTTGACATCATTATAGCAGATTGGCTTGGATTGTCAATAAAATTAGCAATACAATTATCTTATAGCAAACTTGGGGCGCTGTCAAGAAAAATCTGGATTAAATATCAATTAATTCAGCTAATTAATTTTGTTTAAATTTAGATAAAATATGTAATATTTCAGCCGGTGAGGTGGATAAAGGTCTTGACAAAATAGTAAAAATGTGCTATGTTCTTTACCCGTCCTGGGACTCACGCGAGTCCTGGGGCGTTTTTTTATCCACAAAAAAACCGCCGAATACATTCGGCGGGGTTAAACTAACTCTCATTAAATTCATAATGAACGGGGTTTGATCATAGCTTGCAAAAATGACGCGTCGGAAACAAAATTCCGGGATAATCAATTGTTCTAAATACCCAACCCAAGACGCGAAGACGATCTGATAGATGTTCAAGGACGTGCAGATAGCGGATTTCTTCCACTGCACGCGTGCCGAAATCTTCAACGGAGATGATTTTTTGATCACCAAGGCGCATTTGTTGAGGGGTAATCATTTCGACCAGATCACCCACTTTAATCGGCGGATTCATTTCAGCTGATCCAGTTGCCATAAGTATCCCGACATCAGCTGATTGGCCAATATCGTCACTGTCTGGATGCATATCTTTGTAATAAAGCTCTACCTCGTAATCATACATAAGTGTGATCTCCCTTCTAGTTGGTTAGAGGTAAATGGAAAAGTCCCGATTATAATACTCCAAAGCGAAGTGCCCATTATGGCCAAGATTCGGCAGTCCTCGATATTTGGTGACGCCGCAATTGATCGGTTTTTCGTCGCGATCGACTCGTTGGAATTCCTCGGCGCTCCAGCGTTCGAGATTCGCCCGCAAAGCTAGCTTAGTCAAGTGATGCGAGATCGCCATGACTCGTTTGTTGGCGAAATCCCTGGTTAGTGTGTTCATCCATGACCGGATTCGAAGCCGGACATCAGGCACGCGTTCGCCTTGAGGCCACTGATACCAATAAGAGCCCTCAGAATCATAAAGTTTTTTCTGCTCAGGATATAGGGCGAAGAAAACCCGCCAATCATTATAGAGTCCGGCCAAGCCGTGGCTCTGTTCGCGGATGCGTTCTTCTTCATAGATGCGGCAAACCTGCCGTAACTCGGGCCAACCGGTTGTTAATCCTTCCAATGTTTGCAG
>JBAZMO010000050.1:0-6718 GCA_041649655.1 Patescibacteria group bacterium
CGACCGGCAGCGGAATGATATGCGTCTTATCGCCGGCAGTCTTGCCGACTTTAGTATTGAAATATTTACGACTCCAATCATTGAGAAAGATTTCCGCTGCGGCTATTTTTGTTATTTCTTTCTCCATGTCCTCCATCATCTTTCGTCCCGCCGGGCTGTAAAAGTCATGATACATTTCCAGTTCTTTGGTCCAAATGCCGGCATGCTGGATGGCGACGGGGATGGCCGCCGTTTCCGCCGCTTTTAAAATCAGCCAATTAGACAGCGCGTAGCCGTTTAAAAAAATAACGTCGGTTTTGGTTTTTTTCATCAAACCGGCCAATAAGTCGATGGCTGATTTGAATTCTTTGGCGGCGTTTATCTTTTTCGGCGCGCGGCTGATTTTTTTGATTAGTCGTTCGGGGATATTAAGCCGGTAATATCGCAGCGATTCGCCGGTTTCGCCGATTTTTTTTATTCTCGGCTGTTTTATTGATTTTTTAAAGTTAATAATCAAGCCAATCCAAAGGCAGTCATCCTCGGTCTGCATTAAAAAGCTTTTAAATCTTTTGGCGAAATTGGCCGGTCCGCCCTTGGCCTGTTTTTTGGAACCCGGAAGATTAGCCAAGTAATCGTTGGAAAAAATAATCATTTTAGCTGATTTATCATTGTTGCGATTTATGGATTCATTATACCATTTATTCAAGGTCTTTTCCATCGGGCTTGAGGCAATCATTTAATCGTGCTATGATATTTTTATGGAAATCAGCGATGAACAATTGATTGGCGAGTATTTGCGCGGCGATGAGCAATCGTTGGAGATTTTGATTAAGCGTTATCTTAATCAGATTTTTGCTTTTTCTTTAAAATTCTCTAAAGACAAGGCGGCGGCTCAGGACATTGCGCAGGATACTTTTGTCAAAGTTTGGAAAAAGATCGGCAAGTTTGATGCTGATAAGAAATTCAAGCCCTGGCTTTTTACCATTGCCAAGAACACCGCTTTGGATTATCTGAAGCAAAAGCGCCTCCTGCCGTTTTCCGAGCTTGAAGCCGCTTCGGGTCTGGATTTTTTGAGCCAAAATTTTATTGATTCGGCGCTGCGGCCGGATGAGCAGTCGGCATTGGCTGAGTCAGTCCGTCGGTCCGAATCGATCATCGCCGCTTTGACTGGCAAATACCGCCAAGTAGTCGTGCTGCGTCATGAAGGATTTTCCTTCCGCGAAATCGGCTTGAAATTGGGCGAGCCGTTGCACACTGTTAAAAGCCGTTATCGCCGGGCGCTGATTATTTTAAAGAAATCATTGGCAAATACTGATTGAGTCCTCTAAAACTGGCCAATTTTGATCAAAGATGCACCAAAAGGCATCTTTTTTTCGTATTAGTATTATCAGCAATCAATGGAAATTAACAAACTTATGAGCGATAAAGCGCCAGAAAAATTCGATGAAGATCTGTTCAATCGGATTATGGCTCGGATTGAGAGGGAAAAGATAAAAACCGCCCGAAGGAAGGCCGTATTTTTTGCCGGAACTTTTTTAATTTCAGTTCTGGCTTCGTGGCCGTCGTTTAATTTATTGCGAGCTGATCTGGCCGCCTCGGGTTTTTTGGATTATTTGTCTTTGGTGTTTTCTGACTTCGGAATTGTCGCCGTTTATTGGCAGAGTTTTTCCTTGGCCCTGCTAGAGACCTTGCCGCTTATCAGCGTAATCATTTCCTTAACTTTGGTTTGGATTATGTTGGAGTCCTTAAAGCTGCTGGTTCGTGATTTTAAGAACACTTTCAAGCCGGTCTTGGCCATTCAGTAATTATTATTTGATTCCTAAAATATGCAATTTAATTTTAAAAATCTATTTCAGTCCAGGGCTTTGAATGGCTTTTTAGCCGGTTTGGCTGTTTTGATCGTTATGTTGGTGGCTTTTAAGGCCGGCATGTCGGTCGGTTTTCAAAAAGCGGATTTTTCTTACCAGTGGGGCGATAATTACCATCGCAATTTTGCCGGGCCGCGCGGCGGTTTTGCAGCCGGTTTCGGCGAGCGGGATTTTGTTGAGGCGCACGGTTCGATTGGCCAGATCATCAAATTGGACGGGTCAACGATTGTCACGAAGGGGCCGGATAATTTGGAGAAAGTCATCCTGATTGATGAGAAAACAGTGATTAATCGTTTTCGCGATTCGATCGGTTTTTCCGGCCTTAAGATCGATGATTTCATTGTTGTTATCGGCGAGCCGAATGCTGCCGGCCAAATCGAAGCTAAGTTGATTCGAGTGATGCCGGCGCCGCCGGAGGCGGAAATGCTTGGTCGGGTGCCGAATCCGCCAAGACCGGGTCTTCCGGCTGTTCTGATTAAATAATCAAAGCAATTATTATGATGAAATTAAAAGGCCTCTGGCTTTATTTACTTAAACATAAAATTATCAGCAGTTTTGTGATTATTATTCTGGCGATTGGCGGCTATTTCGGCTATGGAAGTTTATTCGGCCAAACTGGCGGGGTGAGTTATGTGACCAGTAAGGCGGCTAAGGATATGATTATTTCAACCGTTTCCGGCAGCGGCACTGTTGCCGCGTCCAGCGAAGTCGATCTGAAAACCAAAGCGTCAAGCGAGGTGACTGCGATCAAAGTAAAAAAGGGCGAGACGGTCAAAGCCGGCGCTGTCTTAATCCAGCTTAATGCCAAGGATGCGGCCAAGGCCGTGCGTGACGCTCAAGCCAATTTGGACTCAGCCAAATTATCGCTTGATAAATTGACTCAGCCGATTGACGCCTTATCGCTTGCGCAAGCTCAAAATACTTTAGCGCAAGCGAAAGAGTCCAAAGATCAGGCCCAGGCCAATATTGACAAGGCCTATGAGGATGCTTATAACACTATTTCCGACGCTTTTTTGGATTTGCCGACGATTATCGCCGGGCTTTACGAAGTCCAATACGGCTCAAGCATTGGTACGTCCGAGCCGACGGTCGGCGGCAGCCAGGATAACGCCGCCGCTTTATTGAATTCAATCGATACCGCCGACAGGGAAAAGATCAGCGCTCTGCAGGTTAGCGCGGCGAGCGACTATAACATAGCGCGCGCCGCGTATGATAAGAATTTTGATGCATATAAAATCGCAACCAGATTTTCCGATACCACTATAATTGAAGCTTTGCTAGACCAAACCTTAGAAACGACGAAGTCAATGGCTCAATCGGCTAAGAGTGAAAGCAATTTATTGGACAGCTGGGTTACTTATCGCACGGATAGTAATTGGACGATTTTTTCTTCAGTCAAAACCATGCAGACCAGTTTAGCGGATTATATCAGTAAGACCGGTTCCCATGCCAACGCGTTGCTGGCTATAAAAACAACCTTGACTAATAATCGCACAACCCTGGTCAATACTGATAGGACAATTAATGAAAAAACGCTTTCACTGGCCGATTTGCAAGCCGGCACTAGCGCTATTGATTTAAAATCGTCGCAATTATCCGTACAACAAAAACAGAATTCCTTAGCTGATGCCATGGAGCAATATGCCAATTATACGATTAAGGCGCCCTTTGACGGCGTAGTGGCCAATGTGGCGATAAATTTAGGGGATACGGTCGCTTCCGGCGCCAGCGCGATTACTTTAATAACTACCCAAAAAATTGCCAATCTGTCTCTTAACGAGGTGGATGCGGCTAAGGTCAAAGTCGGCCAAAAGGCGATGATAACTTTTGATGCCATCACTGATTTAACAGTCGCCGGGTCGGTGGCTGATATGGATATGCTGGGCACTGTCACTCAAGGCGTGGCGAGTTATGCGGTTAAAATCGCTTTTGATTCACAAAATGATCAGATCAAATCCGGCATGACCGCCAGCGCCAGCATTGTGATCGACTCTAAGGCGGACGCTTTGCAAGTTCCCAGCTCGGCCGTCAAATCAGCCAGCGATGGCACTAATTATGTCCAGGTGCTAGTCGATGGCGCGCCGCAAAATAAAACTGTTACCGTCGGTTTGACCAGCGATACGATGACAGAAATTTTAAGCGGAATCAGTGATGGCGATGAGGTAGTAACACAAATAGTCACGGCTACGAATAAGGCGGCTGCTAAAACATCAATTAGCAATAACAGGCCATCAGGTGGCATGATGATGGGGCTATAATTGATATTTTATGATTAAATGCGATAATATCGGCAAAACCTATCAAATGGGCGAAGACAACGAATTGGCGGTTTTGTCTGACATAAATTTTGGCATCGATAAAGGCGAGTATGTCGCTATCATCGGACCGTCGGGTTCAGGCAAATCGACCCTGATGAATATTTTAGGCGCTTTAGACAGGCCTAGCGCCGGCCGATATTTTCTTGACGGACAAGACGTCTCAAGCTTGTCCGATGAGTCATTGGCGGAAATCCGCTGCAAGAAAATCGGTTTTGTTTTTCAGTCATTCAATTTATTGTCTCGTTCGACCGTCAGGCGCAACGTCATGGTACCGTTGATTTATGCCAAGGTGCCTAAAGAGTCGCGGCCAGAAAAAGCCGCTAATGCTCTCAGGGCTGCCGGATTGGAAGAAAATCGCTGGGATCATCTGTCTAATCAATTATCCGGCGGACAAATGCAGCGCGTCGCCATTGCTCGGGCGCTGATCAATAATCCGGAAATAATTTTGGCGGATGAGCCGACCGGCAATCTTGATTCTAAAACCGGCGAGATCGTACTGGATACTTTCAGGCGGCTGAATAAGGATTTCGGACATACGATTATCCTGATCACGCATGAGCACGAGGTGGCGGCGCATACCGACAGGATCATCGAATTGAAAGATGGCCGCATTATCAGCGATGAAAAAATCAAATAATTATGCTATTTTCCGACTTAACGCAAGAAACATATTTTTCTTTGATTTCCAACAGATCCAGATCGGCGCTGACGATTTTGGGCATTGTTATCGGCATTGCTTCGGTCATTGCCATGATTTCAGTCGGCCAGGGGGCCACTGCCAATATTACTAGCAGTATTGAATCATTGGGAACCAATCTTTTAGTCATTTCCCCGGCTTCGCAACGGCGCGCCGGAGAAATAGTTCGCGGCGGCTTGGGCGAAGCCACGACTTTGACCATAGAGGACTCGGCGGCGATTATGGATAATGTCAGCGGCGTAACAGCGATTGCGCCGACAGTCACTTCGCGCAAACAAGTGACAGCTAAAGGCACTAATACCAACACCAGCATTTATGGCGTGGATGAAAATTATTTTGCCATCAAGAGCATTATAACTGATCTTGGCTCATTATTCGGAGCGGGCCAAGTCAACTCCAATGCCCGCGTAGCGGTTATCGGGCCGACGACGCGTGATAATCTATTCGGTGAAAACATTGATCCTGTCGGCCAGAAATTGAGAATCGGCGGCCAGGAGTTTACGATTATCGGCGTGACAGCGTCCAAGGGCGGCAGCACTATGGGCAGCTCTGATGATTTGATTTATATTCCGATCGGCGTGGCTCAGCAGTATTTTACCGGCAATAAGGCCGTCAGCAATCTTAATGTGCAGGTGGCTTCGGAAGATTTGATGACTGCAGTCCAACAACAGATAACCGATTTATTGCTGTCCCGCCATAGTATTTCTGATGTTGCCAATGCTGATTTCAGCATTATGAATCAGGCGGATATGTTAAGCGCAATGTCATCGGTTTCCGCCACTTTGACTTATCTGTTGGGCGCTATTGCGGGCATTTCGCTGATTGTCGGCGGTATCGGCATTATGAACATGATGCTCACGACTGTCACTGAACGAACCCGAGAGATCGGCCTAAGGAAATCCTTGGGGGCGAAAAACGGCGATATTAGCAGCCAATTTTTGGCTGAGTCAGTGGCTTTGACATTTGTCGGCGGCATAATCGGCATCATAATCGGCTGGCTGGCGTCATATTTAATCAGTATTTTTGCCAGTATGACGACGACCGTTACTTGGAGTTCTGTCTTGCTGGCTTTCGGAATCTCGGCTTTAATCGGTATTATTTTCGGCTATTATCCGGCTAAGCGCGCTGCCAGATTGAATCCGATCGATGCCTTAAGATATCAATAATCATTAATAAATAAACATTAAAACTATGTCAGAATCAACGGCTAGTCAGGGCGGAAATCAAATGCCAATCATTATTGCGGCGATTATCGCGATTATTATTGTCGGCGCCGGATCGTTTTACGGCGGTACGATATATGCCGGCTCAAAGAGATCGGCCGGAGCTTTCGGCCAGGGTAATCTTGCCGGCCGCGCCCCAGGAGCCGGGATCGGATCGCCCGGCGCCCAAGGAGCCGGATTCGTCAATGGCGATGTTATTTCGCTTGATGATAAAAGCGTCACAGTCAAAGACAAAAATGGCAGTTCAAAAATCGTATTTTTTTCCGATTCTACCGAAATCGGCAAGTTTGTCGCCGGTTCGCTCAGCGATTTAACGGTCGGTGAAACATTAATGGTGACCGGCAAAACTAATTCTGACGGCAGCGTGACAGCCCAATCAATCCAGATCAGACCGGCTACCGCTCAAATGCCTCAGGCAGTTGGCGGTAATGCTCCGGCCTCAAGCAATTAGTCGAATTGTTGTGATGTATGGTATGATGAATTTCATAAATCAATCATGATCAATATGAAAGTCAAGGCCTCGTTGCATTTGCATTCGCATGAAGATAGCGAAGACAGTCCAATCGTTGATTATACCCTGTTCGAGCTGATCGATCGGGCTGCCGTTTCCGGCTTTAAAGTTATTGCTTCGAC
>JBAZMO010000051.1:0-6251 GCA_041649655.1 Patescibacteria group bacterium
CGGGCTTCTCCATTAACTGTGTAGGTAAGGGTATAAAGTTCCTGATCCGTTCCATTCGGTGAAGTGATTGTCACAACAGGTCGCCGCGGGGTCGTTGTATAAAAAATCGTGTCGGAAAAACCGCCGATATTCCCTGCCGAATCTTTTACCTGGCACAAGACCGTCTTAGTCCCTTCCCCGACCGGCAGTTCGAGTGTCTTGAAACTCTGATAGGTTTCCCATGTCGTCCAATGAGCACCGCCATCGGTAGAAAACCGCATGCTGGCAAGCGGTGTTGCATCATTCATTTCTGCCGAGAGAATAACGATCCTGGAATCAGTCTCAGAATCATCTTGATTGATTTTCAGATTTCCGGCAGGCGCTTGGGCATCCAGATAAATTTTGGCTGTTTGATTTGTCTTATTTCCAAAAGCATTCGATTCCGAAATCGTGATCAGGTTTTCTCCTGTCTGCAGGGTCTTTATGACGTGCTTTTCCACTCCGTCAACGGTATAAAATAATTCATAGACATTTTGTTGCGTGTAAATCACCGGAGAAGCAATCCCGATCACGGGAGGCAATGCGTCCACGGTCACTGTCCATTGCGCGCTCGATTGATTTCCTGCAACATCGGCCTCGGTAACGACCAGGGTATTTTCCCCTTCCGGGAGGCCGGAGAAAGATCTTGTTTCCGCAAGACCGTCAACCGTGTAACTGATGGTAAGGGTCCCTGTATTAATAAGGCTTGGAGTCGAGGCATTTAAGACGATAACCGGGGGCGTTGTATCAAGTATGATTTTGCCGGAATAAACTTCGGAAAAATTCCCGGTTTTATCTTGGACCTGAAAACAAACCGTTTTTTCTCCATTCCCGTCAGAAATCGTAAGCAATTTTGTGGCAGCATAATTTTCCCATGCCGTCCAGCTTGTGCCCCCGTCAATGGAAAAACGCATCTGTCCGATACCCGAGACCGCATCCTCCGCGTTAAGGGACAGTGTTACAGTCGAGGATACGGTATGAGCAGCCCCAGAATTAATATTCATTGAACCCGTCGGGGCAGTTTGATCGACCAGGATCGACTTTGCATACCGGGCACTTGCGTTCCCGGCCATGTCATAATATTTTACGTACACGGTTTTATTGCCGTCACCAGGGGGAAGTGTTAAGGCTTTCGTTGAAGAATACGCTTCTGGCGGGGTCCAGGTCACACTATCTGTTGAAAAACTCATTCGATCAACACCATAGCCTGTATCTGCTCCTGAAAGATTTAATGTCACACTCCGGGAAGATGTGTATTGAGCTCCGGAATTGATATCGATTGAACCGGTCGGAGCGGTTTGATCCAGCAGGATTGATTTTGAATATACAGGACTCGCAATTCCCGCCTTATCGTAGTACTTCACATACACAGTCTTATTGCCATCTCCTGAAGGAAGTGTGAAGTTTTTTGTCGCAACATATCCTTCCGCAGTAGTCCAGTTTACGCCATTTGTCGAAAAGCTCATCCTATCCATACCGCTACCGGTGTCCATTCCAGAAAGATTCAATATCACGCTCCGAGAGTTGGCATATTGGGCACCGGAATTGACGTCGATTGAACCCGTCGGCGCTGTGGTATCCAACGTAACATTTATGCTTGCAGTAGCAACATTTCCGGCAAGGTCCGCTGAAGTCACTGTTAGAGTGTTCAAGCCTTCTACAAGAGCACGAAACACAACAGAGGCATTACCGTCTACCGTATAATAAAGAGAATAGCCTGGATCTCTGGCAAGGATCGTCTTTGAGGTAATAACAAGAACTGGCGGGATCGTGTCGACCGTCACCTTTAACGTTTTAACGGTCTCGTTTCCAGCCAAATCGGTTTCAGTGAGCGAAAGAATATTCTCACCCTCCGAAAACCCTTCGAAGACCTTTGATCTTGAAACGCCATCAGCTGTGTAATTGACGGTAAGGCTCTTGGTATTAATTATAGCCGGCGTCGCAGAATCAATGGCCACCACAGGAGCAAACGTGTCTACCCTGACATTCCAGGTCTTATTCGTCTGATTACCGGCATCATCCTTTTCCGTAATCGTAAGTGTGTTTATGCCCTCCGTCAGGTTCGTGAATGATTTTGTCTTCTGGACCCCTTCGGAAGTGTAACTAACCGTCAGGCTTTTGGTATTGATCAAACTCGGTGTCGCCGGATCGATCGCAAGCACAGGAGCGGTCGTGTCCACCGTGACACTCCAGTTCTTTACCGATTGATTGCCTGCGGCATCAGTCTCTGTGATCGTAAGCGTGTTCCCGCCTTCTGCCAGCCCGGAAAAAGCCTTTGACCTCGCGGCGCCATCGGCCGTGTAATTAATCGTGAGAGTTCTTACATTAATAAGAGTCGCTGTTCCGGCATTCACTACAACCACAGGTGCTGTCGTATCCACCGTGACGTTCCAGGTTTTTATTGCCTGATTGCCCGCAGTGTCTGTTTCCGTGATCGTAAGCGTGTTCCCGCCTTCCGCTAACCCGGAAAAGGTTTTTGACTTCGCGACGCCATCGGCCGTGTAGTTAATCGTGAGAGTTCTTGTATTAATAAGGGTTGGAGTTCCGCTGTTCACTACGATTGCAGGAGCTGCCGTATCCAATGTGATCGTATCTGAAAATATCGAAGTATTGCCGGCGGTATCAGAAACCTGACACCGGATCTCCTTGGTCCCGTCTCCGGAGGGAAGTGCCAGATTCTTTGTTGCAGAGTATGTTTCCCAGCCCGTCCAGTTCGCGCCGCCATCCAGGGAAAAACGCATCTGAGAGAGCCCGTAAGTCCCGCTATTTATCGCCAGGTTTAATGTCACGTTGGGGCTCGTCGTATACGCGGCTTCATTATTGATCTTAATTGAACCGCCCGGCGGCAAAGCGAACGGATCTGTATTCCGGGTTTCCGCAGTTTGAACGTTGAGCCACGCAGTTGATGTCACGCCATTTGAAATCCATGTCAGTTTCGCCCACGCTTCCCTGAAACTTATGGACGTGTATCTTCCGGCCACCGAGACCTTTTGATTTGGGTCACTGACCCGCTGGGCATAGATCGTGTCCCCAATCCCATAAAAAATCGTGCTCCCGTCCGGAGAAATGTCGAACACACCTTGGTAATTATTACTGCTGCTCGTGGCAAATATACTTGCTGCAGAATCAGGCGCGCCGTTCCTCTTGATCCCCCCAACCCACACTCCATTTAAATACACGACCGTTACTACGTAGTCAGGATTCGAAGGGGCCGCAATCCATGTGATGGAGCCGGCGGAACGATATACGGAATACTGCGCCGGATCAGAATTGTATTTATCAATTTCTGCAATAAAGCTGTTCAAAACGTTGCGGGCTTCGGTGCTTGAGACGTCACGTGTATGATTTGTTTCGAGAAGATCGATCAGATCGTCCTCGGAAAGATCCGAAGCGATGATCCCGTTTGAGTTATAAGCCTGAATGCCGACGTTGCTTAATAAATACTCGGCGGTTTCGCCGGCAAGATAGACATCAAACATACTGGGCGTGGCCTGGGTCCCTTGCGGATGGGTATGGATGATGATCGACGATTCCGAAAGAATAGATTGTACGACGGGATTAGCGCGAAGTTCCTCGCGGCTTCCGGTGGTAAACATCACGATCTTCCCGCGGATCACGGCAATCCCCACCTCAACATCAAGACGTTTGAGCTCGCGGAGATTCTGAGCACTCAGGGATTTCACAACCACTGCGGACGCGTAATCAGGGCTGAACTGCACAACCGCATCATCAAAAGAGGACTCGGCGGCCTCATATTGTGTTTGAGATTCGATGGAAATATTTTGACGGGGCTTTTCCGGGAGAGACAGTGGTGAATTTTTGCCGCTTAAAAAATCAAGGCTGGTGTCGGGCGCACGTTCCGGCCTGGAAATTTTTCCCTCGCCGCCCGGGACTTCAACAGAAGACTGGACAGGACGGGACTGATATTGTTCGTAGGGACTTTCGCCAACAGCAAAAACTGTTTGGGTCCATGTAAAAACGGCGGCTGTAAAAAAAGCGACAAACCTGACCGGGAAAAGTACCGATCTTTTCATCATCTTCTCCGCATCATTTCCTCAAAACCAGACTTTTTTCTGCAAAACAAGACGGCATCCTTGTTTTGCTAAAAAAATCGATCATGTTCTAGCAAACGAAGCCGGGAACAGCACCGGACTCATCGTCAGCCTGTTCCCAAAACGTTTCGTTAATGTCCGGAACCGGTCGCAATCATAACTCCGGTGTGGCAAAAAGAAAACAAAAAAATATGATTTTTTTGTAAAAGACTACCGGGAGATGTTTAAAGTCTACTAATGATAGATATTGGGATACATATGGTGTTTGGGATACAGAGTACGGCGCAAGAAACCCAAATAGAACTGAAGAAAGTGTCCGAAGGGTTCGATAAACTGCCAAGAGCTGTAATACTGTCTTCTCTTGCATTGAATGTATTCAGAACACGCAGATTCTGCACCTTGTCAATGGGCTCCATCTCATGATGAAGAAAATCTTCTCGGCCGGTATCCTTATTGCCTTTGTTTCCATGACCCCTGCCTCCGCTTTCGCGGTCGGCTCCGGAGGATTTGAGAACGCTTCCTTCAGCGCAAAGTCATTGGCTATGGGAAATGCGGTAACGGCCACGCCGGATGAACCCGCGGCCATTTCGTACAACCCGGCCGGTATCGCAGACCTCCCGGGCGTGCAAGTCCAGGGAGACGCCAGTTTCATCAGCCTTATGACATTCAAGGCCAATAATGTCACCGGCGATACACGGAGTTCCGGAACGCTCAATCTTGTTCCGACCGGTTATGTGACGATCAATCCCGGCAAGATCTTCGGCGACCGACTGGGCCTTGGTGTCGGATTTGATTCTCCGTTCGGTCTTATGAATAAATACAGATCCAGTGATCCGGCGGTCCATTACACGGGATGGAGAAACTACCTCAAGATGTACACCATCAAACCCACGGCCGCCTGCAAGATCACCGACAAGATCTCCATTGGCGGCGGTCCCATGTGGTACCGGGTCTCTGATTTCGGCGGGATCCAGGCTTATCCCAACAACCTTGTTACGATGGCAGGCGGAGTGAACACCTCGGACGGACAGGTGCGGCTCAATACGTCGGGAAATCACTGGGGATGGCAAATGGGCACCCTGGTCAAACTGACCCCAAAACACCGCCTGGGTTATTATTTCCGGAGTCCGGTGGTCGTGAAAACCAGCGGGCTGGCAAAAGTCGAAAACTCCGATTTCTCCGGCATAGGCGGACAGGGCCTTCATAATTTTGAAACCGGGGTCCATACCAAACTTTCCCTGCCAATGAACATGACGTGGGCCTATGCTTATCAGCCGACCGGGAAGACCCATTATGAAGCGGATTTCAGCTGGTCCCACTGGCACACGAACAGACGCCTTTATTTTGTGACAGACCCCGCTGCCGACGCGCTTGATAATACAGTTCTAAACAATATACGTATGTCTAATAAAGATTGGGGGGATGGTTTCGGCATTCAGCTCGCCGCAAGCCATAAACTCACGAAAAAACTGACACTTCGCGGCGGGAGCCGTTTCTACTGGACACCCGTTCCAAAGACATCGTTCGCGCCTTCGGTCGCGGACGCAAATCACCTGGCCATCAGTCTCGGCGCAGGCTATGAAATCAACAAACACCTTACCGCAGACTTTTGCTATTACAATTCGTTCTATTTCAGGCGGCGTATCAATAACAGTGTGGCGGAAAATGCGGCGCTTCTCAATTCTTCCGTGGACGGAACCTACACCACGTATTCCCAGGCGTTCACGGTCAGCCTGACGGTGCATTGGGATGATATTTTCCCTCGGGCTTCCGGGAACAAGGGCCGTGAGATCGAAGTGTCTTCGATCGATATGAAGCCAGTGGCATAACAGCTAAAGAACAATAAAAAAGCCACGGGGGTTTCCCCTCGTGGCTTTTTTTATGACAGAAGAACGGTTTATTTTTTCCTGGCGGTTTTTTCCTGAAAAGAGTTGAGGTCGAAAGCTTTCCATTCTTCATACGGCGTGCGCGAAAGAAGCGTCGCAACCACTTCGCTGGGGGCCTTGTCCTGGAAGAGCATATTGTAGACCTCGCCCATGATCGGCAGGTGCAGGTTTTCGCGCTCGCAAAGCTGGTGCACACTTAATGCCGTGTCCACGCCCTCGGCGACCATGGCCATTTCCCCGAGGATGTCCTTGATCTTCCGGCCCTTGCCGAGCTCACGGCCTACATGAAGATTCC
>JBAZMO010000052.1:0-6221 GCA_041649655.1 Patescibacteria group bacterium
CTCGCCACTTACGGTTTTACGGAAAAAAGCCCGGCCCGCATCAGCGAAACCGGACTGATCAATGATGCCGGCGAAGCGGCTACGATTCTGAAAGATATTCTGAAAAAATCCAAAACCTCCTCGATCAAGGCCGTGGCCGCTCTGCCTAATTTTTCCGTCTTCACTTCCATTCTGACTTTGCCGGCTCTGAATAAGAAGGACTTGGCGGCGGCGATCAGTTGGGAAGCGAAAAAAATAATTCCTTTGCCGCTGGAGGAAATCATTCTTGATTGGAAGATAATTGAGGAATTCCAGACGGGAACCGGAGTTCCGGAAGAAATCGGCGCGAATCAATCCATTAGCCAGGAGGCGAATCCGTTCAAGAAGATTTTTTCCAAATCGCAGAAAAATGTCCGGATCTTGCTGACCGGCGCCAGTAAGAATCTGATTAAGAAATATGTCGGGATTTTCCAACAAGCCGGGCTCAGTTTGCTGAGTTTGGAAACGGAAAGTTTCGCGCTGATCCGCTCTTTGGTCGGCACCGATAAATCGACAGTCATGATCATCGACATGGGCGCCTTGACCAGCAGTTTGACGGTCGTATCCGGCGGCGTGCCCCTTTTGACCCGTTCTTTGGAATTGGGCGGCCAGTCGATTACCAAGGCGATTTCCACCGCTTTGAATGTCAATTTGGATCGGGCGGAACAATTCAAGCAGGATTTGTCCTTGGATCTGGAGACCTCGGAAAATTCTTTGCCGCAGACCGTGGAGCGGTCTTTTGCGCCGATTCTTAACGAGATCAAATATACCATCAATTTATTTAACGAAAGCAATCAGAAAAAAATAGAAAAATTGATTCTGACCGGCGGCACTTCGCTGATCGGCCATTTGTCCGGTTATTTGTCCAACGCTTTCAATATTAATTGCCATATCGGCGATCCGTTCGCCAAAGTCATCTTTCCGACCGACTTGAAGCCGGTTTTGGATCGCGTCGGCTCCCGTTTTGCCGTAGCCGTCGGTTTGGCGATGCGCGAGATAGAATAGTTAATTTATTATGGATCCCAATCTTTTACCGGAAGATCTGAGAAATAAAGAAGAGCAAGAGCAGGCCAAGCTGAAAAAGCAGCCAGCCGGCATTGAGATTGAATTGAGTTTGCCGGAACCGGATCGGGCTGAAAAGGAGTTGCGCGGCGGATCTTGGATCGGTTCTGTCAGGCCGCCAGCTAAGCCGATGGAGACGATGAAGCTGACTGAACCGGCTCGCGAGAGTGTCGGCGCGCAAGAGATTGATTTGTTGTCGGCCGGCAAGAGTATCAAAAAAGCGGCGCCCGCGCCGGTTGCCAAGCAGAAAAAAAATAAAGCCGGCTGGCTGGCCGGCCTGTTCGGCCGTCCGGTTTCGCCGATTGTCGATTTCAGTCGGGCCAATGATCCAATCATTAAGCCGGCAGCCATAAGGCAAGCCGCGGCTTATTCCGAAACAGCCGCCGGCCTTAAGGAATCGGTTAAAATCAAAGATGTTTGGCCGGCGGATAAATTGCCGCGTCGAGAGATAAGCGCTCATCAGCCGGCTGATGAGGGAGATGGCTGGTGGGAAATTTTTAAAGGGTTATTCGGCGGCGGCCATAAAAAACGCGTTGATTTCCGTTCGGCCATGCTGATTCCCGAAGTGATTGCCCCGAAGACCGCTCCAGCCAAAGAGGCCGAGCCGGGGAAGAAAATCGAGCCGAAGCCGGCTCAGAGCGAAGCTGGCAGCCCGGCCTATCATTTGGCGGACAAGCGCGAAAAGACGTCCGAGGTTAATATCAATTTTTTGCCGCGGGAGTTGGCAATTCGTTTTAAAGACGATGGCAATCGGACCACCAAGCAATTGATTATCGCTGTCTTGCTGCCGGTGATGCTGATTACTTTGGGTTATGCGGCGGTTTTGCTATTGCAGAATGATTTGAAGGCTGAATTGTCGGCTCGACAGCAAGAATTCGACGGCTTAGAGAATCAAATCGGCGATTTCATCGTCCGTGAGAAGCAGAATAATCTGCTGGCCGATCGCATCGCTGTCATTAAGAAGCTTTTGGCTGAAAAAATAATTTGGAATAATTTTTTTGATAAATTGGAGAAATATACTTTGGACGGCGTTTATTACAGCAGTTTGACCGCTGACGCTTCCGGCGCGCTGATTCTGCCGGGCGTGGCCGCCGATTATGATGTTCTGGCCCGCCAGTTAGCCGTTTTCCAGAGCGCCGATGATTTTCTGCAGTCCGCTAAATTGATCAATGCCCAATTGGTTTCCGACAATAAAGCCGGCGTGATCGGCGTCGGTTTCCAACTGCGGCTGACTTTACAGGACGATTTGTTCAAGAGAATCGCCCAAGCCGAATAAATATGGAGCCGTCTCAAAAAAAATCTTCAGTTTTGGCAGTTCTGTTCGGTCACTTCCGTTGGCCTTTCTTGGCGGCGGTCTCTTTGGCTGTTTTGGCAATCGGTTATTTTTTCGTGCTTAATCCGGCCGTGGCCGCTTATCGGGAAAATTATGATTTATTGAAAGAATTGAACGGCAAGATTGTTGCGACTCAGAGCGATTTGGATCTTTCTAAGAAATTTTCCGCCAAAATCTTCCAGCCGACGCCCCTAGAGACCAAATTGCTCAAGGCGGCCTTGCCTGATCGCTTGGAGGATTCGGCGCTGGTCGCCCAATTGACGGCAATCGCCGAGCGAGCCGGCTTTGTTATCAATAATATCGATTTGGAGGAGGCCAAAGCCGTTTCCGGCTCTAAGGCAACTGTTGATCATGTCGGCAAAGTCATTGTCCGCCTGAAAATCAACGGCGGCGGTTATGCCGAATTAAGGCGGTTGTTCGGTCTGATGGAATCGTCGCTGATGATAATCGATGTCAATTCGGTCAATTTTGACGCCAAGTCGCCGGTTTATGATTTGGTTTTGACCGTGTATTATTATAAGCAATAAATTATGGCTGATCAGGAGAAAAAAATCAACAAATTCGTATTGGCCGCTATAATCTTAATTTTGTTGGCTATGGCCGGTTTCGGTTATGCTTATTGGATCGGTAATCGGGCGGTCACGGCAACTTACAGTTCTAATCTCGGCCAATTCAAGGTTGTTGATCTGGAAATAATGGACGCCATCAAGAAGCTCAATGCTTGCGGCAATTGGCTGTCCCTATCGGTCGGTTTGAGCGCCGATCGGGGTAATCCTTTTAATCGCCGAGCCGTTGCCTTGCCGACGATGACGGCAACTTCGACAGTTTTATGTCTGCCGGTCACTCAGTAATCGTTTATGCCTAATTTAAAATATCAAGAACAATTGAAGGATTATCTGATCGGCCAGGGATTGATCGACGCCGATAAATTCGAGGCGGCGGCCGTTAAAGCTGAAAAGAATAATCGCGATCTGGAGGAAATCCTGGTTGACGGCCGGCTGATTAACGAGCCGGAATTGACTGCCGCCAAGGGCAAAATTTATTCTTTGCCGATAGCTGATCTGACGGAGACCAAGGCGGTTCAGGCGGCGCTGACTCTTTTGCCGCAGAAAGTGGCGGAAAATTATCAAGCGATCATTTTTGATTTCCAGAATAATCGGGCCAAGGTCGGCTTAGTCGATCCGGGCAATTTTTTGGCGCACGAGGCGATCGATTTCTTGGCTCAAGGTAATGGCTGGCAGGTGGATTATTATGCGATTTCGCTGGCTGATTTTCGCCGCGCCTTGTCGCAATACGGCAGTTCTAAGATTGAGCTGACAACCGCCTTAGAGTCGGCTGAGGAAAAATTCGCCTCCAAAGAGCGCGAGCTGGCTCCGGTCAGCCAAGAGCAGTTGGAGGAAAAAATCAAGACGGCCCCGGTCGCTAAGATCGTTTCAGTCATCATTAAGAATGCGGTTGACGGCAAGGCCTCGGATATCCATATCGAACCCGGCCGGACGGACAGCCGCGTGCGTTATCGCGTTGACGGGGTTTTGCACACCTCTTTGTCTTTGCCGGCTTATTTGCACAACGCGGTGGTTTCCCGCATCAAGGTGATGGCCAATTTGAAGCTGGATGAGACCCGGGTGCCGCAAGACGGCCGCATCCGTTCGCATCTGGACGGCCATGATGTCGATCTGCGCGTGTCAGTCCTGCCCATGCTGAATTCAGAGAAAGTGGTGATCCGCGTTTTGGACACTGCCGCCGGCGTGCCGACTTTAGCCGAATTGGGCTTTTCTTCTTATCATATTGAAATTTTGCAGCGCAATATCACTCGGCCGTTCGGCGTCATCCTATTGACCGGACCGACCGGCAGCGGCAAGACGACCACTTTGTATTCCATTTTGAATATGCTCCATGGCGATGCGGTCAATATCACCACCCTGGAAGATCCGATTGAGTATTATGTCGAAGGCGTCAATCAATCGCAGATCAATGTCGAGGTCGGTTTCACTTTCGCCGATGGCTTAAGAGCGATTCTGCGCCAAGATCCCAATGTCATCATGGTCGGAGAAATCCGCGATAACGATACGGCTGAATTAGTCATTCATGCCGGCTTGACCGGGCATTTGGTTTTTTCCACTTTGCACACTAATAACGCCTGGGGAGCTATTCCCCGCATGATTGATATGCACGCTGAGCCGTTTCTACTGGCTTCGACGCTGAATTTGGTCATGGCCCAGCGTTTGGTCAGGGGCATTTGTCAGCAATGCAAGGAGACCATTGAATTGCCGCCGCAGCTGGCTGATCGCATCAAAACAGAATTAGCCGGCGTGCCCGAGGAATATCTGGGAGGGGCGAAGGGCGGATTCAAGTTTTATCGCGGCCGCGGCTGCCCGGCTTGCGGCCATACCGGTTTTTCCGGCCGGACGGTTATCGGCGAAATGCTGGAAGTGGGATCGGAGTTAAGGGATATTATCGCTAAAGAGCAATTCGATTCCAAGTCGATCAGCAGTCAGTTTTCCAAACAGAAATACGTCACCCTGATGCAGGACGGCTTGATCAAGGCCTTGCAGGGGCTGACCTCAGTCGATGAAGTGATGCGCGTTACGCAGGCCTAGCTGGTCTTGATTGCTGTCATTCCGACCGAGCCTCAAGGCGAGCAGAGGAATCCCTTGCATTAATTGTATTCAAAAACTAACATCCCAGATAAATTCAAGGGATTCCTCCACTCCGTTTCACTCCGGTCGGAATGACAACAAGAAATAAAAAATTATAAATAACACCACAGAATCTAATAAATAAATAAATCGTTATTAATATGTCGAAAAATAAAACAGCCAATATCTTAATTATTGAGGATGACGTTTTTCTGGCGGATCTGTATAAGACCAAGTTCACCTTGGAGGGCTTCAAAGTGGCTGTCGCTTATGACGGAGAGCGCGGACGGGACGCGGCTATAAAAGATCAGCCGGATATCATCCTGTTGGATTTGGTTTTGCCTAAAATCAGCGGTTTTGATATTCTGAAAGAAGTGAAAAGCAACAGTAAGTCCAAAGACATCCCGGTTATCCTTTTGACTAATTTGAGCCAGAAGGCCGATGTTGAGAGGGGCTTGAAATTGGGCGCCGCCGATTTTCTGATCAAAGCCCATTTCATGCCGTCGGAAGTGGTGGAAAAAATCAAAAAATTAATCAATTAATCATCTCTTACTTGTTAAATTCTTAGGTGTTGTTTATACTTTTAACTAATCTAATATTGTTGTCATTTATTGTTGTCATTCCGACTGTAGCGAAGCGAAATGGAGGAATCCCTTGCATTAATTGCATTTAAATTAGTATTTCAAATAAATTCAAGGGATTCCTCCACTGCGTCCCGCCAAGGCGGGACTCCGGTCGGAATGACAACGAGAAATGAAAACCATAAACAATACTCGTAATTATCACATTTTATTTTTTATTTCTTAATTTCTTAACCTATGGATGCCAGCCAAAATTTATTGATAAAGGATATTCTAGCCGAAGCGATCAAATCCGGCGCCAGCGA
Organism: Patescibacteria group bacterium; assembly: GCA_041649655.1. Classification (GTDB taxonomy): domain Bacteria; phylum Patescibacteriota; class Patescibacteriia; order 2-01-FULL-39-33; family 2-01-FULL-39-33; genus CAISTG01. Next base: position 5,939 of record JBAZMO010000052.1, read on the forward strand.
CCTTCATTTTTCGGTTGGCAATTATCCGATTCTGCGGATCGGCCATGAATTGAGGTATTTGGAAAGCCGGGACATCGTCACTCAGCCGTATATGGAAAAGCTGGCCGGGGCTTTTTTGACTGCGGCTCAGCAAGAGAAATTGAAGGCGGAAAAGGAAGTAGTCATTTCTTACACTTTTGATAAGAATTTGCGATTCAAGGTGACGATTTTCTATCAGCGCGGTTTTTTGTCGGCCGCTTTGCGGTATATCCCGTTGAAGGTGCCGTCATTGGCTGATTTGGGG
>JBAZMO010000053.1:0-6087 GCA_041649655.1 Patescibacteria group bacterium
CCGGCAAACAGACCGCCGATAATGACATAGGCGATGTAAACCAAGGCGCCGCCAGCCAAAAAACGCCCGAAGACCGCCCACCAATAACCGCGAACCAATTCGCGGCTCCGGCCGAACGATCCTTCGAATTTATGATTCTCGAATAAGGCGGCATAAATAGTGAAACAATAATAAACGCCGAAAATAACGCCGGGGATTATGAACAGGACTAAGCCGATCAGCGCCAACAGGGCGTAAACCAAAGAAATGGCAATGACCGTCCAAAAATAGGGAGCGGCTCGGCGATACCAATCGCGCAAGTTGTTCCAATCGACCGCTTGGGATAAGTCGCCAACTAATAAGAACTGGGCGGTATAAGCTCGGACGTAAAAAATTATAAAAATTATGATTATCGCCAATATTGCCGCTGACGACAAAGCAAAAATCAACGCCGGCCAAGTCCCGGGTACATAAAATTTTCCGACCAAGAAAGAAATCAAGCTGCCCGAATAAGATAAAACCAACGGGATTAAAAGCAAATAAGCGAATTTTTTCCAATGCCGGCGATAATCAGCTAAAGTGCTTTTTATTAACGGCACGATCGTAATTATTTTCGGCTTAGCGCCGACTGTCAGTGATTGTTCCATAATTTGTTGTTTTAGTCAGGCGTATTATACCACATTAATCAGCCAAGACGCAAAATATCAGCCCTTTTTAAAACGATTGGCCAATTTCCTTTTTCTGGCTGAATTGCCGAAACGATGCGCTTCATCGCGAGCCCGCAGAAAAATCGGCTTGGCGTTTTCCGCCAAAATCTTAAAGTCCCGGCCGGCTCCGGCCGGATAAACCAATTTGTCGCCGGCCAGTTTGGATAGGCCGACCAGCGGCTTGGCCAGCCGCCGCTTAGCGAACATTTTTTTCAAAAAATCAATTTGCGGCCGGCCGCCGTCGATAACGAAAACATCCGGCAACGGCCAGTCCTGATGATTCAGCCGCCTCGTAATCATTTCCTCCAGCGCGCGCAAGTCATCGCCGGCCGGCGTATGGATATTGAATAAGCGATAAGCCGATTTATCCGGCTCGCCATTGATGAACACGGCCAGCGCGCCGACCGCCTCTTGGCCGGCAAAATGCGAAATGTCATAGGCCTCGATTCTCCCAATATTACCAGTCCCGACTAATTCATCCTTGGTGATCAGGGCCGCATCACTAATATGTTTTAAGCCAATGGCGGACTCTGGATTGGTTTTTTCCAGGGCCTTGATCAGCTGTTTTTTCTTACCCTCGAAAATTTTAATGATGTTGGCGACATTGCGCCGATATTCGGCCGGCGTAATCCGGCCGACGCAGGTTCCCGGGCATAAGCCGATTTGATAATCAAAACACGGCTGGCCGGAATTAGGTTTACAAGTGGAATAAGGAAATATCCGCCTGATCACCCTTAAAGTGTTTTTCAAAAGCGCCGCATTCTGGAAGGGGCCGAAAATCTTAGCCGAGCCCCGGGGAAACCGGCTCAATTCACGGCCGCGGATAATTATCGGCCGCGGATAATCGCCTTGGGCGAAAACCACGTAATTGAAAGATCGGTCATCCTTATCCTTGATATTATATTTGGGCCAATGTTTTTTGATTAAATTAGCTTCCAAAATAATCGCCTCCAAAACCGTCTCAGTATCAATAGTTTTTAATTTAACAGCCAGGCCGACCATTTCCGCCAAGCGCGGTTCGAGCCGTTTTTGGAAATACTGCAAAACTCGGCGGCGCAAGGACGTGGCGCGGCCGATATAGAGTATCTCTCTCTTAGCGTTGATAAACTCGTAAACACCTGGGGTCAGAGGCAGTTTTTTGGCTTTGGCTAGTAAATCCATAATTGGATTTTAGCATTATTAACGGAGTAAATCCAGCCAATACACATTAAACCAATAAAAAAACCGACTCGGCTGAGTCGGCGTTAAAGTGCGATTAGGATTGATAATTGATATCAGTTTCCAGCAAAGGGCCGGCAAACTTTGGCTTTTATGCCGTTGAAACGCAGCCGGAGCGATTTGCGTTCCAAATTATCATAAGTGACATTCTCCGGCACCAGGGAGCAATCCAATCGATCAAGGTCTTGGTCATGAACATCTTTGATTGCCTGATTAATTTTATTTGAAACCCACGGCTTCAAATAAAGATCAAATAGTGTCACGATAAACAACACTCCAACAACCGCAGCTGCTATTAATGCCAAGATTCCAACGAGAGAAAAATTAATCATCGCCCAAAAATTCCAAACCAGCCAGCCGATGCCGCAATAAACAATGAGCAAGCGCCAATTGAGGGCAATTCGCCAAGCCGGCTTATTCTTATAAGGGGCATAGGCAAAAAAACTGGAGTAACTTTCGCCGGGACGGTCGTTAACCGGGCATTGGCCAAAATAATCCAACGGGTGCCGGAAAAATCGCCAATTCATCCATTTTCTCATACCTAAGACAACGGTAATCACAGCCGCAAGAGAAAATATCAGATAATTGAGCAGCAGCGCTAATGGCATAATCGGATGAGCTATAAAACGCCGCTTGCGATGCTCGCATTGGTCAATGGGCGGATTACGGAAAATCGCATTGACGTAATCATAGTCAAAGGGCTCGCCGGCATAAAATCCGGCATCAACCTCGATCTCCAATTCAGCTTGAATTTTGATAGTGGACTTATAATCCTCAGAATTAAATATGGCCAGCGAATATGAATATCCGCCGCCAAGCTCGTCGTTAAATAAAATTGACTCGCTATAATTATTATAACCGCGATGCCGCTGGTAAATTCTTGCCAGACGCGCGACCATGCCATCCCAAACACCGCCGGCATAAATCCGATGAAGCCCTGGTTTTCGAAAAGCGACCATTGCCGCCATTTCCGTTACCGGCACAAAATAACGCCTTTCTTCATTGCCCGAATCATCAACAACGCTGATGACCATAGTCACATTCGAATGTTTTTTAAGAGCGGCGATTTCCGCCGGCGATAAGCACCAACGAATCAAGGCCGTCGCCTCATTGCCATCATGTTTGCCTAAATGAAGTTGCATTTCGTCCTCCCTTGCCGCTATGCGGCTTTGGTCAAGCTATATCTAATCACGCGCTACAATTATATCAATTAAGCCAATTTTTAAGGTGCATTATTAATGCAGTACTCATTAATATAAAACCTTAGCAAAGTAATCAAAATTTGTCAAGACCCCCCGTCAGACCCCGCCAAAAATCCAGTTTATTGCCGCCCCGAATTGACAAATATCGAAAAATCAGCTAGAATATCTCTATATTATTTAATCAGCTGATTATTGCAGGAATCGGCTGTGGATAATGAACAAATAATTCTTAATTCATTCAATCTTCAATAGCCGCCTTTCATTGGATTACCATTGAAAATTGGAAATTGAAAATTGCCCGCTTCGACTCGAACGAATCGAGGCGAGGAAATTGATAAATATATGGCCCATAAAAAAGCAGGCGGCAGTACCAGATTAGGCCGCGATTCCAATGCGCAACGGTTAGGCATTAAGCTGTATGGTGGCGAAACAGCCAAAACCGGCGCCATTGTCGTGCGTCAGCGCGGCACGCGTTATCGAGCCGGCGTCGGCGCCAAGCGCTCCAATGACGATTCGATTTTTGCCATCAAGACCGGCAAGGTCAAATTCAACAAGAAAAAAGTCAAGAAATTCACCGGCAAATTGGAATACGCCCAGATTGTCAGCATCCAATAATTACGCCACAACTTAATTTAAAAATCCCGTCCGCTTTAGCGAATGGGGTTTTTAAGATAGTTATCTATTGCCCAATCCCCGCCCTAACCAAACCCAGAAACAACGGGTGCGGCCTCAATGGCCGGGACTTGAATTCCGGATGGAATTGCGCGCCGACAAAAAACGGGTGGACGCTTTTGGGCAGTTCGATAATCTCGATCAGTTCGCCGTCGGGGCTGCTGCCGGAAAACACCAAGCCATTCTCCTCCATTTTCTGCTTGTAAGCCAGATTGAATTCGTAGCGATGGCGGTGGCGTTCCGAGATTTCTGCCGCTTGATACAAATCCCGCGCCAAACTTCCCTCTTTCAGAACGCAGGGGTAAGCGCCCAAACGCATCGTGTTGCCGTATTGCTTGTTGGCCAATTTTTCGGCCTGTTCGGGAATGATATGGATCACCGGATTCATGGTATGCGGATTGATTTCCGTCGTGTGGGCATCAACTAAGCCGCAGACATGCCTGGCGAATTCGATCGTCGCCAACTGCATGCCGTAGCATAAGCCCAAGTAAGGGATTTTGTTCTCCCTGGCAAAACGGATCGCGGCAATCTTGCCTTCGATGCCGCGGCTGCCGAATCCCCCGGGCACCACCAAGCAATTATAATTTTTTAATTCATTCAAGCGCTCCGGTTCTTTCTCGTATAAATCAGAATTGATCCATTCAATCGCCGGCTGGCGGTTATTGTGCCAAGCGGCGAATTTCAAGCTCTCAATGACGGAGATATAAGCGTCGGACAAAATGAAATCGCCGGATTCGAAATATTTGCCGACAATGCCGATCTTGACCGTTCCGTCGGCCTTATTGATCTTATCGATAAAGGCCCGCCACTCAATCAGATCCTGCCGGCGCGGCTCCAAATTCAAGACCTTCAAAATCTTATTGCCCAAGTCCTCTTTTTCAAAATTAACGGGAATGTCATAAATACTGTCCACATCAGGCGCCGACACGACATTTTCCGGCTGGATATTGCAGAATAACGCCAATTTATCGCGGCGGGGAGCGTCAACCGGATGGCTGGAACGGCACAAAAGAAAATCCGGCTGGATGCCGACTTCATTGATGGCGCGCACCGCCATCTGGGTCGGCTTGGTTTTCATCTCGCCGATTTTCGACGGTATCGGCAGATAACTCACCATGACAAAGGCCACATCGCCCGGCTTCTTGAATTTGAGCATCCGAGCCGCTTCCAAATATAAGACATTCTGGAATTCGCCGACTGTTCCGCCGATTTCAATGATCACGATTTCCGCTCCGGCTTTTTCCAGCGCCCGATCGATGCGATCAATGACTTCATAAGGGATATGCGGCACCGCCTCCACGCATTTGCCGCCGTATTCCAAATTCCGCTCGCGACTGATGACCGCCTGGTAAACCCGGCCGGAAGTCATGTAATTGTCGCGGAAAATATTCTGGTCAAGGAACCGTTCGTAATTGCCGATATCCTGGTCGGTTTCATCGCCGTCTTCGGTGACAAACACTTCGCCATGCTCCACTGGATTCATCGTGCCGGCATCGACATTAAGATAGGGGTCGATTTTCATCGCCGTCACCTTGAATCCCTTGGAAGACAAGATTTTGCCGATCGAAGCCGTAGCGACGCCTTTGCCGACGCCTGACATCACTCCGCCCATGACGAAAATGTACTTGGACATAAATTATATCATTAATTAATAATCAGGTACGTAGCAATGTACGTAGCAAATAAAAAAAAGAGGCAATGAGCCCCTAGTTGAATTGGCCGATAAGAAAAAATCAATCATACGCGGACTAAAATGGTTATGGCAGAATGAATTCCGCCGCCGAAGTCAACGGCGGCTTTGTAATCCCCGGCCTCTTTAATATGCTCTTTGAAGATTACTTTGGCATTTTTAATATTGAATCCCAAGCGAGCCAATTCCTGCTTGACCTCGGCTTCGTTAATGGCGGCGTACAGTTTGCCGGCCGGATTGGCTTTGGCTTTAAGCTCTATTTTTCGGCCGCGGATTCTGTCGGCCAGCAGGCGCGATTGGTCGACGACTGTCTTTTTAACTTTGATTTTCCGGTCTAATTCTTTTCCGCTCTTAGCCAGATTCTCCGCTGTCGCCAAAACAGCCAAATTTTTAGGCAATAAAAAATTCATCGCATAACCTTCGGTCACCTCTTTTAATTCGCCCCGTTTGGCTGTGCCCTTGACATCTTTTAAGAATAATAGCTTCATGATTAATTTTTAAATTTTTAATTTTATAATTTTGTAAATAATTTTTGATGTTTTAATTTTTAAACATTAGAAAATTAGAATTTATTTTGACATTGGAAATTGGAAATTTGAAATTATTTTAATAGCTCCAC
>JBAZMO010000054.1:0-5863 GCA_041649655.1 Patescibacteria group bacterium
GTCTCATCCTCAGAGAGGTCTTCCATCTTCTCTTCTTCCGCCGACTCAGGAGCTTCGGTAGCGGGAACCTCAGCGGTTACCTCAGCTACGATCGCTTCCTTAATCTCGGGTTTCTTCTCGTCTGGAATTACTATTCCGGACGACTCGACTGCGGCAATAGCGGATTCCGCTGCGGTTTCGGCTACATTAGTAGCCTCAGCCGTAGCCTTCTCTTCACCTTCGAGCTCAGCGATCTTCCGGCGCCGTTCCATACGAGACTTAAGGTCTTTAATAACCTGATTAGCCTCTTTCAGCAACGAACCGTATTCTTTCGCCTTGTTCTCCCAATTCACGTTGTTCGCCATAGATAACTCCTTTAATTAAAACTATACATTATACATAGTACTGATTCCTTGCCTTCCACTCCTTGTACTTCTGGTACGCCTTATATCCCAGTATACCCAGAAGTCCGCCACCCATCGCAGCGGCTGCAGGATGAAGACGTGTCGGGATTGACTTTCCCTTCTCAGAAAGTCTTCGTAATGACTCAGCTTCGCTCTGACTCCACTGATTCAGTAGCAGAGCAAGAGTGCCAAGACCTGCTACGGAGCCGGTTAGAGCGCCGTAGTTCGCCTTAGTATTGGCGTCTTCGTACATCTTTCTAAGAAGAGGATTCTCTTCTAGTGGAATATTATTTCTGCCTACTTGCATACGATCTCGAGTAGTTTAGTTATTTGGGCGTCGTTGTAACCGGCGTTCTTGAGAATCTTCGCAGCTACTTCTATAGGGACTAGCGCCTCTTTCTTTTCCATGGGTTTTTTCCCATGAAGCGCCTCGATAACGCCGGTCATATTCGCATCGAAATCCTGGTTGACTTTCGGTTTGCCTTTGACTTCAAGACCTTCATAAACGGCGCGTTTGATAGCGCGTCCGAGTTCGGCGTTGGAGAGCGCGTTAGCCTTTACCACGCCGGCGCTGGGATCGCGCTGGAGGAACTCTTTATCGTACGTAGTATTATGCGCTTTACCCGTGAATTTACCATCAAGTTTCATACCAGATTTTTCTTCCCCTACGGTAGTATTCATCCAATTCAACATATCATTTAATTCACCCTGAGGAAGTTCTGGGTTATTACTAAAATTCTCAATTCCATTTTTCCACAAATCGTACACGTCTTTGCTTTCTTTTTCAGAAAACTTTGGATCTTTCTTAATACCTTGGGTATTCAATAGCGCTTTCACAGTATTTAAGTCCGAGGCTACTTGTTCATTCGCCTTCTTCTTCATCGTATCATAGAAGTTCATATTACTTCTCCCACGGCATCACGCCAGTGTCGCCTTCCTGTTGGCCCTTTATATACTCCTCGAGCTCCTTAGACACGGCATCGTAATCCAGAGTCTGGCCACTATTCGGGTCTTGGAAGTTATCGATCGGGCGCTGTTCGCCATTGGCACCTATCTCTACGCCGAGTTCACGAAGCATATCAGTGGGGATCTCGGGAGTCTGTCTCTGGGGTTCTCCGGCTTTAGAGCCCATAGCGGCGCCGAGCAACGAACCAGCATCGTCCGAGCCGGCACCAGCCGGTTCGGTCTCCGTCCCCGTGTCAGAGACTGCGGGTTTTATATCTTCCCCGCGAGTCATGGCGTACGCCCCAGCGCCGGCGCCAGTGAGGCCCAACGCGCCAAGCAACGCGGCAAGCATCTTGGGATTCGTGCGGGCGAGTTTGCCGAGGGCTTCGTCGTCAAGAGACTCAAGCTTTCTTGACATCGTCTCCTGCTCCGGGTCTACTTCTTTAAGGTACTGCTTACCCTGTTCCGCATAGGCCGGGTCAGCAGCGGCATCAAACAGGCTGCCTTCTTCGGTGTCCTGAGGGGCCTCCTGAGGACCATAGAAGTTTTCTTTCTCTGAGTTCAGGAAGTCACGAGCCGCGGATACGTCGTTCTGACGACCCTGGTGCTCTGCTTCATTCTGGAGGTATTCCATTATCTCTTGTTCAGTAAGCCCGCCATTAAGCCCAGACTCACGATTCTTCTGATTCGCGGCGTCAACCGCTTCAAGGTCCTTTATCTCGCTGGTCGGAATTCCACCATAGACGTCTGAACCTTTGAACGCACGGGGGTCGGTCTCGAAATCAAACAGGCGATCCCGTGACTGCGGGTCGTACATCGCATCGTATTCCTTGATCGCATCCTGAGAGAACTTGTCCGGGGTCTCGGGGTTAGCGGGAATGCGGACAGGCTCCTTATTCGGCATCGGAAGAGTAACCGTACGAGGAGTCTGCGCCGGCGCCACTGGCGCTGGTGCAGGCTGCGCGCCGCCACCAAACCTATTCTTTATATCCGATATCATATTCGGATTACGAGTGCCGGCGTATACTCCGCCACCAACACCAAGGATCGCGGCGAGAGTAGCAAGCGCAGTAGGGTTGACACCCGCGGTCTTCTCGAAGTTGCGAGCGTCAGCGAGCTTCTGCGCGATCTGAAGCTTCGCAAGCTTCGTTGAGTGCGCAACTATGCGGCGTATCTTGAGAACCGCCTCTTTTTCCGAAGACTCTTCTTCCTTCTTCGAAGGAGAAGATTCTTCGGTCTTAGACGTATCCTTAACGGTGGTTTCCCACGTCTCACTCGACTCCTTCTTGACTTCCTGCTCCGTAGAAGCAGACGCAGCCTGAACCTGTTCCTCGGCCTTCTCAGTCGAGTCGGGTTTGTCGCCGAGCTCTTTGACTTCGTTGATCGCCGCTTCAATACGGTCGACTAGTTTATCGACAGTAGAGGCCACATTATTACCCACTTCTTGAGACGGGTTTATAATAGGTTCAGCGGAGGTTACTTCGGCTTTTTTGTGTATACCTAGTATGTCCTTGTACTTCTGAATCTTAGAATCAAGCGCCTGCATCGAAGCGGAAGCCATTTTCTTCTTCACCATCTTATTCTCCTTAGTAGAGCAAATACTCAGTTATTATTAAGTCCTTGAGGTCACTATTATTTTTAAGAGAAGCATCATCCGTGAGCTTGCTCTTTACGAAATTTTCTTTTCCAAGTATAGCCAACTTATTCAGAAGATTAAACACGGCAAGATTCTCTTCCGTGGCTTCAAGATCTATTTTGCCCATATCCGTAAGCGACTGCTTAATCATACCGAGCGCCTCTTCGGAGACGTTGGGCTTACGATCAGAGAGTGAGGCGGCTATACTCTTTATCTTCTCTTGCAACGTAGAGGAGCTCTTGAGTTCCTGGAGAATACCGGCTTGAGTTTCGATCACGCGATCGAAATCCAAGCCTGTTTGCATGCACGCCTTACGAAGCGGGAACGGAAGGCCGAGATATGTGTAGAAGAGAATACTATCGAACACGGTGTCTGCGCCGAGATCTGTATTAGGATCAAACGTCTTATACAGGACGTCCTTGAGCTTCTCATTAATATAGGTGTCGCCGCTCTCGATGCCTTTGTAGATGTCGTTCATCTTGCAGAGAGAGGCGTAGGTTGCGCCGGACGATTTAATAAGTTGCGCAGCTAACTTATTAGATCGGTCATGCGCTGCTTTCTTCTTGAGAGAAGCGGCCTTCCTATACGTGCTCACAGCAACCGAATCCGCGCCGATAGTGACGACGCTTATATCAAAGAACTTCGGAGACGGATTAAGCATTGTGACTGCTTTGCCGTCTAGAATCTCATGCAGCTTGTTCTTGACATGCTCGCAGTGATCGTTTATAGTCTTCGCTTTATGCAGGCAATAACTGCAAACGTCATAAGAGACATCGCAGCCCATGGAGACAGATATCATCTCGTCATTCTTGAGACGGTCTGTTACATCTATAGGTGCTTTGTCAGTGTAGACTTCTATTACGAGTTCCACCCAACCACGCTTCTCATTAAGAAACGCCTTGAGTACACGCCCAATAGCCGTACCGTCAGATTGATGCTGATAGTACAGATTAGCGTTTGTTTCAAACGACTTGTAGTGATTCTTAAGAAGATCTTTCTCTTCTACTCCGGGAACCACTTCATTGCAGAATCCATCGCCATTATCGTTCGAGCCGTAGAGCTCATAGAAGGTAAGAGCGATTACTACTATGACTTCGTTCTCCGGTCTCTGCTTAGTAACAGAGTCAGCAAACATCTGGGCTTCTGTTTTCTCGTTGGCAAGCTTTATCGTTCGACCAGAACGGTAAAGTGCCTTTTCACCCGACGGAAGGTATGCAGAGGTCTGTATGATTTTTTGCATTATATCATACCCTCTAACTTAATACCCTGCTCTTTGAAGAACTTGCTAGCAGAGTACAATATGTCTCGGTTCGCCGCTTCCAGAGTGGCCTGTATCTCTCCGCCGGTAATATAGGACGGCTTCTTAGGAGCAATATAGTTGACCAACTTCGGGAACATTTTGTAGGTCGTATAGGCGCCGCCGGCAGCAAGAGATAGTGGAAGAAGGATCTGTAAGAGCTCTTTTGCTTTCTCAGACCGAGTTGCCTTGTCTTCTTGTTCTTTTATATCTTGCTTAGCAAAGAGGTCATTCATTCTTATGCTCCAGTTACGGTCTCTTCAAGAGAAGCAAGTTGTATCGCCGTAGACGGGTCTATCGAATCAGAGCCACCAAGTATGGCAGCGCGCACCGCTGACTTTGCAACAGCGGGGTTCTCAGAAATTGCGATCGGAGCGATCTTAATAAGATCCTCAACCAACTGGTCTACCTTAGCTATATCGGCACCTTCAAGAAACGAATCCTGAAGAATCTCTCTTACAAGAGAATCCTTCATAGCCATTGCTTCCAGAATTCTGTCCTTGCGCATTTCCCGAGACTGCATGGACTGCATGCGCTCTTTTTCAAGCATAGGAAGCTGCTTAGCGCCCATTTCTTGAAGAGCTTCAAGCTCAACTTCACGTTTCTTATTAGCATAGTCCAAACCCGGAACAAGTTTATTCTTAAGATACTCACCAACCGTATCACCCACGGGCTCAAGATTGATAAGGCTCATCGCCGCAACAGCGGGAATCGCCATGGCAAGAGCTCTAGCAAGTGCCGCGGGGTCTTTCTCTACCATCTTCAGAGCTGACCCGGCGAACTCAGTCACCGGTTTCATAAGATTCACTGACGGCATATTAGTCCCCTTCTATAAGGTCTATTACGTTGTTAAGCTCTCCAAGGCGATCTGTAAGCGCCGAAAGCTTTTCCTGAATACCACGGATCTCTATGATATCTCTGGCGGTAGGGATTCGGTTCCCGACGAAATCAAGCTTGTTGACGTCAATCAGACTTGCATACTTCGTGCGAAGATTCGGGAACATCTTAATGCAGTTCTCAAACTTAGTAGCAAGCTCAATGAATTCGTTCTTCGCTTTGTACGTTTCGAGCTCCGCGGTTTTCTTTATATCCTTCAGCGCGATCTTCGCGTCGATCGCTTCCGTGGTGTCGAGCTTTGAGAACTTGATTATATCAAGGATGTCGCCCACGGGATCCGAGTGAAGCTCAAAGTTCTCCTCAAGCTTCGCCAACTTACGAGGACCAATCTTCTCTTTAAGAAGCGTAAACCGGCTAAGCTTCTTCTGCGGTTTGCCAAGAGACGACACCTTAAGAAGCTCTTTGAATACCTGCGAGGGTTTCACAGTTATCACGCCCATATCATCGCCGCTCATCATAAAATTGGCAGTCTTGTAGGCAGTATAATGAGAACTTGTGTTAATTTGCTTAATAAATTCGACCAGTTCTCGGTCTGATAAGTTTAGCTCCGCGACCTTCTGTTTGATCTTATTGATCGCGTCCTCTTGCGATTTGAACGGTACTAGCTCGAAAGCTATCTTTCGAAGATCAAACTTAGTTTTCATTAGGAGACCTCGTACACTATAAAGCAAATTACATTACCCTGCACGGGATGCCCCTCGAAGA
>JBAZMO010000055.1:0-5640 GCA_041649655.1 Patescibacteria group bacterium
TTCTACGTGCTCAAGCAGCTGTGTATAAAAGCGGTGGTACCGCGCAAGACCGGTCACCCCAACGAGCGAAACCAACGCATCTGTAATAGGCACGCCGGCCTGGAGGAGGCCACCCATAACGACACCGAACCGTGAAATAGTTGCTTCACGAATGAGCGCACCCACACCAGGTATGTACATAAGTACCCATTGCACAACGATCTTCAGGGGAGTGAATTTTACGAGAATGGCAAAGACGAGCACGCCACTGATGAAGGAAGGAACAATGACACGTGCGTGCGCCGAAAGATACTCCGTCGCTGCAATAATGATGCGTGTCGTAAGTGGGAGGTCAGCACCGAGTGACTTGAGAACCTGTACAAGGTTGGGGAGGATGAAAAGACCGAGCCCAAACACGATAACGGTAAGCATCACGAGAACAATGATCGGGTAGATCATGGCGGTTTTCACCTTGCTGCGCAGCCCGCGGTCTTTCTCCTCCTGTTCAGCAAGGTACCGCAGGTTCTCCACGAGGTTGCCCGCCTCTTCGCCTACGCGCACCATGGCAATCTCCTGGGGTTTAAAGAAGTACTGCCCCTCCATCGCCCTCCAGAGGGGGCTGCCTGTTTCTATAGCGACAATAATCCGCCCAATGAGCTTCTTCATGGGTTTCTTCCCTGCTTCCTCCTGCAAGGATCGCAGTGCGTCCAAGAGCGGTAACCCTGCACCCATCATGGTCGAAAGATTATCGATGAAAGCAGTACGCTGTTTCCCCAGGCCCATGTAATTCAGTGAATTGATAAATACAAGAAAGCCGTTTTGCTTCTTGGGTTTGGGAATATGAAACTTTACCGGCTTGCGTTCCTTCTGCGCTTCCTCCTCCAGCTCCTGCGCTTGCTTGACTTTTCGCTCCTCCAAAAGCTTCTCACGTCGCTTCGCCTCTTCACGCCATTCTTTCTCCTCATTTTTCTCTTTCTGCCACTGCTTCTTTCCAAGCTTCTCCTCCTGCTTAGCCAAAAACTTTTTCCCTCCTTCAAATACATCACCGATGTACTGGAACCCCAACACCCCAAGAAGGTTCTTTCCCTTCTTTGGTTCTTGCGGCCCCACAGACTCCAGGAAACCTTCTTCTTCCACCTGGCGACGCAGTGCTTCTTCGCTAACCGTCTCTTTCAGCTCCTTTGAGTCATCTGTTTCTTCCTGCTGTTTTGCATCCTCTGATTCTGCCTTTTCTACGACCCCGATGGTCTCTTCGTCGGTAAATGTAATATCGAGTTCCCCCGTCGTCTTCTTTTCCTTCTTTTCTTCTTTTACCTCTCCCTCCCCTACTTCATCAACTGTTCCTTCGGGGAGGTCGGCGGTTTCTTTCTCTCCACTCTCACCAATCGTAGCTCCATCTGGCTGGCTGGCTGGCTCGGCGGGCGGAACTTCCTGACCTCCTAACTTTTTCACTTCTCTCGTATCCTCCCCTTGCACAAAATCATTTGGCAAAGGTTCAAAGACACCATGCAATTCATTCAGTGGCTCACCAACTTTCTGTTCCGGCTCATGCGCCGTTACCAATTGCGACGCGCTCACAACAGTAGCTGTACGCTGCGTGCGCTTCCCCCGCGTTGCTGATTGCACTCGCTTCTTCTTCGCACTCACCCGTTTCCGCTTTGGGTGCGAAATGCTCCGGTGTTTCTGAGATGGCAGTTCCCTATTGGACCTGCCCCTCAGGAAGTGAAAATACTGTGCCAGAATCCCCAGAAAGCCACGCTGGCGACGGTTACGCCGCTCATTACTTTCGTTTGCCACCACGAGACGTTTGGGAAGAGCGATCGGGTTTGATCACCTCGGCAGGCGGTGAGGCCACGCGCAGGAGCTCTTCGAGTGTCGTGAACCCCTGCCGCACTTTTTCCAAGCCGTCTTCGAACATGAGTTGCATCCCCTGCTTGCGCGCGCACAACTCAATGTCATCGCTTGAAGCGCGTGCAATGATGAGATCTTCGATTTCCGGTGTAACGACGAGGAGCTCGTGGATACCGGTACGACCTGCGTACCCTGTATTACTGCAGGACGAGCAGCCCTTTCCTTTAAAAAGACGGAATGTCTGCTTGCCCCCGAAGTAGTGCTTCGCCGCAGGGTAGAGACGCTGGAGTTCCTCCGCCTTTGCCGAGTAACTGAACCGGCATTTCGGGCAGATACGCCGCACGAGACGCTGACCGATGATGATCTCCAATGTTGATGCGAGGAGGAATGGTTCCACTTTCATTTCCAGCAGACGCGGCACGCTTGTGGCAGCCGTGTTCGCGTGCAACGTGGAGAAGAGCAAATGACCCGTGAGCGCTGCGTTGATGGAAATGTCCGCTGTCTCGTTATCCCGGATCTCTCCAACGAGCAGGATGTCTGGGTCCTGGCGCATGAGTGCCCGCAGACCCTTCGCAAAGCTCAGGTTCGTCTCGTCATTCTTCTGGATGTGGTTAATACCCGGCACTTTGTACTCGACCGGATCTTCCACCGTAGAAATGTTGACGTCCGGCTTGTTGCGCATTTTGAGGAGCGCGTACAGCGTTGTGGATTTACCAGATCCCGTTGGCCCGGTCGCCAAGATCATTCCGAATGGTTTGCGGGCGGCATTCTCGATGACTTCACGGTTTGCCTCAGAAAAACCGAGGGAACTGAGTGTGAGTTTACGAACATACTCCGAGAGCAACCGGAGTACCGCCTTCTCCCCGTCCACTACCGGTACGACAGATACGCGAATATCCACCTTGGACCCCGAAGGCACTCTGTACCGTATGGCGCCGTCCTGCGCGGCAAGATGTTCATCTATGTGCATGTTTCCTGCAATTTTGATCCTGTTGAGCACTCCCTCGTAGTACTCCTTGGGGATGCGCCCGGCTTCATGGAGAACCCCATCCACGCGGAAGCGTACGATGACGATCTTTTCCTGCGGCTCAAAATGAATGTCTGATGCATTGAGCCCGATGGCGTCATTCAGAATTTCCTGCAGAATCTCGGGGGCTACTTTCTTCTGCTTATCGATGATCTGCTGAAATCGCGTTACTAACGGTTTGCGATACTGACTCTGCAACCGCTCAATGACGGATTTACTCGCGTAGACCCACGTAATCTTGCCTCCGTACGACACGTGGTCTCTCTCTTTCTTTTGTGCTTTCTTATCAGGAATAAGCGCTTCCTGATCGAGGTTTTCACGAATTGCCTCTTCAAGCTTCGCCTGTGCAGGATCGGACGTTGCGACAGTAACCTGCGACGCACTCGGGCGGGCCACAACAGCACAGTTATACGTGCGTGCTGCTGCTTCCGGCAGCATGGTAATGGTGTCGGGAGTAACTTCCGTTTTCTGCGGATCGAAGTACTGAAGGTTGTAATTCTCTGCTATGGCATTCTCGTAGAGATCTTCTGTGAGGAAATCCAGTTCGATAAGTGCCTGTTTGAGTGTCACGCCACGTTCCCGTACTTCCCTCTCAGCGATTTCCGCATCGTCGGAGGTAATGTAATTATGCTCGAGGAGAACCTTCTTCAGTTGACTGTCTGTGAGGGCCATTTACTGGAGGAAAGATGTAACGGATTTCACGATTGCCGAGAGCGGGGTGTTCGCCTTCACGTGGTACTCCGCCACATCGAACTTCCCAGCGCGTTCCCTGTCTTCCTCCTGCCCCAGATTGGAAAGCACAATGACCGGTGTCTTCTTGCCTTTCCCACGCAGCTGCTCAAGGAATGCGAAACCGTCGAGACCGGGGAGGATGAGATCGAGGAGAATGAGATCAATGTTCCCTTTGGACACTTCGTCCAGCCCCTGTTTGCCGTTTGCGGCAATGACAGTCTCGAGCCCCTGGTTGCGCAGCTTGAGCTCGAGCGCATGAGCGAGTGGATGCTCGTCCTCAACGATGAGGACACGCTTGTGCTTGCTGCTCTTGATGGGTGTTTTTTGTTTCTTTGCAGGCATTGTGACTGCTTGGAATGTATCAAGGAATAATAGCAAAAAAAGCCCGAAAAGGCAATGAGCAAACCTGTTATTGCCATGCCGTGATTCGCAATCTGATGAGATACTCAGTAACTGACCGGGGCATCGTGGTATATTCCCTGCCAGATTTCCCATGGATACACCAATTATCATCGGCACCGGCCACACAAAATTCTGCCACACATCCCAGACCATCGAAGAGTTGATGCGGGCAGCTTCGCGGGAGGCTCTCGACCAGGCAAATCTGACGATTAATGACATTGACGCCGTCTACGTCGCCAATTTCTCAAGCCGTTTTGTGAGTCAGTGCCATTTGCCAGCTCTCGCTGCCCGCGCGCTGGGATTCCAAGGTGAGGTGACGAGAATAGAGTCGGCTTGCGCCTCGGGGGGATTAGCGGTCAAACAGGCAGCGATCTCGCTATGGAGCCGATTGTACAATCGCATTCTGGTTATCGGCGCCGAAAAAATGAGCCAGACCCCTCTCGATGTTACAACCCAGATCCTGGCAAGCGCTGCAGCGCCAGAAGAACAGAGAGTGGGAACTACGTTTCCAAGTCTGTTTGCGCTCATGGCTCAGGCATACATGTCTGAGCATCACGCTTCAGAAACGCACCTTGCCCACGTTGCAGTCAAGAACCATGAACATGCGCTCCAGAATCCCCTCGCCCAGTTCCACAAACACATCACAGTGAGCGACGTCCTTGCATCGAGAGTCATTGCCAGCCCACTGAAACTCTACGATTGCGCACCAATCTCCGACGGGGCAGCAGCCATCGTCCTCGCAAATCCCGCCAAAGCTCCATCGAAAACAAAACTCAAGATTCAGCTCAAAGGAATAGGCCATGTGACAATGCCGATCGGCATAACGTGTAACAAACCAATTTTTCGTATGCCTGCTGTCACACAGGCCGTCAAAACTGCGCTCAACATGGCAGAAATGCGCCTGAACCACATCCACTTCATGGAATTGCACGATTGCTTCACCATTGCAGAACTGTTGCAGATGGAGGCGCTGGGAGTATGCCCTCCTGGCCAGGCAAAAAACTGGGTGGCACAGGGGAAAACCCGATACGACGGCTTACTACCAATCAACGTCAGTGGCGGACTCAAAGCAAAGGGGCATGCGATTGGAGCAACTGGGGTCAGCCAGATCGTTGCGGTAGCCCGGCAACTGTCTGGCTTGGCCGACGGGATTCAACTGCAATCGATCCGGTGCGGACTCGCATGTAATATTGGTGGGACAGGTAGTAGTGCCGTTGTATCAATACTGACCAGCTAATGTATGTGGACACTGCAATACATATCTTCCGTGCATGTCCCTCTACCCTCCTTCGCAGGGAACTACGACGTTGGGCTGGTTACAAACAAGGAAGGCGAGCAGCAACTTGTATATATTCCTACAGACAGCGCCAACGTACTGAAGCCGGGGACGAAGGGAAAACTGCTCAAAAAAACCGAAGCTGGCAGCAGCGAGTTAATGACAATCTTCGTGCCTCAGCGCAGCAAAAAAGAAAGTGTACAGACCAGCAAAAAAGTGATATTAGTCACTGGCAGCAACAGGGGCATCGGTTTCGCTATAGCCCAACGTTTCGCTGCTCAAAAACATTACGTCATCCTCAACGGCACACACCGCGTCCCTTCTGAAGATGTGCGGAAATTACTGAAGAAGTTTCCCCGCGCAGTGTACCGAC
>JBAZMO010000056.1:0-5566 GCA_041649655.1 Patescibacteria group bacterium
CGACGATTGACCCGCCGCCGCAGCCGTTGTTCGGTTTTCGAACGTAAAATCATATGGGACGGAAAAACGACATAACCGAGAAAATCAACGCCTTGGCCGGCCTTATTAAGAGACATTTTTTCTCTCGGCAAATCCAATTTTAATTTAAGCTTCAGCCAATTAGACACTAACGCGTATATCCCCGCCAATTGCGGCTCGGAATCGCCGACTATCACAAAATCGTCATTATAGCGGATATACTCATTAATGCCCAAATCATATTTAATCAATCGATCCAATTCATGCAAATAAATATTAGCGAATATCTGGCTGGTAACATTGCCTAAGGGAATGCCGGGAGATTCCTGCTTAAAACTAAAAATTATTTCCTTGATAACCGCCAAGATGCCGGGATCGGCTGCTCGGCCATTAATCAACCCGAATAATATATTTTTGTCTATGGAGTCGAAATATTTCCTGACATCGCATTTTAAAACCCAACCCTGGCGATTATTGGCCAAGGTTTTTTTTATGAAATACCGCAACTTTCTGACCGCCTGATGCGTCCCCTTGCCGACGCGCGAAGCGTAAGAATTAGCAATAAAGTCGGGTTCATAAAGGCCGGCCAAATAATCAAAGATGATTTGATGCACAATCCTGTCTCTGACCCTCGCCTTATGAATATCTCGCTTTTTCGGGTCATATACCCTAAAATATTCATAGCTATCATGCCGATAACGGCGATTAGACAAGCAATCATGCAACTCCAGCAAATTCTGCGCCAGATTATTTTCAAAAATCAAAACATCTTTCCGGCCGGCTTTACCTGATCGGAATTTTCTCCACGCCCCGTAAATATTCTCTAAGGAAAACAACGATTCATAATCATTATTAGCCATAGTATGGAAAATTTCTCAAACAACCTGGATATACCGATTATAAAAAAATCACGGGAGTTATACAGCCGCACCCATAAAATGATTTTCTCTCTGCCGAAATTCGAGCGCTACTCGTTGGGAGAAAGGATGGAAACCGCGCTGCTCGATCTGATTGAATTGACGGTCTTAGCCAATTCAGAGGCAAAAATCACCAAAAAAGCAATTTTGCGGCGAGCCAACGCCAAAAATGAAACCTTGAAAATCCTTTACGCTTTGGTCTTTGAGTTGGAATTAATTGAGTTCAAATCCTACATCGACTTTGAAAACCGGCTGATAGAAAACGGCAAAATGATCAATGGCTGGATAAAATACTGCCGCCATAGCAATTGAAACAATGGAACTGCGGGAGGGACGGCAACCCAGGTTGTCATTGGCATTGTCGGCGTCATCGGCATTGACGTCGAGCTGGCGGTTGTCGGGGTTCCAGTTCGAGTTGGCCAAGCGGCTGGCCGTCCCCCTAATAGCCAAATCCCCTCCGGACAGCAGGATTAAAACCGGATCATAATTTTTTAGACCGACGCTTTCGGTCTGGGATCTGACTGCAGTTTTTCTTGGCTGACATCGGATTATCTCCGGATATTTCAGTACCCGCTCTTGATAACCAAATGTTTTTCGGTAAACTTCCATCCTCCTCCGCCCGCTGGCGATTGAGAGACAAGTTGTATTAACCGAAATTTTAAAAATTTTAAATTACAAAATATAAAAAATAAAAAGTCATAAAACTTAAGCTATAAGCTACCTGAAACTGCGGGAGGGACGGCAACCCAGGTCGATAAGGGCAAGGCCGCCGTCAACGGCATAGACGTCGAGCCGGCGGCGGTCGGGGTTCCAGCTCGAGTAGGCCAAGCGGCTGGCCGAAAAAGTGGCAAGCAGCCAAGTCCAACCAACCCCATCAAGATGCTCCTGAGTTGCCTCGAAAAACTGGCGCTGTAAAATAAGATACTCGGCCAAAGTCAACCCTTCGGCTTGCAGAAAACCGTTAATGTTATTTTTGTCACTCCCGAAAACAACATCGGCTAATTGTATTTTTATCGGCAAATCGCCCTGACCGGAGATAATCGTCTCAATGTCGCTTCTGGTTTTGCCGGTCAGCTGCTCCGGCGACTTGCCTTTCGTGGCCTTAAGCAGGGGGTGATCTGCTAAATTTTTAGCCCCGGACCAATGCACTAACGTCAAATGGCAACCTTGACTCTTGCTGCGGCTGTCTCTGGCACCATTAAAAGAACCGCCAGCCACAAAATTTCCGCCGCAATAAGTTGCCTCATAGCCGACAGTCATTTTAGCATTGAGTCCCTCTAGACCGGGCAAGGTGTCAGGAATAATTAAAATATGATCATAACCGTTATCAGCCATCTCTTTCTTTATGGCTTCATAATTCCTAAGCCAAATATCCCTGGCTTCGGCTTCAAAATTAGGCGACAAATCAATCCCGTGATCTTCGTAAAATTTCTTGGTTTGAGCCAAACTTCCTTCAAAATCAAGCTCAAGATGTATTTCTCGTTCTTGACTATCGGCTTTAATATAATGCTTGACTTTGATGATTGACTGATAATCACGATTTTCCAAGTCGGCCTCTTGATTATCCTCTCCGCCTGGCAGTTCCATAAAACCGGCGCCGATTCTCGTGTTATCGATCTTTCTCAAACCATAAGGATCAAGTTCAGCCAATTGCCGGCGATTAAGCTCCGCGATCTGCCGGCGGCCATTTTCGTCAGCGGCTGCGGCTGCAGTTCTAAAGGGGCTTAAAGCGCTTGCTTCCAAACCGGGAATTTCCAACTCTTCGACGCCGATCGTCTGCAAAAACCCCTTGGACATGAATATTTTAACAATCAATTCTCGGTCTTTAGGGTTATAATTGCGATTGGAAACATAATTAAAAATGGAATGATTAAGAAAATCAACCAACGGTTCATCCGCGTTTTTTGCTTCCAGGCCGTTAAGCATGCGTAAAGCCGCGCCCGGATCCAGAACACCCTCTTTAAATTCCTGTTGTTTGCCGCGGGCGTCTTTCGGCGCGTAAATCTCCGACGGCTTATCGCCATAAGCGGTCTGAACGGCTGCCACCGCGTCGCAGAAATTCTTTAAAACCGTCTCAGCTTCCTTTCGAGACAGCTGGGCTTCGCCTCGGCTGTCCATGGCCTTGGCCAATAATAGATCATATAATTCTTCCGGCGGCAAGTAATCGACATGGATCGTAGAATTAATCATAACGCGTTTTTCCGCCTCATCGAAATCAAACCGTTCTGTGTGTTTTTCACTTTTCAAATTAGCAGTAAAAATCAAACAGAAGCCGGCTGCGACCTTGATCTTGCCATCGCCGGCCAAAGGTATTTCATTGCCCGGCTTAGCATTATAGATCCTTTTTAAAACCATCCTTAATCGCGGCTCGATCAGATTGGCCTCATCGATAATCAACGGCAAGCCAGCTTCCATGGCGCGCACCAAGGGGCCATAAACAAAATAGGTCTCCGGGGTTACGCCGGCTGAAGCGGCCACAATCCTGGCATAATTATCGTTTTCTTGGGCAACATCCATCGCTGTCGCTTGCGGGTGCTCCTGCTTATATTGTTCGATATGCTCGGAAATTTCCCTGGCCAATTCCTCCCTGGCCGCCTTATTGGCGGTTTCGCTGGCTCGCAAACCCTGCTTGACCATCAGATCGGAAGCGCGGACATCCGGCGATCCGGAAAGGAACTCCGGCTCGCGGCCATACAATTTTCGACAAAGATTCAAAGCCAATTCGGTCTTGCCGGTGCCTGTCCCGCCCTCTAAAAGTATCGGCTCGCTGTTTTCGATATGGAATTTCATCCGTTCAGCTAATTTCCGGCGAGACGGAGTTTCCACAAAATTCTTACTCTGCAGGGCTTGGCGATAGGTTTCCAAAACAGCCATCCGGTAAAACGGCGCGATTTCCGGCGCCGATTTCCAAAAATTTTCTTGGCCGGACAATTCCCGCTGTTCCCGCCTGATTTCTTGAAGCGCATCACGGTCGGCTTTGGACACCCCTTGCCAGCTATTCCTGCCTTCGCTGATAATGGCATACTCTTGAGCAGCGGCTTCGGTCTGCTCTTGCTTCAACCACTGGAGTTTCTCCAGCATCAAACTGAATTTTTCATCATTATCAACGACTTGATTGAATTCAGCTTGCCAATCACGGCCGACAAGAGCGGCTCCCGAAGCCAAATCAATTTTTATTAATTGTTCATTAATCTTATTCAACCGGCGTTTAATACGGCTGACAGCGCCGAATCCTTTTGGCTCGATTCGGCTCTTGTCGGAATCGGACCAATGCTCGCCTTGAGCAGCTAACCGAGCCAGTAAATCGGCCCGTTCATTCATTAATTCATACCATTTTTCCGGCTGCAGGCCGTCAGCAGATTCATTTTTATTTTCCGCTCCGGCGGCCGCTTCGGTCAACAGCTGTTCAATCGGAGGCGACTGCAGATTTTCCGGCTTCTTTTTTGGCATATAGGCAAAATTAATTTATTTGGCATTAACAGCACTATGGATCTTATGAGACAGGTTATTCAACCACACAAAATATTTCTTCTTAATGGAATCATAAAGCTCATCGGCGAATTTTTGGTTATAGGTATGCGCCGCCAGATTACGATCAGCAATCATAGCTAAAGCGGTTTCAGTTTCCTGATCAGTCAGAATTCCTTGCCGACGCAATTCCTTAAAACACTCCCGCGGCGAGGCGACTTCCAAATCATAAAACCGCCGCAAAAATTCCTTTGAAGTTTTCCACGCCAATTCGTAAGAAAAAGCAAACCGGGTAATCGCCGAATCGCGATTGATTTTGCTTTTCCTGATTCGTAAAATCTCTTCCAACCTCAACAAAGCCAATTTGAACTCTTTCATTTTTAATTCTAATGCCTGATCAGCCATATGATTTTATTATTTAAAACATTGCCTTGGAACTCTTTGGCAGAATGAAAAAAATCAATCACATCAAAAAAATACGGCAGATCGGAATTTTCCAAAGCAGAAGCAATCTGCCTTATTTTATCCCGGCTGACCCGGCCCTTAACGGCGATATCCACATCGCCGAACCGCGCCGCCCGCGCCGCCGATCCGAAAATGAAAACTTCCGCTTTATTATTTCCCAAAATCGGCTCGATAATTTTTTTTATCCTGTTTTGATATGACTTGCTGATCATTTTAAATTGCTTTAATCATCTTATAGATCTCCTCAGCGGTTTTTCGCCAGGAGAACTCCCGAGCCCTGCCTAATCCCTTTTTGGCCAATGACTGCCTGAAGCCGTCATCTTCCAATATTCTTATTATAGCATCAGCGAGCTCGGCTGGCGACTGCGGGTCGGCATAAAGCGCGGCCTCGCCCCCGACTTCTGTGTGCGGCAAAGTGTTGCTGGTGATGACTGGCGTGTCGACCGCCATCGCTTCCAGAATCGGCAAACCGAAACCCTCGTACAAGGTTGGGAAAACAAAAGCCGCGGCGCCGGCGATCAGCGGCGGCAAATCCGCCTGGTCGACATAGCCCGACAGAATAATCTCCCGCTCCAGCTTCAAATCATGAATGATCTTCTTAATTTCTTCATATTGATTGCCGCTGGCGCCGGCCAGCACCAGATTTAACCCCCCCTTCGTAAGGGGGCTGAAATATCCGCATCTTCAAAGTGAACTTT
>JBAZMO010000057.1:0-5463 GCA_041649655.1 Patescibacteria group bacterium
GACACCACCACGCTTGAGCACGAGGCTGCCAAGATAGACAGCAAGGTGAAGGAAATCGTGGGCAAGGCGAAGAACTCGCACACCGCCTACAAGAAGGTGGAGAACGAGGGCAGCCTTGGCACGATGTACGGATAATCAACTACTCTCGCCTGCGTAGGCGCGGTTTAAATTCACAGCCGCGCCATCACATTCACTACCTTTTGGAGAGTGATGAAATGACTGAAGAATACAAGCTGCCCGACTTGCCGTACGCGTACAACGCGCTGGAGCCTTACATCGACGAGGCGACAATGAGGCTTCATCACGACAAGCACCATGCGGCATACGTCGCAGGCTTCAACACAGCACTCAAAAAGCTCGAGGAGGCGCGCGCCAAGGGCGATTTTGCCTCTGTGCAGGCGCTTTCGAAAGCAGCGGCATTCCACGGGAGCGGGCATGCCATGCACGCGCTTTTCTGGCAAGTGATGTGCCCGTCGGCGCAGAGCAAGGCGCCCGCATCCGGCGCGCTATACGAGGCGCTGGCGCGCGACTTTGGCTCGCTTGACTCTTTCAAGAAACAATTCTCCGAAGCCGCAAAGACGGTCGAGGGCAGCGGCTGGGCAGTGCTCGCATACGAGCCGCTCGGCAAGCGCCTCATCGTGCTGCAGGCGGAAAACCACCAGAAGCTCACGGTGCAGGGAAGCGTGCCGCTCCTCGTTCTCGACGTGTGGGAGCATGCGTACTACTTGAAGTACCAGAACAGGCGCGCAGACTACGTGGACGCCTGGTGGAACATAGTGAACTGGAAAAAAGCCGAGGAAAACTACAGGGCCGCAGCAGGGATTTGACGAAAGGAATAATAATTGGCTCGCAGATAGCCAGCCATGGACATTTCCTACTTCGGGCAGGCGCTTGTGCCCCTTCTTGAAAACACCGCATTCATCGTGATTGCAATCCTGCTGCTCTGTTCAATGAAGCGCTTCAGGAAAATGCTCGCCGCGGACTCAAGCATGAAGGAAAAGGCATTCGCCGGCCTCGTCTTCGGGCTGCTTGCAATCTACGGCACGCTAAGCGCGAAGTCCGTGGAGGGCGCGCTTCTCAACGTGCGCGATTTGGCGCCCGTGGCAGGCGGCTTTTTGGGCGGCCCGGTTGTCGGAATTGTGGCGGGGCTGCTGGGCGGAGCGCAGAGGCTTTCCATGGGCGGCTTCACCGCAGTGCCCTGCGCGCTTGCCACCCTCGTCGCCGGCACGGCGGCAGGCCTTCTTGCGGAAAGGATACGAGGCAAATATTTCATCCTCAAGGCGGCGGCCATCGCGGCTTTCCTCGAGCTTTTCCACATGGGGCTCATACTTCTCATCGCGCAGCCGTTCGAAAAGGCATCCATCCTGGTGGAAAAAATAGCCGCGCCCATGGCAGTGGCAAACGCGCTTGGCATCGCGTGCGCGCTTTGCCTTGCAGGGAAAAAGTAAGTTGGTGCACACTGGGGCGTGGATAAAATGCAGGGGGAGAGATGGAGCGCACAGGGTGCGCGACAGATTTTGGCGCGCAGCGCCAAAACTCCAACTGCACGTAGCGAAGCGGAGTGCAGGGGGAGTATGCCCCCGCCACGTCTTAGTTCTGAGTAGCCATTTATGGCCCAAATGCCGCATGAAAATGTATCATCCAGCGTTTATATTTCTGCTCCCAGTAGGATGCCGGTGGAATAACGAATCAACCTGTTTTTTTCAAGAAAACCTTCCCCTCTTTTCTAGCCTCGAATATGTCCCCGCTCGACCGCAAATCCAAAACTGCCTTTTCAAACTCGGCGTCCTGGATTCCTCGCTGCCTGGCCAGCCCCTTTATTTCATCCTTGGAGAGGGTTTCTCCGTTGTCTGCAATCAGATTATATAACAGCCTAGATTTCCCGCTCCTGCCGATAATCGATGCCTTAAGTATATCGGTCTGCCCAGCTATCTGGTCCGCGGCTTCCTTATTCAACTCAAATACCAACTCTGTCGCATCATCCACATTTTTGCTGGAAACTGTATCTCTGCCGTCTATTTTTGCCAGGCTTTCCGACAAATCGCTGACTGTAGTGGGAATTTTGAGGTCAGAGCGGAACTCATCATAGAACCTTTGCTTGAGTTCTTTCTCCTTTGTTGCTGCTTCCTCGCTTACCCTATCAGAAGAGCTAACCCTGCCTATTCTGGCCCGCATAAGAAGCATATCAAGCGCATTGCAATTCTTCGGCCACATCAGTTGCTCATCCAGGTAAAGGTATGTGTGGGAATATCTCAGGATTTCCAAGACAGAGGTGTCTCCTTTTACATTGGGGACTTTTTGTACCAATTCACGGTTCACCTTATGGCTTAGAAAGTTGCGCGGGTCATTCGATACGCTGCCCCATACTTTTTGTTGGGTGCCGCTTAGAAACGAGGGGATATTTGGGCTGAAAACGTTTCTTGTAACCGAGGGATACCAGCTGCGGTTAATCGATTTGACCAAACTGTCCACACCTCTCGCACCAAGGCTGCCAGAATACATTGGATTCGAGGGCAGTAATATTGAAGTTCCAACCCCACCTTTGGTCAGACGCTTTTCCTGTGCTCCGACAAGCGCCAAAAGTATAGCCTTCTGCTTCTCTTCCCGATTGGCAATGTGCTGGCTTGGGAAAAGTGCAAGCACATCATCAAGGTTTTGGACGGGCAAATCAATGTACTGTTGGTCTGATGAAAAATCATAGGATGGCTCAGCCAGGGTGATGTCCGTCACAAGAATGTATCGCCTTTGTTTTTTATCCGTGGCCACGAACCCTTCCACTCTGCAATACGATTGAAGAAAATTCTTGTAAGGGATGCGCCTATCAACGGCAAGAAGGATGTCGAATGTTCCATCTGTATTTGTGAGCCTGAGATAATTGGAAAACTCAATCTCCGCTTTCTTTTCAAATGCGGCGGTTCTGGTCGTCTGTAGCGGTTCTCGTTCGATATGTAAAAAATCAAGGTATCCTTCGCATGCGGTTTTTTGGAAATCCCCTTTCAGAAGGGACGATGCCATTGACGCCATTTCCCGATAAAAGAAGTGTATTGCAATCTTTGGTAATCCTTCTGAGTCAAAGTAGTGTTGCTTGCGCCAAGCCAGTTCAATGAAAGCGTCGTACATGCTCACACTCCGACACCTCGGGCAGGTATAGCGATGCACCGTTTATTAAAATGAACGTTTTCAGGTCATTTAAGTTTGTCTGCCGCAGTAAATTCCGCGTCATATTCTATCTCTGGCTTTATTATGAAAATGCGTTCATAGCACTTGTTCTCAGCCTTCCGCTTCGCCTGTGTTTTCCTGCGCCGTTCTTCGGGTAGGGTCTTTTCCATATGCTCCATAGCCTTATCTGCGTGCTCTCGGATTAATTTCTGGGCTTTGTCGGTGATATACATAAGACGCCGATATGCACGCCTGAACTTTTCCGGGTCCTTGTTTGCAGCATCTGCCAACTTGCTCGTCTCTTGCCTGGCCGCCTCAAACTTGCTCTCGACATACTCAAGAGCAATCAGATGGTAATACGCCCAATCTATCTCTTTCACCGATTCCTTGCTAGCTTTGGTTCCATCATTGTCCATGTCATCATCCGTCCATCTCATCGCCTTCTTCGCTATAGACAAGGCCCACAAGGTGGGCATCAAAGTTTTTCACAACATCGGAATCATCACTAGTGAGGAGTTTCCACGAAGGATTTTCATTCTCATCGAATTCCTTCACAAAAAGTTCGCCCCGGTCAGTATATCTGAACAACGTCAAATGCTCTCCCAGCGCACGACTTTTGTAGCGAGTAGTATCGTCTGTTTTGAAATAAATTGCTCTCATCCCATCTATGTATCGGTACCCAAATCTCTCAATAAAACCATGCTTCAACAAAGTGTCTGCAATTTTTCTGACGAATGCGATATTCCAATAATTCGGGCAATAAATGCAGAAAACGTGTGCCTTCCCCTCTTCATCACCCCCAGATGCCTTGAAAGAGCCAGTAAGCTGCATATCTGCTGCAAGTTTGGCTAGTTCTCTAAAGGTTTCGACAAAAATTTCATCTGGCACAAACAAGAGCCATTTTCCATAGGTGTTATAGTTTTTTTCTTTTTCTTCTGGGTGATTTGAAAAGGAAACATAATTCCAGATCGGATCGTTAGGTACAACCTTGTCAATATTTGTATTCGCTTGTACGATTGAGTTTTCATCCCACCGAGGTTTTATCTTCCGCATTTAATCGCCAATGGAGTTATCTCCTCATTTCTATTACCGGCATCACTACATTTGAATGGAACTTCTTGAATTCCTCTTTGTGTTCTGTGTGTATAGGCATCAGTGTCTTTGCCTTCACAGTGTTTATCACCTTGACCAAATCAGGCTGTGGCGCATGCCCAGAGGCGTGGATTTGGTGTTTTGGCAGCCCGAGCAGCTCAAGCCAGTGGTTGCAGCGCCTCTCGTCAAACGCCATCTCTTCGTTGAAAGCCTCGCTCATAGAGTGTATGTAGGAGCTGCCGGCATCTGGCTTGATGTCTAGGAGGTCCAGCATGTCAAAATAACCAAGACAGGCAATGATTTCGCCTTGATGGGCACGAATGTAGTCCGCGCGCACGGTGTTCGGAGCGTCCAGCATGGATTTTTTCCATTGCTCTGTGTAATCTGCGCAATCGTAGGTGCCTGAACCACATTTTTCTTGATAAAGGAGGATGTTTGCATCATTTATGTCCGGCAACGCAGGAATTACCGATTTGAGGACTTGGATATAGCGCGCAGTACGGAATGGTATCAGAAGCTTCCTGTTCGATGCCTTAGCGCACTCGTAGAACGTGAGGAAGCGTGTCGTGTCCTTCCAGGAGAAATCTGCAAACACAATGTTTTTCGTTTCTTCTATAGTATTTGCCGAATTTGCCTTGACGTAAGGCTCACCGTGATTTTCGATGGCGTTTATCCTCGTGCCTTCACAGAGGAACAGCTCGGGGTTGGTTATTGCAGCTTTCTCCGCGAATTCCTGTGTCAGATGTCCCATTATGCCATGCATCCTCATGTCTCCCGAATAAACAACCGAACCCTCGGAGCAGTGGATAATAAAGGCACACGCTCCGGGCACTGAGTGGTCAACAGGCATGGGCTCGACTTCCAGGGGACCAATCCTGAACTTCTTGGTCATGCCCTCGATTTTCCTCTTGATAGGTGGCTTCTTGTAGTCCTTGCGCAGCAGGGGGCGCGGCTTGTAATTAGTTGTCTCATTTTCCAATTCTCGTTGCCCCACTTCCTGCACGGTTTCCATGACTTTTTGGGTAGTTGGCGTGCAATAGACCGTTATGTCGTTGTCAAGGAACGATATGTAAGCGGCATGGTCAAAGTGGGCGTGTGATAACAGCACGGCCTGAACAGCCGTTTCCTTGTGGACTGGCGCGCCAGCAAATTCCAGCAAATCTGGCCGGTAAATGCCCTTGATATCGGGCAGTAAGCCCGTTTTCCAGAAAG
>JBAZMO010000058.1:0-5433 GCA_041649655.1 Patescibacteria group bacterium
CAAACTGAGTGGAGCAATTTCTTCCAAACGCGACTGCTTCTCGGCTTTGGCCTGTCTTTCGCCGACCAAAAGCGGCGCGAATTCCGGCCGGCAAAAAACCGCGCCATAAGCTGACTTGGCCAACGCGTAATATTTTTGCAAACCGATAACGATTTCGCTCCGGTGCCAATCCCAAAAATCCAAAATATGATATTTGACCAAGAAGCTGCCGCCCGGCCAAGCCGCGTAAGCGGAATCGGACGCGGCCGAAAAACTCGGCGCTGAAGCGACTGATCGGCTCGGTCGGGACAAATCGATCAGATGCGGCGAACGATAAACGTCCAGCGGACTCTCGGCTAAGCGGATATTGAACGGTTTGTCCGGATCTTTGGCGGCAATCGCCACCTCTTGCCCCATTCTCAGCCCGGCCGTTTCATTCGGATCATTTTCCTCAAATAAAACCAAACCGGCGCCGCGGCTCCGTTCGAGTTTTTTCTTCAATGACAATGGCAAGCCAGCGGCTGATTTTCCGCTTTTAGCTGCCACGCCACTTTTAGTTGATTTTGGCTTCGTCACCTTCATGACAATAGTATGTGATGGATTTATTATAACACAAAAGCCGATTTTAAAACAATCCGCGCTGGGCGGATTGTGGATAAGTATTTTAGGTTAAAAATAAAATTAAAAAAAGCCGAACCGCTAGTAGCGATTCGGCCTTGACACAATGAGCTTGGGTTAATCAAAAACGCACCTGCACCTAATAACCATATCACCATGCTTCTTCTTAAGTTTATCAATAATATTTGTCAATGACTCCAGCGAACGGACAACCCGCGGTTGCCCGAATGCATTATTAGTATGGCTGCATTCCGGAAAGATAAAATAATCAACAGTAGCTCTATGATGCGCACTTTCCATACTTCTGGCCATCACTACTAAAATTTCAAAATCTTCTTTACAAGGAATAAACCTGCTCCCGTTCACTAAGCCCTTCTTGTAAACAACAAATCTTAAACCATCAAACGGCTCATCGACTTTTTTCTCAGCCATGGCTCCTCCTTTGGCGGGGTTAGATTGGATTAATTGAACTAAATTGTCAAAATGCAACATTTAATACTGCCTGATTCAGGCATCTTATCACATCTTAAAATTATTATCAAATGTATGCGACTACTACTTAAAACTCAGATATATTTCACTGATTTCCTCCCCCATCTTGCGCCAGGAATACTTTTTTACATTCTCTAAACCCTTGGCTGATAATTTCCGCCTCAAACCCTCGTCGCTCAATCCCGATTCAATCTTAGCGGCCATGTCCCAAGTATTATTCGGATCGAAATAAAGCGCGCTCTCGCCCAGGATTTCCGGCAAACAGGTCCGATCGGAACTGGCGACCGGCAAGTCGTAGGTTTGCGCTTCGAGCGGCGGCAAACCGAAACCCTCGATCAATGACGGAAAAACATACAGCTTGGCCGACTTGTATAAACAGACGATTGCTTCATCCGGCAGATAACCGGTAAAAATAATCTGCTTGGCAAACGCTTTCTCCGCGACGCTTTCCCTCAAACGGCTATAAAAAAGATTGCTCTTGCCGACCAGAATCAATTGCAAAGCGGGACGGGTTTTCAACGCCTCGCCGAAGGCCTCGATTAATTTTTCCAGATTCTTATGCGGATAAGCAGAGCCGACATACATGATGTAATCGTCGCCCACACCCAACTTCGACAAGATAATTGAACAATCGCCGGCCGGAACCATCGGCAAATCGGCTCCCTCATAAACCACTGCGATTTTTTCCGCCGGAATTTTCAATAATCGGACAATATCATCTTTAGTGAATTGCGACACGGCAATGACCTGCTTGGCTCGGCGCGCCGCCGACTTGACGATGAAATCATAAAAAAATAATTTGATGCGATAAATCAACGGGTGCAGATTAGTCGCGCGCGACGACGGATAATGGGAAATAATCAGATCATGGATTGTAACAATGAATTTTTTGGCGTAAAGCATCGGCACATTGAAATGCGTAAAGTGAACCAAATCCAAATTGTAGTGGTACAATAAGGCGGGATAGAGCAATTGCTCAAAAATACCGTAGACCTTGAAATCGGCCGAAACCTTCTTGAACCTGGGATTCTGCGGCGCATACTCGTCCCAATTATTCTTGGCCAAAAACACATAATAATCATTGGCCGCGTCGATTTTTTCCAAATTCTTGATCAGTTCCGCTGTATAACGGCCGATGCCGCCGTGCTTAGTCCCGTAAAGACGGGCGTCGATGCCTATTCTCATACGTTTATTTTAATTTTATTAAATTTGTTCAAAAATCTCCAGCAGCTGCTCGGCGGTTTTTTGCCAAGTGAACGCCTGGGCCCGCTTTAATCCGGCAGTGATGAATTGCGACCGCAACTCGCCGTCACTGAGCACTGTCTCCATCGCCTGCCTGATTTCCGCCGCATTATACGGATCGACCAGCAGGCCGCTGTCGCCCAAAACCTCGCCCTGCGACGAATTATTGCCGGCAATCACCGGACAGCCGCTCGCCATTGCCTCCAGAATCGGCAAGCCAAAACCCTCATAAAAAGACGGGTAAACCAGGGCAACAGCTGAACGGTAAAGAGCGTTTTTTTCTTCTTCGCTCACGTAACCGATAAATTTCACTCTCTCTTTGGAAATTGGAAATTGGAAATTGGAAATTTCTTTTGCCTTCCACCCCCAGTCCCCGGCCACCGCCAAAACAACATCTGCCGGCAAACCGTCCAGCGCATTGATCAGGCCGGCCAAATTTTTCCGCGGTTCAATCGTGCCAACAAACAAAAAGAACTTTTCCGGCAAATCATATTTTTTCCGCACCTCATACCCGCCGTCAGAATTGTTTGCAAACGGCGCGACGCCCAAATAAACGACTTTAATCTTTTCGGCCGGTACAGCTAACAACTCGATCAGATCATTCTTGGTGCTGGCTGAGTCAGCAACAATGACATCCGCCTGCTCCAGAATTTTTTTGCGCAGGATCAGCCGATGCCACCACTGCTGTTTCCAATTAAACCATCCCCGCTCGACCAAAAACGACAAATCATGGACGGCAATCGCTTTCCGGCAGCCGGCCGACCAAGCCGTGAAATGCAGATTAGGCGAGAAAAAAACATCGCAGCCGCCGATCAGCCGATCCAATTTCGGCCAGCTGAAAAAATTCAAAGTTAGATTAAAAAGCTTATTCGGATAATGATAGCCGCGGTAAGAGACATTAGGATAAGGGAAGGACGGCAATTTGACGGCGCGGCGCGAATTATAGAATAGCACATAATCATTCTTCCGATCTAGTTCGAACAGCGCCGCCAGCAAATGGTAAGCATACCAGGCGACGCCGGAATACTTCTCATTCATCAGGACTCGGGCATCAATGGCGATTCTCATAATAGATGGGAAATGAAATCGGCGATATTCCGCTTGAAATTTTCCGAACTGAATTGCTCGCTGTGGCGGCGAATAACTTGCGAATCATATTGGTCTTCGCGGAAACGCAGAACCTTGTCGGCTAAGTCCTCCCAAATCTGCTCGTCGAAAAACTCGCCGGTCCGGCCGGCAATCACGGTCTCAGTCGCGCCGCCGCGGTTATAAGCGATGACCGGCCGGCCCGAGGCCATGGCTTCGATGGCAGTAATGCCGAAGTCCTCTTCCTGGGGATTGATATAAGCCAGGCAGCCAGCATACAGCTCGGCTTTCTCGGCATCGCTGACCCGGCCCAAAAATTCCACATTCGATTTGGCTTGGCGTTGCAAATATCTGGCTTCCGGCCCGACGCCGAAAATCTTGACCGGCACGCCCAAGCGCGAAAAGGCGCGCACCACCAGATCAAACCGCTTGTAAGGCACCAATCGACCGCCGGCTAAAAAATATTTTTTCGGCCGATCAGACAAATGGAATTTATCAACGGCGACCGGCGGATAGATCACAACACTGTCGCGGCCGTAATACTTTTTGATCCGATCGCGGACAGTGCGCGAATTGGCGATGAAATAATCCACCCGATCGGCGGCCAGACGATCCCAGACGCGCAGCTTATGCAAAGTCAGAGGCAACGCCCGCTTGATCAGCCGATTAACCTTCAACTCCTTCAAATAATTGTGGCTGTCATTCCAAAGATACCGCGTCGGCGTATGGCAATAGCAGACGTGCTTGGCAGCAGAGCTGGTAATCACGCCCTTGGCAAAAGACGAGGCGCTGGAGATAACTAGATCATAATCCATCAGATTATGGCTTTCAATGGCGGCCGGCATCAGAAACAGCCACCACTGGTAGCGCCTGACGCCCAAAGGGATCCGTTGCAAAAAAGAAGTGATGATCCGCTTATCGCCGAAAAGGCGGCGCGAGCTGTCGCGATCGGCGACCAGCGTAAAAATCGGCGCGGATTCATAAAGCTCGCCGAGCGCTTTCAAGACCTGCTCAGCGC
Source organism: Patescibacteria group bacterium (assembly GCA_041649655.1). GTDB lineage: Bacteria > Patescibacteriota > Patescibacteriia > 2-01-FULL-39-33 > 2-01-FULL-39-33 > CAISTG01. Next base: position 4,436 of record JBAZMO010000058.1, read on the forward strand.
CTCCGTCCTGCACTAAATGATCGTGGATTAAAGCGGTTTTCACCATAAGATTAATGGTGTTATTTTAACTGATTGAAGCCGATTAGGCAAACTGGCGTTGACTTTTCCTGAAAAAAGCTCTAAACTGAATAGCAGTAAATCTGTGCGCGCCTATAGCTCAGTTGGTAGAGCAACAGCCTTTTAAGCTGATGGTCGTGGGTCCGAGTCCCACTGGGCGCATAATTTAAAAAACACCCAGATTCAGTATTCTTTGACAATTTAATTAAAATTCTTCTGAACGAAACCAGCAAAGGAGGAGAAACAGCAATGAGCAAAAAGCCGCAGATCCTAACCAAAGAATTTGATTATGAAGCAATTTGCCTGGGATTTCCACCAATTATGGTTTTTTTGATTGAGCCGTTTCAAAGTACGGAAAAGCACAAATTACGGCGGAACGTCGCCAAAGACCATTACCAGCAAGACGATCTTACATTCATTTCCGGCCGCGGCACGAAAAGTTCGCCTTACAGTGGAATAGCGGCAGAAGATGTTACGCCGCATTGCGGAATTGTCAACCTTTGGCTGGCTTTCCGCGAGGCCAGCTATCAACGGCGCGTCTTTATTGAAGTCAATGATTACGTCTTGCAAGTGACGCCCGAGGGAGTCATTGCTTTGGACGGAACTTTTACCAGATTGCTGCCCAAAAACTGCTCCAACGCTAATACTGATACTGCTGACAATTTTGATCGATGAATTCCTTAATGAATAAACGCCCTTTACGGTCCCGGCTCCGGTCGGGACTTTTTTTGTTGATAAACTGTTAAAATCAAGTGGTTTGCCACTAATCGATTCTTAGAGTAAAATGTAAGCTATCAATCAATCAGGAAACCGACCCCGCCATGTCCGACCCCCAAATGAACAATTTGCGCAAACTGCCGCCGCAGAACATCGAGGCCGAGCAATCGCTGATCGGCTCGCTTTTGATCGACAAGGACGCCATCATCAAGATCGCCGATATC
>JBAZMO010000059.1:0-5408 GCA_041649655.1 Patescibacteria group bacterium
TATAACCTCGTATATCTGCTGGCCCACAGTAAACTCCCGGGATCCGACCCAGCATTGCTTTACCCACTGTGTCTGCTTGTGTTCGGCATAGGGGATCCACTTACCATTCTGTGTCCTGCCCATGCAGTGACGCCGGTGGGCGCGGCGCTCGTGTCCCCGCCTCGGGGCTGCGTCTGACTTGGCCTCCTCGGAGTCCTCATAGATCTCCCGGGCTTGAGCATGATCAAGTATTATGTAGTGTGGACGCTTGTCTCCGAAAATGCCGCGCACTTTCTTTCCTTTAGCCTCGGCCTCTTTCTGCTCTCGACTAACTACTTTAAGAACACGGTTACATGGTAAATTTATAAAAGATACAACATCCTGAAGCATTGAAACTCCCCAGTGTATCCCTTTTTTAAAACTCTCACACAGCTGAGAGCAGTCATGTTTATTCCATCCGATAGCGCAAAACTTATCGTAATAAACTACCTTATTCATCTTATCCCAAAAACTTTTAACAGCGTCCTCCCCCTCTTTATAAGTCTCGTGAAAAAAAGCCTCAGCTTCTTCTAAAGACATCGATTCAAGTATCTTAATATGCTTGTCCCTCTCCTCGTCACTACGAGGGTGATCTACCCAACAAACAGGGGCCGATGCAAAGCGGCAACATGGTTCAGCATTAGGTAAAATGCAAACATTTGAGGCCATGTCCACGGCATATTCTTTTGATGGATCATGGTGGTCTTTTGGTTTAAGCAAAGCAGAGAATAGATGCATGTCTAAACCAAAAAATGGCTTACGATCCGTGTCTAGCGGGGGCAGCAGGTAGAAGTTAGCTCCATAATAAGGTTCTTTGCCCAATTTTAAAATATGCGCGCCATACATGCACCCCTTTAAAGTATCCCCCAGCTCTGCTCCAGAAAATTCCCGGATATCCAACCATATATTATCGAAGGGCATCATGATCATATTCTCTTTTTTAAAATGATTATCCAACGCAATATCCACATTGTAATGGTTAACAATCTCATAGACATCCGGAGGCAGCTGAAAAATATGCGCTGCCCGCAAGGTCTCTCTGTAAGTAGGATTTATAAAAACATTAGGATGACGTTCTACTATCCGTAACACTCGATCATAAGCAAGTTCCATTGGCTATAACCTCCCCCAGAGCACGCAGCGCACCCGATAGAGTGCCTGGATGTTTTCTCCTTGTTAATCTTCGTTTTCTGCCTGCATCCCTATTTCCTGTCTCCGCAAACGTTCCCAAGCTGGCTCGTACCCCCGCCTTTTCTGAGCATCTTTAAACATATCCGCTATTTCCTGCGCTAGAGTATCCCCTTGCGCCATAGTATCCCCCTTAGCCTAAATATGCCATATAAAAAGTAAAAAAGCCAACCAAGGCGCTTTACCATTTTCTAGTATCCCTTAGCCACTTATAGTTATGATGCTTAAGCACTACCTCTATCGCCTTGGTAACAACAGCCTGCCCAGCCTCTGTGGTAGGCAGACCATACCTGGCCAAGCTCGCGAGCACATCCAAGCTATTCTGAAAAGTATCATTCCAAGGTGATGGTGTTTCTTGATAAAATATCAACGGAGCCGGCTTCAAAGCTTCCGGGATGTCATAAGGAAAGTAGTCAGCCTCCATGCCCCGCTGGGTTACCTCGCCTATGTAGTAGCCTCCGGCAGTATTAAATATTGTTCGCAGGTCTATGCTCTTGTTAGTGACAAAGTTGTCAAGCACCTGCTGGGATATCAGCTTGCCGGCGTATACCTGCTTACCCGGAATGTATACAAAGATCACCATGGTTTCTTGGTCTCCGCATACTACCGCGACCAATAGCTCTCTGAGTATCGGCATTATTGTTTTTTCTTTGGCCATGGCATCTCCTCTCACTTTGTTTTTATATTAAGGTCAGCAGCTATCTTTTGTAGTGCCTCGATAGAGGCAAAGATAAGCATAAACCACATATCCCCAGTAACCGGGACGTTGTTTGCCCGGCATGCTATGACAATCTCTCTTCTGAGGTAGTCTTTAGTTGTTTCCATCGCGCTGAGTCAATCCCGGCATATGAGCCTTTCGCAAAGCAGCATCGTGCCGCTTCATCGTGTCTACTGTCCTAACAAATTTCCAAATAATCTGGCGAACTCTCTCTTTGGATACTCCTATCGCGGTGCCTATCTCTTGGTAAGTACTTCCGCAATAATACAGCATGACCGCGCTATCCAAACGAGTTTCATATCTTTTACGCAAAGGCTCCCGGGAGCAATTATTTGGGTACGCCCTCTGACCAATTCTGCTAATAGCATACTTTTTAAAAAATAATAGATCATTCCAAGGTAAGGACTTCCTATCCATTGTTGGCATTATCTTTCCTCCATATCAATTGTAGCTATCCCAAGAAGCGCGGCAACGGCGAGGTCTATCAGCTCGTGCCTAAACTCCAGAGCGTCCTTCTTATGGACAGCCTCGTCAAGCTCATGGTACTCATTGGTTATTATCCCAAGGATCTCATGGGGTGATACAAACCGTCCCCATCCCTTCTGGTCAAGACGTTTGACCGTCCACTCGTGTACCAGCCGCATAGCGCTGTCGATGTCTTCCGGCACCAGCTGCTTACGGCGCTCATAGGTTACCTCGGCTGTGCCCGCCGGCGGGGGATTCTCGGCCATGTCCCGCAGGATCCCTGCGGCGTGGTAGGCCAGCATGTCCTCCTTGAAGTTCTTGGGGTTATGGCAAAAAGCCAGCAGCATGTCATCGGTTGCCCGGCGTATCTCATAGGCGTGGCTGCGTCCCTCAGCGATGTAGCAGTCTACCTTCTCGATGGTCAGGTACTTGATTATCTTCTTAGACTTGGCCATGGTGCTTATCCTTCCTTCGGTACCAGCTTGAGTGCGAGGTCGAGCATGGCGCAGGCTATGATCCAGTTACGGAAGTCGTCCTGTGGCATTCCCAGACGCTTGGAGACCTCGGCGACTGTCTCGGCGAGCGGTTTCTTTAAGTCCTCCATCGATGTTGGCATAAACTATTCCTCCCTATGATTAAAGTTAAGTTCTTTTGGCATGTTATCCAAGCCAAGCTTGGGCTTTTTGCCATACCGGCAGATACAGCAAAAAGGTCTCTTGTGCTTAGGGCATCGATGTCCGTTCTGTAGGGGCCCGGAGATAGCGCCTGTTTCTTGATTAACTGTTAGTATTGATTCAATGTATCGCTCAGCAGGCATCTAGTCTCTACCTCCCCTACTCACAGCATCTGCCCGGCTGATCAGCATCTTACCCAGATCCCGGGCCTGGTCCGGACCCATGCCGATCCATTTGATGCTCTTGCCAAAGGCAAGCACTACCTTGCCCTGCTGCTGGCCTACCAGCATCTGCAGGCCTCCCTCGTCTTGAGCGTTAAGTTTACCCTCGGGGAAGTCTCCGGTTGGCCCGGGCGCCGGCGGGTTTGCTGCCATGCATCGGCACATCGCGTCGAAGGCGTCAAAGACACAGGACAGTTGCGGGTTCCCTACCTTACATCCCGGGATGAACTCAAAGTCACGTCCCTCGGGCAGGTTATCGTATGCCCAGACTTGGAAGCGCTCCTCACCGTCGCCGGTGTGCTCAAGCAGCTCCTTGAGGTATTCCTTGTCCTTATCGTCAAGCTCCTCGTCCTCGTCTTTGAGCTTTTCCTTTATCTGCCGCTCGGCCTCCTCAGCACTGTATTCGGACGATTGCTGGGTAGAGCTCATCCTCAGCTTCTCTGCCCAGTATCCGTCGCTTACGCCCTCACCCTTGGCTGAGGGGTGAAACTCCCGGCAGAATATCCAGTTACCTAAGTCTCCGGTCACGGCCAGTATCCCCCGGGCGTTTATGAAGGTCACGGCGTAGTGGCTAGTGCCTGGCTTACGGAAGTCGAATATCTTTATGTCGGGGTGCTCAGTTACGGTAAGAACGTGCTTGCTAAAGTCTACGTCGGTTCTTGGTTTTTCTCTCATCCAACCTCCTTACTTTTTTAAATCGCCGCTAAATAGGCCATGTAGCATTGCTAAAGTCTCTAAGATGAAGTCCCCGGCCAACTTTCCTCCCCAATGTCTTTTTGTCTTCGTCACTAAGCTTATTGTGCTGCTTGATCGCATGGACTATTTTCGCCGCGACTACCTCAGCGTCCCCGCTCTCGTATTTGGCCAACTCTCTGTCCGGCTGGTAGGGGTAAAGATACAGCTGGTACCTTTTTAGTCCAGTCAGGCTGAAACGCTTGCCAATAAAAAAGCATACCCAGCCGAACCATGCCACGCCATCTTTCTTCTCGGTGCATTCGATATGGTACTGATGCTGGTTATCGAGCTTGTCGTACTTGTAGTAGAGCTTTATCATCAATACTTCCCTCCATGCTTCAGCGGGCACCATGCTGGTATTCCTTTAGGTTCGTGAGTTTCATATTCACGGCAGGAAATGCCTGCTGCCATAGTCCGAAACTCTGTCCGGTAAGGAATCACCCGATCAAAGCAGCTGTCACCCTTGGCCCTGCAGGTATCCGGATGATTGCAGCAGGGCTTGGAGCCACCCTTAGTGAAGGCACCAGTGTGACTGCTGTGCTGGCATTCTATGCAACTATTTATTTTAATAGTAACTTCCATCTCAGCTTTCTCCGCCGAATGTTCCCAGAATGCTTATCCGGGACTCTACCGCTGAAAATATATTGCACAGGGGGAAGCTGTAGACTTGTGATACTTTCCTGCGCTGATTCTCCGTGTTCTCTACCTTGTTTACCTGAACCTCGAGAGTGTTGACCGGGAAGCGAGGGTCATGGTCTTTGGTGGTACCGAATAGGTAGCCGTATGTCTCCACGTCGTTGGGTGCATCGTAGTGGTTGAATACCAGCTCCTTGCCATCTGTAAACTTTACTGTCAGTGTTCTGTCCGGTGTTGTCATGGTTTACCCTCCTTAGGTTATAATGACGGATACTTTATTTTTTCTTTCTCCCGCAATGGGCACCATCGCGGGCTGGTCTTTATGTGCGTCGTCAGGGCTATGCGGAACGTGGCCAGCGATCTCTTTCCCAGCCTACCCCGGGTACCGTCGCCGTAGCTTACCTTGGGATGCTCGCAGAAGGCTATCTTTAGACAGGCTAAGCCCCACTTCTTGCCTTTATAGTAGCACTGGCAAAAATTGCAGGTATCACAGCATGGGGACTTTTTTGCTCTTTCGGGCATCTGCCTCCTTTTGTATGAGCTGGCAGCGGCTGGCATCAGCAACCCCAGACCCGCACATCTCGTATCTTTTACTCCCCTTGCCTGGACGATCGGTTACCTTTCGGTAGTAGCCGGTGCAGGTGTCGCATCCCATGGTGCTGTTGAGCACACAAGGATTGCCGGCAAAAAGGTTCAGGTCTTTCATAATAGCTGCCTGCTGATGATCAAGCTTGCGCTCTATTTTAAGAAGGC
>JBAZMO010000060.1:0-5371 GCA_041649655.1 Patescibacteria group bacterium
AAGTCGCGACCGGTCGAAATCATGGCCAAATTTTCTTACCCGTCTCGCCAAATTTGCTGACGCCCGATTACGGGCTTGCGCAAATTTGTTGCTCGCTATTGTAAGAAAATCGGCACAAGATTTCTCAATGGTCGCAATGCAAATACAAATACGAATACAAATACGAATACAAATACGAATACGAATACAAATACGGAATGAAAATTATAGATAAAAATAAAAGACCCGCTTGGCGCCAGAGGCGTTGGGCGGGTTTTGCGTAAAGCAAGGTGCTTTTTTTACTCGTCAACTTTTTTGTCAACGATTTTAATCCCGAATTCCGCCGGATAACGTGTAACCAGTAGGCCGATTGCTTCGTGCCTGTGTTTGCTTACTATGGCCTTATCGTCTTCGCCAGCAATCGTCGCCTTATAGAAAGGAGGCGAATTTTCACCGTGATATTCGGGGTTTACTGTTATTCGGCTGACGATTATCCGTTTCATAACCTCCTCCTTTTTCTGCCTAGTCGGGGCGGTTGGATTGATGTTTCAGGGAACAATTTCGATCGGCTTCGATACCAGTGTATCACTTTGCGGCTTAAAAGAGAATCTAATTTTCAACAGTTAAAAATAATTTGTTTAAAATTACACGATTTTGCTGTTTGACGGCCTTTGGAGTATAATTCATTCATGGTAAAATACAAGAATAAAGAGCAAATCAAGGCCATTGCCGAGGGCGGGAAGCTGTTGGCCAAAATCATGGATTTGGTGGCTAAGAAAGTCAAACCAGGGGCAACCACCGGCGAGCTTAACGATTATGCGGAGAAATTAATCGAGGCGGCCGGCGCCGAGGCCAGTTTTAAGAATTATCGGGCGGCTTGGGCGGAGCAGGCCTATCCGGCGGCTTTATGCGTTTCAGTCAATGACGAAGTCGTCCACGGCATACCTTTGCCGCAGAGGAAGCTTCAAAACGGCGATATTGTCGGTTTGGATTGCGGTTTGAAATATTTGGGTTTGTACACCGATATGGCGCGGACAGTAACGGTCGGCCAGGTTAGTCCGGAAGCGAAGAAATTGATCAGCGTTACTCGCGAGGCCTTGGCGGCCGGCCTCAAGAAGGTCAAACCGGGCGGAAAATTATCCGATATCGCCAAGGCGATCCAGGCGGTGGCGGAAAGGAATAATTTTTCCGTCGTGCGGCAATTATGCGGCCACGGCGTCGGTTTCGCGGCCCATGAAGATCCGCAGATTCCCAATTATTGGCCGTCGCCCGGCACGCGCGATCTGGTCTTGGAGGCGGGCCTGGTTTTGGCAATCGAGCCGATGATCAACGCCGGCAGTTGGGAGATTGACACTCTTGACGATGGTTGGACGATTGTCACAGCCGATGGCGCCCTGTCGGCTCATTTTGAACACACGGTCGCGGTCACGGCAGACGGCTGCCTGATTCTAACGAAATAAATTATGAAATATTTAGGCATTGATTACGGTGAGGCAAAAGTGGGCTTGGCTGTCGGCGATGATGAAAGCCATCTGTCTTTGCCGTATAAAATTTTAAAGAATTCCGGCCGGGCAAAGTTGCTGGATGATTTGGCTGAGATCATCAAAACTGAAGCCGTCGAGATGATTGTCGTGGGCTTGCCGATCAATACGATCGGTGAATCTTCAGCCCAGACGGAGAACGTTAAACGCTTCGCCGCTGATTTGCGCGGCCGGCTGCCGGCGGCGGTTGTTTTGCATGATGAACGCTTCTCGTCGCAGGAAGCGAAGAAATTAGGAGCCGGTTCGGCGGCTTTCCGGCGCGATCGCCGCGATGATGACGTGGCGGCGATGATTATGCTGCAGAGCTATCTGGATGCCAATTTATGACTGTTTTAACCGAGGCCTTCGTTTTGAGAAAATCGCAACGCGGCGATTTTGACCGGCATTACGTCTTACTTACCAAGGATTTGGGCAAGGTATCCGTGCTGGCCAAAGGCGCCATGAAAATAAGTTCCAAATTAGCTCCGCATTTGGATTTTTTTTATTTGACCGAGGTTGTGGTGGCGCCGGGCCGCAATTTTTACCATTTGGCCGGGGCTAAATTGAAACGAGCTTATCTTAAGAATGATCTTGATCCGTTGAAACTTCGGGCCGCTTGCTTCTTTTTGGAAACAGCTGATATTCTGTTGCGGGAAAACAGCCGCGATGCCGCTTCATTCGCCGTAATGTCGGAGTTCTTTTCAGCGCTGGCGGCGGCCGCCAACAGCCGCGAGGTCCAGTTGGTTTTGAATCAGTCCCTGTTTTATTTTTTATCCGGCTTGGGTTATCAGCCCAGGATCAAATCCCAAAATCAGAAACAATTGACTCATGAGTTGCATCAGCTTATTTTGGAAGTCGGCGAGAAGGACTTGAAAAGCTTTTCCGCGCTTAAAGGCGAACTGGAGGCCGCTGCGGTCGATCAATAGGCGATTGCCGGCCTGCCGGTGAGAGCCGGTTTTTTTATTCAGCTGATTTTATGCTATAATGATAAACAAGGAGTTATTTTTATGGCTGACTTCCAAACATCATCATCAGGATTATCGGATACTCAATTAAAATTGAGTTATTTTCTGGTCTCCAATAAGCTGCTATTGAGGAAATTGTCAGTCGTATTGCTAATCCTGATTAATTGCGGTTTTTGGGGCTATGCTGTTGCCGGTCTGGCTTTTTGGGCGCTTGATTACGGACGCTTGAATCAACAGACCGATGAATTGCTTTTTTCCTCAAGCGCCGTCTTGCCGGCCGTCGAAGCGGCTAAGCCGCAATCGCTGATTCTTTCCGATGTCCAGTCATTCGGCGGTTCTGACGGGCATTATGACCTGATGGCTCAGGTTTCCAATCCGAATACTGATTGGCTGGCGGAGTTCACTTATAATTTTATCGGTGACGGCGAGCCGTCTCCGGCCAGTTATTTCGGCTTTGCTTTGCCCCAAGGCCGTAAAATCTTATTGGCTCTCGGCCAAGACAGCTCGGCGGTGCGAGTGGAGATAACCGATGTCAAATGGACTCGGATCACCGATTTTGCCGCTGTCAGGAATAATCGCGAAAGGTTCTTGGTGGAGAATGATGCGTTTGCTCCGGCGTCCAAAATCGGCAATCCGTCGCGGCTTGAATTTTCTTTGGCCAATGAATCGCCTTACAGCTATTGGGAAGCCGGGGTTGTCGTCTTTTTATACAGCGGCGGCAGCATCAGCGCCGTTAACTATTTAGCCGTACCGCAATTAACCAGCGGCTCAAAGCGGATGATTGAATTCAATTGGGTCAGACCGTTAGCTAATATCGACGGTTGGGAAATCATTCCTGAAACCAATTATCTTGATTCCGCCAATATTATGCCGCCCTCGTCTTGATCTTAAAAAAAAACGTTTAATCTGAAAACACTCCCGATTCCGCCAGCCGGCAGATCGGGAGTGTTTTTCATTTAAAACTCGATTGAAGTTATTTGATTTTTTCGATTAACTTGGCGAAAGCCGACGGCTCTTTCTGAGCGAGCTCGGCCAGAACTTTGCGATCCAGTTCAATTTTGGCTTTTTTTAGTCCATTGATGAATTTGTTGTAAGTCAAGCCGTGTTCGCGGACGGCGGCGTTAAGCTGCACCAGCCAGAGGGAGCGGGCGGTGCGTTTTTTGGCGCGTCGGTCGCGAAAAGCATTGGCGCCGGCTTTCATGGCGGCGGTGGTGGCCAGCTTGATCAGTTTTTTGCGGCCGCGTTGGTATCCTTTAGTTGTTTTTAAAAGATTGGACCGTCTCTTGGAGTGCATGACTCCTCGTTTTACTCTCGGCATAAAGGTGGTGATTTATCAAGTTATAAAGTTATCAAGTTATGAAACAGAATGTTTTTCAGTCAAATTCATAAGCTTTAAAAATCGGACAGCATTATTCGATTAATTGTAAGGCAAGAGATGTTTGATGTTTTTCGCGTCTTGGCCGATAATGGAGCGGTCAGAGCGCTTGGATTGCTTCTGCCGGCCGGTTTCGCGGGCATTGAAATGATTCTGTCCGGTCGATCTTTTGATCACCTTTTTTTTCTTGGTGATTTTGAACCGCTTGGACATCGATTGTCTGCTTTTTACTTTAGGCATATGTTGATTAAAATTTATCTTTTATAAAGTGATGTTCAGCGCCAGTTTGCCGCCTTGGCGGGTGATGTCGCCTTCGGGCTTGGGAACTTCTGTTTTGCCGCTGGCGGCGACTTTCCGCTTGATGAGATCGACGGCATTCCAGATATTCCGCTTGGCTAAATCGGCGTGTTGGTTTTCTCGGCCGCGCAATTGGGTTTCGATCCTGACCTTATCGCCATCCAAAAGGAAATCAGCGGCCTTGGCGGCGCGGATCTCGAGATCGTGCTGGGCGATTTTGAAAGTGATCTTGACGGTTTTGGTCTCGACGGACTTCTGCTTGGCCTTGGCTTTCCGTTCCTGTTTTTCTTTTTGGTATTTGAAAGAGCCGTAGTCCATGAATTTAGCTATGGGCGATTCGGCTTTGGGTGAGACCTCGACCAGATCCAGGCCTCGTTCTTTGGCTTCGGCCAGGGCTTGTTCGCGGCTCATGATCCCGAGATTGGCATCATTCTCATCGATAACGGTCAACTTAGGCGAGATTATTTTCTCGTTGATGCGGAATTCTTTCGGCCCGGTCGGTTTTTGGTGATGCCCCCTGAATGATTTTCTCATGATGTTTGGTTGAATTATTTGTTGGTGGAGATGAGGGGTATTGAGCCCCTGTCTAAAAATAAATAGCTTTGGACGGTTTACAAATTTCAGCCGTTTTAGAAAGCGTCCGGAAGCCGATAGAACGGCAAAAAACTTCCGGCCGGTCCCGCTAATTCAACCGTCGGCCCGCGAGTGAAGCTCGGCGGCGGACCTGATAATATAACACCGCGTGACGCGTATCAGGTATCGGCGGCGCGATGGTCGCTGCTTAATTAAGCTGCAACTGGAGCAAAAGCCAAACCGCTGAAAGCGTTTTGGACTTTAGCTAAAATATTTTTGGCATTTCTACCTTTGGCGATCGGTTTACGAGCGGCTCGCCAGCCTCGATTTGCCGGCTCAAAGATTTATTCTTATCAAAGCAAGGCATCCCCAGATTGAGGAAATATCAAATGTCTAATTTCCAATATCAAGATAATTATTGTATTTCTTGGAAATTGGGAATTGGAAATTTGAAATTACTTTTTCAATGTTCTTCTGATTTCCCGTTGGACTTCGCGTTTTCTGATGGATTCCCGCTTATCGATCTTGGTCTTGCCCTTGGCTAGGCCGATTTCAACCTTGATCAATCTTCTGTTAGTATATACTGAAATGGGTATAATTGTCAAGCCCTTTTGGCTTTTTTTGCCGATAATCGAGTCGATTTCTCGTTTATTCAGCAACAG
>JBAZMO010000061.1:0-5213 GCA_041649655.1 Patescibacteria group bacterium
GCAGAGGGGCAGCCAAGGGACGCAGGGGAGAGCGAAAGCGTGTAGGAAACTTTCTTGGCGCCAAGCGGCAGCGCCTCGTACTCGCGCCCCGAGAGCGACGCTGCGAACGGGCGCAAGGCTTCGTAGGAAATGGTGATTTCCCCCTTCCCTGCTGCGACCCCCGATATCTCGCCCTGGAGGATATCTTCATCGCCGGAGGCGAGGGAGAACAGGGGGAATCCCTGACCTGCGTATGAGGCGGATGCCGAACGGGAAAGGGGCGGCGCGGATTGCGAAATGAGCAGGGTGGGCAGGGCGCGCGACGAGACGAATGATATCGTGCGGCTTGCGGACGCGAGCTCTTCGGTGGCAAACAGGCATTCGTCTTCGGAGGAGATTATCTGCGCAGGCTGGTCTTTTTTCGAAAACGAAAACGAGAATGGCTGGAGCGGCGAAACGCCGGAAAGGGCGAGCATTGTTTTGCCGTTGGCGGGATAGGCGTCAGAAATCGCGTCGCCCCCCGAGAAATCGGACGAGTAGATGGGCACCGCCGTGCGCACTGAAAATGAAACAGGAGAGGATGCAAAGAGGGAGGATGGGTTGCCCGTGGTGATGAGGGCGGTGTAGTCTGTCTGCCTGCCAAGCACGGGCATGCCGTAAAGCTCGGACACGCGCGCATTTTGCGAGAGCGCGAAGGAAAGGTATTGGGGCGCCTGCTGCATGCACGACTGCAGGATGGAGTCAAGGCTGCGCTCTGCCTGCTTGAGGCGGCCGGCTGCAGCCCCGGCATTGAGCGTGCCGGAGGGGAAATACCGCGCGAGCGGGGACAGCTCCTGGGAAAGGGCGGGCGCGAACCCGCGCATTTCCCCTGAAAGCCCGGATGCGCGCGCATACTTTTCCTCGAGGTAGGAGTATGCCTCGTATATCCTGAGAAGCAGCGCGCGACGGTCGTTTTCCACTGAGGATTGGACCGCGTATATCAGGTCATCCGAGGGGGAGGAGGAAAGTATGGAAAGGTATTCGGACACGGTTTCCTGCTCGTATGCCACGTCAAGCCCGTCGGCGCGCGCAGAGGAGAGGAGGGAGGAATATTCCGACAGCGCCCTCTCAGCTTCTGCGTTTGCGTATGCCTGGTAGCGCGCGCCAAGGGAGGGAAGCGAGCCTGCGGATGCGAAGGAATCCTGCGCCTGCGCAAGCTGGGAGCGGGCGGATGCCAATGACTGCGCTGATGCAAAAGAAGATGCGGATGCGCCTGTGGCGTTTAGCGCATCTGCGATTGCCGCTTCGGACGCGCCCTTCTGGGAAAGCGCCGCAGCCTCTGCGTTTGAGCGCACGAGCCGCAGGGAGGCAAGGGCGGCCTGCGAGGTTTCCGAGGATGATTGCGCCTCGGAGATGGCCCCTGAAAGCCAGTTGTCCGCCCCCTTTGATGAGAAGCTGGCCTGGGATGACGACAGGAGGGACTGCGCGCGGGAAAAGTCCTCCTTTGCGCCCAGGTAGCCGCTGTAGATTCCTGCGTAGCCGCTGCCCACCATAAGGGAGGTGCCCCCGGCGGAAGGCGCCGCGTCGCCGATGAGCTCGAGCCTTTCGCCGCCAAGCAGGGAAATTTCCGAGGAAAGCGCGCGGGATGCTGCCTGCGCGGACAGCTGCGCCGTGGAGTATTCCCCAAGCATGCCGCTTTTTGCTTCGGACAGGAGCATGTAAAGCGAGAGGGTGCGCGCTATTGACGAGTTTTCGCCGCTGCCGCCAAGCGCGCTCAGGCGCAAGGGGAAACCGGCCTGCGCAAAGTCGGGAAGGGGCGGCGACGATGCGAAATACGAGTATGCCGCCTGGTAGCCGGAGATTTCATTTGAGCAAAGCTCCCCTCGGGCGCGAGAAGGGATTCGGCGTAGTTGAATGCCGGGGAGGCGGCGCCAGAATATCCCTGGGAGCCTGCGCCGGCATGGGACAGGAAATCGTATTCCGACTGGGCGAGGCGGGAAAGCGAAAGCGCGGCGGACTGCAGCGAGTCGTGCGCGGACGCGGCGTGCCCGAGCGCGGAGGAGTACTGCGCGGGATAAAGCGAGACGAACCTGCTCACGTCGTTCACTTTCATCAGGATGTCCAGGTGCACTATCGCCGCGAGGAAAAACACGTTTGCGAGGGGGACGTTCAGCATCCCGAAGTTGTCGCGCACTGCGGATTGCGCCCTGGAGGAAAGGGAGTGGGCGGAGCGCTCCGCCTCCTTCGCAAGCTCAAGCTCGGAAGATGCCTGTGTGAGCAGGGCGGCAGGCCCGGCAAGCGCGCTTCTTTGCGAATCAGGAGCGCGCGCAAGCAGGGCGCTCCCGTTCATGAGGGAGACGTTTTCCAGCCCCAGGCTTTTTGTGGAATTGTCGAATGCGAACGCGTAGGAATGGATGGACCAGATGGTGATGATGTTGGGGTTGCCCGAGACGTAGGAAGGCTCCTGCCAGAAGCGCGCGAGGGGCCCGGGCGGGAAGCAGCCTTCGAAGCCTGCGCTGCCCGGGGCAAAAGCCGGCGCCACCAATGACGAAAAGCACAGAAAAACCAGAACGAGGCGCCCTCCTTGCCACCCCATGAGGGCATTTCCACCCCAATTTTATTATGATTATCGGATTACTTTTTCTCGGCGGGGGCCTGCTTTGCCTCCCTCTTCGCCTCAGGCGCCGAGGTGCCTGCGGCGGCAGCCCCCTTTTCTTTCGCATCCGCCTTTTCCTTCTGGGCGGCAGGCGCTTCGGGCAGCGGGTGCGGCGGCGGAGCCTCCTGCTTCGCCTGCTTCTGCTCGGCTTCGGCAGCCTCGCATTTCTTTGCCAGGTCGTCAAGCGTGAGCGCAAGGTAGGCGCCCTTTTCGGTGAGGTGGAACATGTTCTGCTTGCCCTTCTTCTCCGAGGCGACCACGCCGAACTTCCTCAGGTTTGTCAGGAGGTTTATCACGTGCACGTATGACGAGCCGGACACGCGCGCAAGCTTTGAGGGGTACCAGGACTGCTCGGCGTCCTTGAGAAGGAGGAGGACGGAGCATGGCTTGGGCTTGAGGAGGAGCCTTTTTAGGGCGGACGGCTTTTGCGCGGGCTGGGAAGACTCACTTGCCAAGCAAGCACCCCTTGCCCCATCTTGCGCCTATGCGCGCATTATTTTCCAAGGCAGCACCTCTTGAGGATTGCCATTCGCACGGGCACGCCGTTTTTTGCCTGCTCGAAGTATTTTGCCCGCGCGTCCGAGTCGAATTCCTTCGGAAGCTCGTCTATCTTGGGGAGAGGGTGGAGCACCGCCATGCTTTTTGGCGCGGCGCGAAGCGCTGCCATGCCGAGGCGGAACTCCTGCGACATGCGGACTGCCTCGTCGGGGTCCGCAAACCTTTCGCGCTGCACGCGGCAGATGTATAGTATGTCGCATTTGGCGAAGCTTGGCTTGGAAGCTTCCCTGATGTTTGCCCCGTAATCCTTCCTTGCGCGCAAGACCACTTCGGGGCCCATGGCAAGGAGCCTGGGAGACGTAAGCGTGACATTCGCGCCGTACATTGCGAGAAGGTGCAGAAGCGAGCGCATGGCGCGCGCGTGCTTCAGGTCGCCCATGAGTGTCACGTTCAATCCGTCAATCTTGCCCTTGAGCTTCCTGATTGTGTATATGTCGATGAGCGCCTGCGTGGGGTGCTGGTTGCCCCCATCGCCCGCGTTTATCACCGGGTGCCCTGCGATTTCGGCCGCAAGCTGGGGCATGCCTGGCTGGGGGTGGCGGATTATGAGGCAGTCTGCATAGCCGTCCATCATCTGGATGGTGTCGGAAAACGACTCGCCCTTCTGCTCCGAGCTTGTGCCGGAATGGAAGGACAATGGCATGGCGCCGAGGCGCGCCGACGCGGACTGGAAGGAGAAGTTCGTGCGCGTGGAAGCCTCGAAGAACAGGTTGGCCGTGATTTTCCCCGCAAGGAGCTTGAGGGGCTTTCCCTTTTTGAGAAGGGCTTCCATCCTTGAAGCCTCGGACAAGTAGGCATCGGCCTCGCGCCTGTCAAAGTCGTAAACCGAGAGCAAATCCGGCATGGCAACACCGCGCATCCTTCTCGGCGAAGTTTTATAATCCGCGCGATGGCGCAAGCATTAAAAAGGTGCGCGGGGAAAGTGCGGCATGCAAGCCACGCGCGCGCAGGGAGCGACAGAATACCTGGTCCTGTTGGCAGTCGTTTTAATCGTCGCGCTTGTTTCGGTTGCCTTGCTCGGTTTCTTTCCCAGCATGGCTTCCGACGCGCAAATAACACAGTCGCAGATGTATTGGCAAAGCGCGACACCGATTGCGATTGTGGAGAGCGCGGCGAGGGCGGGAGCAAGCAACGGTCTTACACGCCCATATCTCCTGCTTAGGAACATCGGCACATACCCAATAAGAATAACTGGCATAATTGGTGGCGATGGGGGCAAGGCGACGCTGTTCTAGACAGACGGCGTCTGCGGGCTTCCATCGGTTGCCAATTTCAGCGATTACTATTACCTTGCTCCGGGAGAGGAGAAATATGTGGCGCCCGTGGGCGGCTGGTACGGCTTGCCTTGTCATCGATACATCTACGCGTATGTCGGTGGGACAAGTGGTAGTGCATCTGTTCGCGGTGCCTCCTCAGTCTGCCAGAACTCCAGCACTTCGCCAGGCGTGCTTGACTACAAGTCGTTCGGATTTGAATACATCTTGTACGTCGATGGACAGCAAATAACGAAAAGGCAAATCGGCAAGGACTTTATAGTGAAATGTTGGGAGCCTTATTCCTGAATGTCCGTGCCCGTCCTATTTTTAATGTTTCAACCCCTTCTTTTCTTCGAAGAGGTAGATGCCATGAAGGACAAGAACTCTCATTTGGGAAAGATTGTGAAGAACGGGCGCGTGCTCATACTTGCCATGGACCAGGGCATGGAGCATGGGCCGGTGGATTTCAACAGCAAAAACATCGACCCTGCTTACGTGTGCGACGTTGCCGCGCGCGGGGGCTTTACCGGCTTTGCGCTGCAGAAGGGGATTGCGAAGCACTACAAGGAGTGCTACTCGGGGAAAGTGCCGCTCGTGCTCAAGTGCAACGGCAGGACGAATATTGTGCCCAAGGACGACATCTACTCCCCGCCAGTCTGCTCGGTAAAGGAGGCCGTGGCGCTGGGCGCGGATGCAATCGGCTACACTCTTTACGTCGGCTCGCCGCGCGAAGCAGATATGTTCCGAGACTTTGGCAAAATGGAGGAAGAAGCCGAGGATTACGG
>JBAZMO010000062.1:0-5057 GCA_041649655.1 Patescibacteria group bacterium
GCTGCTTTCGAAAAAATACGCGGAGTTCCTGTCCGACTATTTCTTCGCGAAAATAGCCTGACGAAGGGTTAGCTTTTTATTATTTCAACGGAAAAGCGGGCATGAGGCGATCCGATGAGGCATTTTGCATCCGTTCTGGCTTTCCTAGCATTGGCATTTTCCATGGCGCACGCCGTCACGGTCGGCAGCTGCGCCGACGGGACGCAGTATGCGAAATGTTCCACAGCAAACCCCGGCAGCTACTGCATAGGGAGCATAAGCGCGCCCACGCTCCAGCTCTACGTCTCGAAGTGCCCCTGCGAGGCTGTCTCGGGCTGGGTGCAGCAGGGGGCCGGCGATGACGCGACCTGCGTGCAGGCAAAGTGCTCCGACGGCACTCTGAACGGGCAGTGCTCCGCGGTCACCAAGCCGAAAGTGTGCGTGGGCGGCACCACATATGCCGACAACGCCACGAAATGCGGCTGCCCGGCGGGGAAGAGGGTTGCCGCAGGGGGCGTGTTCTGCGAATTCATCCCGTGCACGGACGGCGACGTGAGCGTGCCGGAGGGCATGTGCTCCGCCAAGAAGCAGAAGAAGTGCGTGAGCGGGGTCCTGGTCGACAAGGCGTCCGAGTGCGGCTGCCCGACCGGGCAGACTTTGCAGAATGAGAGCTGCGGGGTGGTGTGCTCGGACGGCACGCACGATGGCGCGTGCTCGGCCACCAAGCCCAAGGAGTGCACAAACGGCTACCTGCTTGACAACGCGGTGAAGTGCGGCTGCCCTGAGGGGCTCAACGCGGCGGGCAAGCAGTGCACCAATTCCATACTCGGGAGCACGAACGGCGCGGACCTGCTGGGAAGCGCGGGCAATGACTCGAACAGCGGCGCGGCGGGAAGCTCGAACGCGCTTTCATGCTGCTGCCTGCCAACCGCGCTCATAGGCGTCATAGGCGGGTTCGCGTTCTTCAGGAAGAACTAGTTTCTCCTTCTTTTTCCTTTCCGTTTTTTTTCATCCCTTTTTGCCAGCGGCATCAGGCGCATTGCCGCTGATTTTCTTTTTCAGGGAATATGGCTTGCCATTGGAGTCTTTCCCCGCAAGATCAAGCTCAAGGGCTGCGATTGCCGCGCCCTCCGCAGGCGCAAAGGAGAGAATGATGCCCTTTTCGCCGCCTTTTATCTTGGTGCGGGAGGAAAGCGATGCCTTCCTGCCGGCTCCTTCCTGCGGGAAGTACGTGGCCGTGGAGGACGTTTCCAGGATGCCGCCGCTCTCGCCCACGTTGTTGAATGCGAGCACGAGCGCGCCTTGCCTGAATTCGGCGCTGCCCTGCCTGTACTGCAGGTCCATGGGGGACTTGACCTGCGAGGAGAGGGAAACCGCGTTGCTCTGCGCCGCCTGCCTGTCTATGTAGATTGCGTTTTCCTTGATGACTGCGCTGAACGAGAGCCTTCCGCGCGCAGCGTCCTCCGGAAGGTCGAATTCCACCATGATTTTCGAGTCGCCCTCGGGCGGGAGCGTGCATGTGCGCGGCTCAGCCTTGAAGGCTATCGGGCTCTTCTGCGAGTCGAGTATGGAGGCGTCGAGCCCCACTGCCACTGGCAGCGCGGATGCGTTCCTGCCAACAAGGAAGACCTGGACCCGCTTCTGCCCCACCGAGAGTGAAACCGGCAATCCTTCCGCGGAAAGCGACAGTTCGGCCTGCTTGATGGGCGCTGCGGCCGGCTTTGGCTTTGCCTTTTCCCCGATTTTCCCCAGCCTGCCGCGGGCCGCGTAGGTGGCGCGCTCTGCGCCCGTTTGCGGGGCTTGTGCGGAAACTGGCTTTTTCTTCCTGCCAAGCGGGGTGAAAATCTGCATCTCCTCGCCGACCGCCCGCTTTTTCCCGAGGTAGAACATCCCCCATTTCATCCTCTTGCGCATCTCCTCCGAGGGGTCCTCGGGCTTTTTCCTCTGGCCGAGGAGCTCCAGCCTGCGCGATTCCTCGGCATAATCCTTCGCCTTCCTGCCGCGCTCCTTGTCCTGGCGGGCATATTCCTCGCGCAGCTGCTGGCGGAGGTATTCCACCTTCTGCTCCTTGAGGCGCTCCACCGCCGCGCGCTTCTGCTCCTCCTCCTGCCTTATCCTCGTGTAGCATGTCATGCAGTAGTCGTGCCCGCCGAAATCCGCGCCCGACTCGTATTCCGCCCTGCAGCGGTCGCACCTTCGCGTCATGGAAGGAAAAACGCGCCTAAACATTAAAAATTGGCATTAGGCGCCCGTGGCTTGCTGCTTTTTATATATTTTGCCCTCTATCCTCATTTATCCCGCCATAACTCAACCTGGTAGAGTGCTTGGCTGTAGAAAACAACGGCCGTCGGCGATTGTGCTGGCAGTCATCAAGATGTTGTGTGTTCAATGCCTAGGGGGCAGATGTTGAAGCGAAGATCCCCTTGAGGCTTCACCCCCAAAAGGTGCGGCCTCCGCCCAAACCCCTGTCGGGTGCGGGCGTCTCGAACAAATCACACTGGCGGGATTTTATACTCTCCTATAAACAAAAAAGTACCGTTGCCTCGATGGTGTAGTGGTTAGCATCCCAGATTGTCGATCTGGTGACCCGGGTTCGAATCCCGGTCGGGGCGTAAAATGCCTACTTTTGGCTCTTTTTACGCCTGAGGATGAGAAAAATTCACAAAAAAGCCTGTGGGGCGTAGGACATGATGTCACGCGCCCTAGATATTAGTTTTCTTTACTGCGATGGCTCACTTAAACCAAAGTATAGTTTTATACATCTTTTTTGAATAGTACTATATATGGGTAAAAAACGAAGGAAGTCATCGCCAATTAGTTTCGTAAAAATTTTAAATAAAGAAGTAAATATACCACTTGGTAATTTGATTACAAGAACAAGTAATTGGATTGCTCTCGCGAGTTTAATCTTTGCTGCTTTCTCTTTATTCGTAGCAATTTATGCTGTTTTTATTGTCGGGCAAAACGTATCTCTAAGCTTACATGATATCAGTGCAAATACGGGTAATTTCAGCAGTTTATTCGCTGATAAAGCTAAAATACAAGAACTTGAAGCAAACGTTGCACATTTGAATGAGTCATTTGTAACATATCAAAATTCAATAAACTCAACATCGTATAATCTGACTACAGTTAATCTAAGTATCACTAAAAGCTTGCCTTCCGATAGAAATTTTACAATCTACACTGACGGAATTTGTCTTTTTGTGCGGGCACCAAATGGGAATATTACAAAGCTGGCATGCGATAATTAGCTGGGGCGTAGGACATCAAGTCCCACGCACGGTCGGGGCGTTTACGATTGAAATAGCAGCGCCCCTGACACTTCTTAATGGGGGGCAGTCTTATTACAGATAATTTTGAAACTGATATTCTCAGGCACCGAGACATCAAAACCAAAATAAGACAGATTTGTTTGGTTGTCATATCTAATGCGGAATTCATTAGAATAGTTATGAGAATAAAATTCAAAGTTATTCTTACTCGATTCGCCCATATATTTTGCAGAAGTATTGAAAGAAATATTATAACATTCACTACCAGTATTTTCAAAAAATAGATAGCTTGACCTTATTTTTTTACCAGTAAAATTGAAATTTAGATATGTTATAACTGTTTCATTACTATTCTCAGTTAACGGTGTTGTATATGATAAATATGAAACGGACGGGATGGTTCTCTCAGTCTTTATTTCAAGTCCATGGTTAGTAACATTATCTTTGTCAATCCAGTATAAATTAGGAAATCCTAGAGCGTATGCTCCTTCAAGTGGTTTTTCATCTGAAGATATTGTTTCTAGTGGAATGTCTTTGGATGTGCCAGCAGACGTAAGATTGATATTATAACTTCTAGTCATTGTAAGATTATTGAGAGATAAGTCATAAAACGAGCCGCTCATAAGAACTTCTTCACGCACAAGATTTCGACTATACGTGCTATTGATTTGCCAAACCATGGCAAAAAAACAAACAATTAACGCCAAAGTTCCAATGACAATAATTGTTTTATGGTGAAATGCCCATTCGCGAGGAATATCCCAGAATGGTTTCAGAGGAATATTATTTCGAATAGAAAACGAGGGGATTGCCCAACATTTGACAAAGAGATAACCTATAAAGTCGAGGATTATGAAGAATATTACTGGAATACTAAGAGTAACGAGCGGCAAGTACGTGGGTAATAACCCCAGCCAACTTCGTATATATGAAGATATGACAAATGAGATAGTTAGTCCAAAACCAAATATAAAAATGGCATCTAATCCATAAACCAAAAAGGAGAATAAACGATGTTTATCTAAGCGCTCTCCACTTATGCGATAGAATAAAACATAGCCAATAATCACGACCCACAAAAAACCAGTGAACCAATCAAATATGTTGTTGGACGATAAATAACTACCCCCTGAAGGGGGTAGTTTTCGGTTAGATGTAGGAAACCAGGTTCATCTGCCCAAACTCTTTTTCAACGGCTACAACTGATTCTGTAATCTCCTTGCTTCTGTGTTCAGTTATGTATCTGTAAATCGTGTCAGCTCCGACGTTGCTTACTGACCTGTAGAAACTGCCACGGCTCCAGAAGTGCCCCTTATGATAGATGCTCCTGAATGATGGGCACTGCGCAAAAATTGCCCTGGCACTCCTGCCCTTGAAGAGATTGATTGCTTGGCTTGGGCCGAGCATGCCAGGCAAATTCACGAACATGTGCAAGTGGTCAGTCGAGATTTCCATGGCAAAAATCTGAATGCCATACTGCTCTGCGGTTTTGCAGAGGCTTTCAGTCAATACTTTTCTCAGCCAGTTGCCGTCAAGCACCTCGTACCTGTACTTCGGGCACCACTCAAGGTGAAAGGCATTTATTCCTACGCTGTGTTGTCTTCTCACAAAGCATCCGCTGGTCATGGGTCTCAAACTCCAATAGTCGGCAAATCATGGGGCGGCGCGAAGCGCCGCCCGCGCCGCTATTGGTACTTTTTCTAGGCTCAAAAAGAAGAATGTGCTCGCTGTATCCCCCGCCTGAAGGCGGGATAGCGGGCTTCCGCCCGCTGGATTTAGCGAGCACTAGAGTGCATCCTTAAA
>JBAZMO010000063.1:0-5027 GCA_041649655.1 Patescibacteria group bacterium
GTTTGCGCGCCGCCGCTCGCCAGTTGCCATTGGAAGCCCTTTATAGAGACACCTCAGGTTTTGTACGCGATACCATTTTGGGCAAGAAGCCGGAAGGCGAGGGACAGCATCGTCCCGGCTTGCTGTTTGAAGAAAACAATATGCGGGTGAAGGAAGTCGAAATCCTGTCTGTCGCCTTGACCGATGCCGATATTAAGCGGCAATTGGATGGAGTAAATCGCAATACGGTGGCGGCTCGCTTGCAGGACGTTTCTCTGCAGGTTGAATTGGATTCGGCGCGCAATCAGGATGAGGTGGAATCAGCGCGAGCCCAGTTACTTTTGAACGCGATCAAACGTAAGTCGGCTATAAAATCAATACAGATTGCAGATGATTTGGCTCGTGGCCAAGAAGAAGTTGCTCGAGATCAAACATTGGCGCAGATCAAAGCAGAAAATGCGGCGACTTTGCGAAAAGCCGAAGCCGATCATCTGCTGGAGGTTGAGGCCATTAATCTTAAGCGCGAGGCAGAACGTGCTGAAGCTGCTTTGGCGTTGCAAACAGCCGAACAGGAAGCGGATCTCAAGTACAAAACCGAATTGGCGAAGATTGAAGAAGAATTGACGGCTGCCATAGCTAGCGCTGATGTTAATCGGTTAGGGGCGGTCCAGCCCGGGTTGGTTGAAGCGATTAGCGGCCTTGGTAATTCTGAATTGGCTGCGGCTTTGGCAGAAAATCTACCCAAGGCTGGCGGCGGTTTGGATCGTTTGCTGGGCGGTGTTAGCAGTATGTCGGCTCTTAAGCAGATGGTTGCCGGCACTCCGATGGGCGCGGCATTGGACGCTCTTGGAGTCAAACGCCAGCCGACGAAGGGCCAAGAATAATCAAGCACTTTCTATTATTGGGATCCTTTCGGGGATCCCTTTTTCTATCCTTGTCTAAATCCTTGCTTTTTGGAGGTTTTTATGTTAGTATAACAGACGTTATCGGTAGTCAGGCGGGCGCGCCAACTTAGCTCAGTTGGTAGAGCAACGGTTTTGTAAACCGTAGGTCGTCGGTTCGAGACCGACAGTTGGCTAAAAAATTAATAATTAGAATTAAATAAGCTGAAAATATGTCTCAAGACAACATGATCAAATTCGAGTGTTCTGAATGCAAAAAAATCAATTATTTCTCCAGAAAAAACAAGAAGCTTTTGAAGACCCGCTTGGAAATGGAAAAATATTGCAAGCATTGCAAGAAACACACTCATCACAAGGAAACCAAGTAATTTTTTATGTTCTTGCTGTTATTTTCGAATAGTGGTATAATTGTTATATAATCATTATACCAAGTTCGAAAATATGAAAATAGAATTAAAAAAGAGGGCAGTTGCCTTACGTCGCAAAGGACATTCAATAAAAGAGGTAGCAAAAAATCTTAATATTGCCCAAAGTACTGTGTCGTCATGGTTACGCAATATTAAATTAAGCAAATCGGCCCAAATAAGATTAGATGCGCATTCGAAGCAAGGTGCCTTGAGGGGTGTGGCGACTAATCGCCGTCGTAGTGTAGCAGTTCTTAGAGGTATTAGGCAGCAAGTATCCAAGGATTTTCATCAGTTTGATTGGACTAAGGAACAAAAAAAGTTGGCTTGCGCGCTTATATTTTGGGCTGAGGGAAGTAAGATGTCAAATTGTGTCGGGTTTACTAACTCTGATCCTAAGATGCTGGCCACTTTTATCAACTTGCTTAGAGATGGTTTTAATATTGATGAGTCGAAATTACGATTACTTATTCATATCCATGAGTATCATAATGATTTAAAACAGCGCAAGTTTTGGTCAAAAGTGACTGGAATAAATATAAAGCAATTCAATAAATCTTATATAAAACCACACACTGGAAAAAATAAGCGGAAAAATTATCCCGGCTGTGCTTCATTAAGATACTATGATTATAAGGTTGCTATTGAATTAACTGAGATTTATAAGTTTTTTAGTAATAAATTTAGGCGCGTAGCATAATTGGCTAATGCATTGGTCTCCAAAACCAACGATTGCAGGTTCGAGTCCTGTCGCGCCTGTAGAGAATACCGTCCTAATGGTCGGTATTTTTGGTTAGAAAAATTAATTAATTTGACAAGATGATAAATATTTGATATAATGTCTTATTAGCTGAAATAGGAAAATTGGCCAAAAAAACACAGGAAAAAGGAGAAACAGCATGAAGGCGAATCGGGCTCTTTACAATCCATTAGCAGTTGTTGCGTTGTTTGTTACGATTATGTCGTTTCCGGTTTTTGCCGGCGGACTTGATCGGGTGATGGTGACGGGGCCGACTGGCGTCGGCAATGGCTCGGATCCCGACGGACCTTGGATTCTGGAGAATCTGGGCAGCCGCATCCAAATCCGCGGCGAACAATTGGAATTGGGCGCCGAGATAATGATGCCTAAATTCACGCTCAAGAAGCGCAGCGGTCGGACTCTCGAGTCGGAAAGTATCGCGCACATTCTACCGTATCTGAATTACGGCGTGGCGCGCGGTGACGGCCAAACTGTCGGTCTGGAAATCGCGACCGAGTACGGCATTGGCGCCAGTATCCGTAAGAGTTACGGCTCTATGGATACTTATTCGCTTGTGTCCGGCATTTACGTTAAGCCATTCGTTGCTCAACGTTTGTCGGATCGGTGGTCGCTCGGCTTGAGCGTCATGTTGGTCAATGCGTCATTGGAATGGCGCGGCCCCCTGGACATCAACCGCCGTTATTTGCCGATTTACGCCGACACCAAGGCGACCGGCTGGGGCGGCGGATTCGGCGTCGGCTTGTTTTATCAGCCGGCTGAGAATTTTGCTCTTGGCCTCAATTATATGTCTAAGGTTGAGACGGATTTGTTCGGTCGAACGGAAATTTCTCGGTTCTTCCGTTTCCGCGATCAGATCAAGACGCGGTTTGAGTTCCCGGATCGTTTGACTTTGTCCGCGGCTTGGCAGCCGGCCGAGCGTTGGCTGGTTGTCGCCGATTGCAATTATTACGGTTACAGCCGCAATTCGCTCGACGCTGTCAGCATCAAGTTCGATAAGCTGATGATCACCAAATCGGTGACGACGGATTGGGTGGACAATATTGTTGTTCATTTTGGTGTTAGCTGGAAAGCCAGCCAGCGCCTGACTGTTGGCGGCGGTTTTGGCTATATGTCTAAGGCCATACCTGACGCGACTTCGGACTTTATGACGCCGGATGTGGCCGGTGTCGGCGCGGCTGGACGGGTCAAGTATGAAGTCACTGATAGTTTTGATTTGACGGTCGGCGTTTCTCGCGGCTGGGGCTCTAATAAAGCTCGCGGCACCGAAGTGACGGCGGACATTTGGACAGTCGCAATCAGCGGCGGCTGGAAGTTTTAGGAAGTGAAGGAAACGAGTGGTTCTTTTTCAACTTCCGCAGGATATTCTCCTGCGGTTTTTTTGTTGATGATTATTAAAGAACCGGGCGCCCGGCTTTGTGGTCAGAGCTGTTTTTATGTTATAATAACATCTGGATTATCATCAGCTACTATTATTATTTATGATTGAAACCCGAAAGATCAGGAAGTATTTTCCGGCCATTAAAGCTGGCCGGATTGTTTCCAATAATGCGGCCAGCACCCAAATCCCGATCCAGCTGCTTAAGTTGTTGAAAAAGCTGGCGCCGCAATACGATAATGTCCATCGCGGCCAATCGAAGGCATCAATTTTGATGACTGAGAAATTCGAGTCATCTTATGACACGATCGCGCAGTTTATCGGCGCGCCGTCAAGAAAAAATATCATTTTATACCGCAATGCCACCGAGGCGATCAATTCAGTCATGTATTCCTTGCTGACCGAATTCAAAACCGGCGATAACGTGGTTACCACTTTGATGGAGCATAACTCTAATTACGTCCCATGGTACGGCTTGTGCCGGGAAATATTGCCTCGATTCGGCATTAAGGTGGAATGCCGGCTGGCCAAATTTGACCGAGCCACTGGCGAGCTTGATTTGAAACATTTGAAATCGCTCGTGGACAAGAGGACTAAGCTGGTTTGCTGTACGGCCGCTTCGAATTTTTTAGGAACTAAGAATCCGATCGGGGCGATCAGGAAAATCGCCGATGCCAGCGGCTATCTCCAACCGAACGGAGAAAAAAAATCTTATTTGTTGATTGATGGCGCTCAAGCGGTCCCTAATTTTTTTATTAATGTTGAGGAATTGGATTTGGATTTTTTGGTCTGGTCTTGCCATAAGATGCTGGCGCCTTTCGGCATCGGCGTCCTGTATGCCAGAGAAAAATTATTGGCCAGGATGAAACCGTTTCTTTATGGCGGCGATATGATCGCCGACGGCCAAGTGACGCCGGAAAAAGTCGGCTATAACGCGTTGCCGTGGAAATTCACGGCCGGCACGCCGAATATTCTCGGGGCGATCCTGTCAGCGCAGGCGATCAGGTTAGTGATGGATTTTTCCCTGAATCCCGGCCGGCCTGAATATTTCCTGACTGACAAAAAAATAGAAGCGGCGGCCGTCAAGCGAGCCATGGACAATCTAGAGGATCATGAAAAGAATTTGATGGCGGCGGCCTTGAAATTGCTAGGGGAGATACCGTCATTGGAAATTTACGGTCCGAAAGATCCGGCCCGTCGCACCGCTTTAGTGGCTTTTAATCAGCCCGGCCAAAGCCCGTTTGAATTGGCCGAGGCCTTAAGCCGATTGGGCGTGGAAGCTAGAGCCGGCTGCCATTGCGCGACCTTGGCCCATCATTATTATGAATTGGATCCGCCGGCCAGTTGTCGTTTGAGTTTTTATCTTTACAATAATCTTCAGGATGTGGAGCAGGCCTGCCGAGCTGTTAAAAAATGTCTTAAATCAGTTAAATAACCTTAATAAATCTATGCAATGTTCAATTTACAACAGCCGCGCGTTGAATTTTTTTCGAGCCAGTTGCGGTTTTCTGGCTTTGATCGCTTTTTTGCTCCAGAATATCTGGCTGGTTTTGCTGACCGGCCTGTTATTCCTGCTCGGCATGCTGTCGATGAAATTCGATGTGCTT
>JBAZMO010000064.1:0-4898 GCA_041649655.1 Patescibacteria group bacterium
TTATCGGTGAGGAGCCAGTACCGTCCTGCCAAAGTTATGACAGCGGCGGTGAGAACTCTCATGGTTTGCTTTCCTATCTGCTTGATCCGAATGTAAAGATTATCCAAGTTTATAACGAAGAGGGAAAAATTATCGCTAGAAGTATCTTGCGGTTATTAGCCGATGAAAATAATGAACCCCAGCTTTTTTTAGAAAGGGTTTATAGCCTTAATGCTCATCATAAAATCAATGAGGCAATCTTAGAATTAGCTCGACGCAAGGCCCGGGCTATGGGTGTTGGTTTATTTTCTGTTGATTCAACACTGTTTAGTGAAGATTCTAGTACACAGCCAGAGATTAAAGCCCTCGTTAGTAGAAGCAGTCGAGCTTCCCATGTTTATAGTGATGCGGGCAGGGGTTTGGCCGTCGGCGGTCGCTTTAAAATTAGAGCCGCTCGGCGTCTTGATTAACGCTGGTCTTGCCTTTTTTCTCTTTTTATGTTAATATAAACCAGACTCAGTGATAGGCTGAGGAATCAGATGATTAGGTGATCTTTGCCTTAGAGCCAGCTTAGCTCAGCTGGTAGAGCAACCGCCTTGTAAGCGGTAGGTCGTCGGTTCGAATCCGACAGCTGGCTTAATAAAATTAAAAATTAATTTTTATAGAATTTTATGTCACAGGATAACATGATTAAGTTTGAGTGTTCAGCCTGCAAGAAGGTCAATTATTTTTCTCGTAAAAATAAGAAGATTCTAAAAAACAGATTAGAAGCTAAAAAATATTGCCGACATTGCCGGAAGCACACTCCACACAAGGAAACTAAATAATCAGTTTCCTTCAACTGCGGCTGATTATTAAATTGGCCGAGATGGGGGATTCGTATAGTGGTAGTACGGCGGTCTCCAAAACCGCATGCGTGGGTTCGATTCCTACATCCCCTGCATGATTCAAAAAGACGGACAAAGTCCGTCTTTTTGAATTATCTAAGGTAGGAATCGAACAGTCACGAGCGAAATAAGCCCAACGGGCGAAATTGAGCGACGCCCAGTCCGAGCCGGCGAAGGACTGGGCGGTGACTAGGACAAGGAGCGAAGCGACGCGTAATTCCTACATCCCCTGCATGATTCAAAAAGACGGACAAAGTCCGTCTTTTTGAATTATCTAAGGTAGGAATCGAACCAATCTGCTCGTCTTTTTGAATTCATTGACAATCACGATAAAAAGGTATAATCTAGGAGGCATAGCATTTTATTGTGACTTGGACATTACAATCAGAAAGGAGGGAAAAAATGAGCCAGCCGCATTATCAGTGGCATACTATGCGTAAGCTTTGGCATATCAGTGCCTGCTTATTTATGATCGCTTTTTACTTTTTGTGGCAGGGGATTCTCGCCCCGGTGCATTGGTTAAACTTCCTGCTATTTTTTGTTTGGTTACTGACTATTATCTTCCTCTCTATTGATATTATTCGTTTTTATCAGCCCCTGGAGAACAAAGCATTTTTACGTTTACCGTTTTATGCCGCACTACTACGCCGGCATGAGCATACTGGATACAATTCTTCCACCCATAGTTTGGTCGCTTCGGCGATTATGATCACCGTCCTTTACTTTGGTTGGCTGACTGAATTCAGTTTGGTTTGTGCTATCGCAGTGATGGCCTTGTGCGATCCGGCCGCCGCTTTGGGGCGCTATCTTTTTCAGAGTTTTCGGGCCGATATTACCCGGATAATTGGCTTCGTATTTTTCGTCCTGTCGGCGCTAGTCATTCTCTTCGGCGTCGGTTGGTTTTACGGCTTGAGTAAGCCGTTAGCCTTTATCGCCGCTGCCTTAGTAGCCGCTTTGGCTGAGGCGTATGCCGGACAATTGTGGAATTGGTTTAAGCGAATGGCGATCATAATTGCCAGCCCCCTAAACCTTAGAGCTCCGCTCTGGCTTTCCGGCTTCTATCCCGATGATAACCTAACCGCGCCCCTGGCTTTAGCTTTTGCCCTATTGTTCTTTGGCTTGTAAAAGCCCAACCAACACCGTCCGCTCCCGTGAGCTGGCGGTTTTTTTTGTTATTTAAAACACACCCCAATGGAATATCGGGGTGTTACTTTTTTAGCGATAATCGTCTCAGTCATCGCCGGTTGGCAAGTCGTCATCCAAGATTACCTCTTCATCGTTGCCAATTAATATGAGATCACCATTTTCCGAAACAGCATTAACGAAACCGATTTTTTCCTTTAATTCTGGGGTGTCATCTGAATCGCCGATTTGGGCACGGATATAGTCAATATGAACTAGGCCGTTAAGCTTCAAATACTCTAGTATAGTTTCATCTTCCTTCGGTTCCGCTGGATATAAAAAAGGTGAACCAGGTTGAAGGTCGCCGAAATTGGTAACCGCCACTTTCTTTTTTTTCATTAAAGAATCCTCCTTTGATTTCTTGCGATAAAGTCCTTCTTTACTTATAGGTTAATTATAAGTTGATGTCAAGGACTTGACTTTTTTTATCTTTGGTATTATAATGGTTCTAGTACTTTTCCAGAAAGGAGGCGGAGAATGGAATTTAAGGCAAACCGCGATGTCTTGTATAACTATTTATTGAAAGCGTTATTTTTTCCCACGTTGGTTATAATTATCATTGTGCTCGGTCTGCCACCGCTCGGTCCGCCAATCGTTTTGATCTGCTTGGCCTTGGCTAGTATTGCTGCTGCTAAATGGCGCTACTATTATTCCATCAGTCTGGTTATTGATTTTTTCGGCATTAAGTTCAAAAGACTCAGTAACATCTCGCGCATCGGCTGGAAGGAGGTTAAGGAATTAAGGGTAATAGACAGCCGTTGGCCGATACTTTATTTGGGGAAGGAACTGGTCATCGTTGACAAGTTGGGTATCACTTATGCTTATCCGCTTTATCTCTTAACACTAGATGATCAGGAAGAGTTCCTGCGATTATTAAGAGGTTACTGGGGACCTTACGACGAAATCGTCCTTGAGCCCGACTAGTAGTTCGGGCTTTTTTAGTTGACAAATTGGAGGAAAAATGACACAATTACCAATGATTTTAATCGGGCCTATAGTTCAGCGGTAGAACGGTGCATTCGCATTGCACAGGCGGCGGTTCAATTCCGCCTAGGTCCACCATTTACCAAATTTACTCCGTTTAATTATGGACACATAGCTCAGTTGGTTAGAGCGCGCCGTTCACATCGGCGAGGTCGTAGGTTCGAATCCTATTGTGTCCACCAATAAAAAATTTATGGTTAATTTAATTTGGGCGCTAGCCGCCGCAATCGTGGTGGGATTAATTTCTTTCGTTGGCGCCATCACTTTATTTATCAAAGATGACTGGCTTAAGAAAGTCATTATTTTTATTGTCAGTTTCTCCGCCGGCAGCATGATGGGGGGCGCCTTTTTTCATCTATTGCCCGAAGCTCTGGCTAAGGATCGTTCCAGTGTTAATGTTTTTATTTATTTATTGGTTGGTTTTTGTTTATTTTTTCTCTTGGAGAGGGTTTTGCGTTGGCGTCACTGCCACGAAGGCGAATGTGAAACTCACAGCCATTTGGGCTGGCTGAATGTTATCGGCGGCGGGGTACACAATATGATTGACGGTATGATCATCTTCGCTGCTTTTATCGGTGGCCCCACTCTGGGCATTGCTGTCACTCTGTCAATAATTCTTCACGAGATACCCCAGGAGTTGGGCGATTTTGGCGTTCTGATCTATTCTGGTTTTTCTAAATCCGGAGCCTTAGTTTATAATTTCCTCTCTGCCATTGTGGCGGTACTGGGAGTTTTATTAGCTTTTTATCTTTTTAAACTCAATAATTCAGTTGAATTTTTTCTTTTACCCTTTGCCGCCGGCGGTTTTCTCTATATTGCCGCCTCAGACTTAGTACCGGAATTACATAAGGATAGGAATGTTTTCAAGGCTGCCGCTGCCTTTATTATTTTTATCGCCGCCTTGACATTTATGTTATTTATGAAAATGCTATTTGAATAAAATTATATTTTTCTGTAAAATACTATTATAATCATTATTAATAATTCTAACCGATTTAAAGCTTATGAAAAAGGCCTTAACCAACTTCCTTGGCAAAATCAAGGGGTTTTTCAGCGGAGCAGCCGCTGCCGTCTCCAAAAAGTTTAAAAAAGAGGATAATTTTCTATCTAATAAAAAACCAGGTAATAATTTTATTCGGGGGATAGTTTTGGGCTTGATTGCCGCTTTAATTATCGTGGTTATTTTGGTGGTAATTATGTTTATTTTCGGCCCCAAGAAAACTCAAACTGGTACCCAGGGTCAGTATAAGGTTTTGGTAATTACCAAAAGGAATTGCCCCGAGTGTTGGGACACCAATTTATTGATTAATGCCTTAAAAGATTTACAGATTAATCTGGATAAGCCGCAAACCACCTATTTGGATTGGTGGAATTTCAAAGCTAATAGTTTGGTTAAGAAGTACAAGATAGAAAAGGTTCCGACTATTATTTTAACTGGCGACTTTGATAATAACAAAACCCTGAAGGATATTTTAGTTAATATCGGCACCATTGATAAAAATACTTTTGTCCTAACGCGGGTGATACCTCCTTATTTGGAGCTAAAGACTGGAAAATTGCGCGGGCAAGTAGCGGTAACCTTCTTGACTGATACCTCTTGCAAGGAATGTTACGACCCTAAAGTCCATGAAGTCGCCCTGAAAAATCTGGGTGTGCCCACTACCAATCAGAAGAGTATTGATGTTTCCAGCGACGAGGGTAAGAAATTGATCGATCAGTATAAAATTAAATTAGTCCCGACAGTTATTGTCACCGGTGATGTTACTGCTTATGAGAGTTTAACTTCCGTCTGGAGCAAAGTCGGCTCAGTCGAAAGCGATGGCGCCTATATTTTCCGAAGCCTGGAGGTGATGGGTACTTATAAGG
>JBAZMO010000065.1:0-4875 GCA_041649655.1 Patescibacteria group bacterium
TCACCGCTCCCCGTAGGCGAATTCTTACCGCCTTCATCGTATTAATCTCCGGTGCCGCCATCGCCTGGGTGTTGGTCGGTGAAATATATTCGCCTACATATTATCCGCCAAAACTTTTCCCCGACGGCCCTCCGCGGGTGTGGAGTCCAATAGTTGGAACATATGTCGGCGGTCTTCTTGGCGCACTAGTCATTGCAATCAGAGAGCGAAAAAAAGGAGAAATAAAATGATCAGTCGAATCGTCAGGTTTGTCGCTGTTGGTGTGATGCTCTGTGCCGTGACCGGTATAGCGGAGCAATCCGAGAATGAAAAAGTTGCGGTAGCCGGTGCCGAGAAGTGGCTCGGTATCGTGGACGAAGGGAAATATGGTGAGAGCTGGAAGGAAGCTGCCGAGTACTTCAGGAATGCTGTCAAGCAGGATCAGTGGGAACAAGCAGTGCAAGCAGTCCGGAAGCCCCTTGGCAAGTTGGTCTCAAGAAAGGTGAAAAGCACATCTTACAAGACCTCTTTGCCCGGTGCTCCCGATGGGCAATACGTCGTTATTGAGTTTGAGACTTCGTTTGAAAACAAGAAATCGGCAATCGAGACAGTGACTCCGATGATGGACAATGACGGGAAATGGCGAGTGTCAGGTTACTACATCAAGTGACGATCCGATCAGCTTGGGCAGACCATCCATTTACATGCTATGCGCCACAGTCTTACCGGAAATACGGCTTGTCGAGCGGTTTTTGGACGTATATCATTTCACAGTAGGGTGCTGATGGGATGCTATTTTGAGGCATAATACTATGTTCGGTTTTAAGAGAGGTAGACAAACATGAAAAGGATTCTGATCATCCTGCTAGTGTCATTGACGGCTACCGCATGTTTTGCGGGCGCGAGCGAGAGGGAAAAGATGCTCCTTCGATACGTTCTTCAGGATGATTTCGCCCGTGATCCGGGAGCGAAACTCAGTCACACCAACTCACTCGAGACAATACTGACACAACACATCAAGTCCACGAACGCATTGATTCGACAACAATCTGTTCTTTCGTTGGGCACAACGGGTTGGGGCAGCCAACTTGACCCCGAAAGAGCTAAGCAAGTTCTGCGAGAAGTCTTAAAGTCAGAGACGGGCAATCATAACTGGGTAAAGCTTGATGCGGCTCGGGTTCTGGCATGGTTCGGCGACGACGCGGGCAAGAGCGTTCTTGCAGATGCTCTCTACGGAAGAGATGGTTACATGACGCAGTCTGGGATCGAGTACCGGAAAGCCATAGTTCCCCTTCTCTTGATAGACTACGATTTTTCGCAAGGTTTCCCGCAAGGGATCATGGTGTGGGGTGGGCTCCAGGATTACTTGAACGATGAGGCGGCAAAACGGAAACCGAACCAAGCGCCGGAGAATACAGTTCGCAAGCTCGCCGATCCCCAGCGCTGACGTTGGGCATAAGGAGAAGACGTTATGACTGACAAGAAAATTCATCTGTATGACTCTCATGGCAACTACATGTTGGGGAAGCTCAAGGAGAACGGCAAGATTCAGCTCTACGACTCAAAAGGCCGTTACACTTACGGCAAGTTACGTGCGAATGGCAAGATCGCCTTATACGACGAGGCCGGCAATTACTCGTACGGAAAAGTGAAAGATTCAGGGAAGGTCGCCATCTACGACTCCCAGGGCAACTACTCGTATGGAAAGATCAAGGGCTGAGTGTTTTGCCCACCACCCTTGGTGCACCTCGCGCCCGCTACGGGCGCTCGGAGGCACAAGGCGAACGTTATCATCTGGAGGGAGTGAGATGGCAACAGAAAGCTCAGTTCTAACGATCGGGACGTTCGTGTCAGCTTTTGTGGGCGCAGTGCTTGGCGTCCTTGTTGACCGTCTCTGGCACCGAGTGGAGAGCATCCCCCTTTTTGAGATCAGTCTCGGCCGATTCTGGGCGCGAGCCATCGGCGAAGGTCGTACTGTCAACATTACCAACGTTGGTCTTGAGCCTTTCCCCGAGTACAGACTTGTCTTGGCCATGCCAAGCGGGGGACCATGGAGCCGTTTGAGCCAGAAGACAAGATCGTCTTCCCACAATATCCCCAACAGCGAAACTCGTTCCGTGTCGTGACCGTGCCAGCACCAAACAGACCGGGGCCTCCCCTTCAGAAGTGGTTTGAGACAGATCGTGACGGAACCGCCTCGATTCCGGACTTCCAGCAGTTCTCGTTGCAAATCGTTCTGAGAAACTCGGATCATGTCCTGCTAAAAGATCGCGGCCTAGGTAGTACCTTCGCAAAGATGATCTATGAGGATGTTGTTAATAAAAGAGTCGAGCAACCTATCAAGGAAATATCCTTCAAATCGCAAGCACCAGCGTGGATACGTCTGGTGCAACGTTGGCAGGCATATCGATTTCTCAGAAGACTTCGGAAACAGCAAGCTGCTGAACAAGAGCATTGACCGCCACAAATGGTTCTATAATCGGAACCATTTTAAGACCATGCTGACCGTTTAACAGATCATGACAAATAACATCTTCAGTTTAGATGACTTCCGGATCATTCCAGGCACCACACGCATCGACTATGACCCCGCCAAGGAGGACCAGAATGTCGAGAAACACGGATACAGCTTGGCTAGTGCTGTGAGAATCCTTCAAGCTGCAACACTTTTCCAAATGCCTTTCATCACAATCGGGCGGACCATGGAGGATGGAGAAGTGCGCCATATACATCTGGCGGAATACGAAGGGAGGCTCCTGCAATTCGTAACAACCATGCGCAAGGACGAGACGGTGCGCGTGATTTCCCTCCGGTGTGCCAGCAGAAAAGAGAGAAAGATCTACGATCAGAATCATCCGAGTTACATAATTTGACAAAACACTTCCAGGCTATTGGCGACCGGTACCCGCTTCAGCCTGAAGCTTGTTGTGTTCAAACTTACAACTGGCGCAGTGGGCAAACACGAATTATTTTGATTGTCTTTCGGCGGGAGAAGGCTCTATTATCTCAATCAGTCAGTGTGGTGCTGGCCAATAACAATGAGGTGACAAACTCAAATATCTGACAAAATAATTATGCGTTAACGCAGTAATCGTTTCACCTGAAAACCGCGAATTTTCGACTCATGAAATGACACTGACGAGGACGCGCCTATAGGGGCGCGGCTCCTTGTTTTGTGTTTCATGAGTGGGGCTTCGCGGTCCCTCAGGTGAGGCATGAGCTTGGAGTCCGCGCCTTTTCATTTTTAGGGCCAATCCTGGGTACAGAATGAAAATCATATTGAAGATTTTTGACGTATGCGGGGTATTGATCGGTTTCTTTATCTTTGTATTCTTTTGTATGTCTTGGACACAGGTGGTATTGAAATTTTTCGCTTATCCTTATTGGTTCATCTATGGCATTTTTTTCTTTCTCCCAACCGCAACTTGCCTGCCATTTAAGTGGCGTGGCGATGAGGATCATGTATTTACTTGGCTTGCCGTTGTTGCCGGTGTGATTGTTGCATTGCTCGCTTTTTTAGAGCACATCTTGTTCGAGGAAGTTGAAGTATATGGTTTCACGATCATGACAATGGCTTGTATTGCCGTGCCGTGGTGTTTTTTCATGGATACTTTTTTGCGACTAAAAAAAGATTAACATCAGACACAATATGACGCAGTTAAATGGCTCCGAAACTTCCGAGCAACACACGGCAAGGATCAGGCACTTGCTACAGATAGACGCATTGGCATTAAAGGCCGGCAAGCTTTCACAATGGTTACGGGAGCCGGAGATAACCTTTACACGGCCCTCATCAACCGCAGGGCCGGCCCCAGCCGGTGGTCCCCCGGCCGGCGGACCGTCCACCGATGCCAAACTGAAGGTGGCCCAGGAGGATCTGGAAGAGGAGTGCCAAAAACGGATGCCGGACGCCGGACGACAGACGACGGAAAGCAAGCAGAACCCAGACCGAATGCCAACGCCACTCCCGCCGGAGGAACAGGCACCGCTTCCGCCGATAAAGCCGAAGCCAAGCTAAAAGTGGCCCAGGCGATAGGTTTGGACACGTTTCCAGTGCCTATCGCCATCCGACCCATACCAAGACCACCCCCGGCCGGCGATCGTTCGTTTTTGCCGTCCAAACCGCGGGCTACGCGCTGGTCCCTCCACCTGCCGCCTCTTTCAACTGGCTTTTCGGGATTTTCCCTGATACATTTTCTGAACGTATATCATTCCATGCAAAGTGCCGATGAGATGATATTTTTAAGGCACAATACCATGTTCAACAGGAACACGAAAAACATGTGGAAACCTGAACTGATGGAAAAGACGCTGGCATGGGCGCGCTATCTCTTTTGGGCTGATCTTTCGCACCGCCAACTTGACGCCTACGCGGAGCAACAACCAGAGAATTTGGAATGGCAGAACAAGTGGTATTTCTTCGCACACTTGTCAAAGTGGTACGCTGCCGAATACGTTGTGATTGAGGGATGGCGAAAAGCCCGCCTGTATGACCCAGTCATTGACAAGTCGCTTGATCGGTGGGCCGACGTTGTTGACATGCTCCGACGATACCGAAATGGGGTGTTTCACTATCAACCCAACATCGTAGAGTCCCGTTTTGAACCGATACTAAGAGATTCAGAGCAATCAATGTTCTGGGCCAACTACCTTCATACCGAGTTTTTGAGGTACTATTGGACTTACGTTCGTGATTTTCCAGGAACCCAGGAACAGCGCACCGAGTTCATGGAGGGCATACTCCATATCGTCGGGTGGATATCCGATGACATTGTTGAAGCCAGAGTTCTGAGGATAAACGAGTTGAGGACGGAGGTTGAACAGATGACTCGCGGTCACGCCGACGATCAAGCTGATGACTTGAGAAAGACGGCAGAGGTCGCGCAACTGACAGCC
>JBAZMO010000066.1:0-4759 GCA_041649655.1 Patescibacteria group bacterium
ATTCGAAATCTTCAAATTGATACAGAATTCCTAATTGCCCTAAATTTCGCTTTACATACTGCCATTGCACTGCTACATTATCACTTGAGAAGTTCAAGCTTCTCATGGCATACCTCCTCTGGGCTTCGGCCCGGTTAATGGTGTTTGTTTGGTCACAACTACCATTAAGGTATGCCATTTTTATTACTTTTCAAAGAACTTTAAGCACAAAACCGTACAATTTATTTTACATCATCAATAACCGCTTAAATTGTCGTTAACAAATTCGCAGGATAAGGTATAATACTGTCATGAAATATAAAAAAGTCATGCTTATAAATCCTCATCCATGCAAAAACACGCGCGGGATCAACGAGGCTACTATTTATCCTCCTTTAGGGTTGGCGTATATTGCCGCGGTGTTGTGCACGCATAATATAAAAGTTGAAATAATCGACGCGAATATCCTGCGGCTTGATAATCAAAAAGTACTGGAATTAGTTCATCGAAAAAAACCGGATCTTGTCGGAATAAGCCTGAATATCGTCACCGCAAATTCCGGGATCTCCTTATCCCGCAGTACGAAGGAAACATCCGACTCAGTTGTATGCCTTGGCGGCCCTTTTGTATCATCAGTTCCCCAAAATATATTCCGGAAATCTAAAGCCGATATTCTGGTAATCGGGGAAGGAGAACAATCCATAACAGATATTTGCAAAGGAATGCCGTTGGATAAAATAAAAGGTGTCGCGCGAAATATGCCTGACGGCACGTTCATCCTCAATGAACCTGCTGAACTGATCGACGGTCTCGATACGATTCCGATGCCCGCATACGACCTTCTGCCCCCGTTTCGGCTGTATCGCTCACGGAGCAGAAAACTGCCTATGGCTGCCATCTTTACCAGCAGGGGATGCCCCTTTAATTGTACTTTTTGCAATCATAATATATTTGGAATGAAATTCAGGGCATTTTCCGTAAAAAGGGTGCTGGATGAAATCGAGTTTCTTGCCTCAAACTATGGGATAAAACAGTTTGATATACTGGATGATAATTGCGCCTTCGACATGCTCCGGTTCGAGGCAATCCTTGATCTCATTATCAAAAAAAAGATGGACATTCTAATAAACCTGCAGAACGGTATACGAGTTGACAACCTGACACATACAATAGTTAAAAAAATGAAAAAAGCCGGGTGCTTTAAAGTGGGCATTGGCTGCGAATCCGCGGATCAGGAAACTATCCGGGAAATTAAAAAATCCGCTGATCTTGAAAAAATCAGGCAAGCTGTAAAATGGTTCAGGGAAGAAGATATTGTTACCTATCTTTTTTTTATAATAGGTTTCCCTGATGACACGAAAGAATCGGTTATGAAATCGATCGATTTCGCTTGCGCTGCCGATCCTACCGGCGCAAATTTTTCGACATTAGTGCCGTTCCCGGGAACGGAGATCTATCGCAGTTTAAAAGAACGTCAGCTATTATGGGAGGATTTGGATGATGGGATTATGTCGGGTTTTACCGGCGGACAAATTTACCATGCGTGCAGGCATCTTGCTAAAAAAGAGGTTCTGTCCCTGCAATCCCTGGCATACAGAAAATTTTACCTTCGACCTGGAAAAATAGCGGATCATATCCGTCAAATACGCTCGTATTCCGAATTCAAATGGTATTTTGACATTCTACGCAAATCCGCTGCTGTTTTAAAACAATTTTAGTCGTACGGTGTATAAATAGAGCTACTCATTAAATACATATGCGAGAATTACGCCGGCGATATTCTCTGCCAAAAGCCGGTTCCCATTATCGTTACAATGCCCAAAATCTCCGCCGAACATATCATTAAAATATGCCTTGTAGCCGCTCGCATAGACCGCATCCTTGAATGCTTTCTCATTATCTACAAAAAGAATGCCGCCTCCATCCCCCTGAAATATTTTTTTTAACGGCTCTATATTCCGCATCGGATATTGAACACATACCAGTTTTATGTTTCTTTTATTTAAAACCTCTTTCAGCTTATGGTAATTACCCGCCGTCATGGAATTGTATGAACTCAACCGAAGCTGATTTGCATTTCTATAGCACTCCTGTGAGGACGAAAATTGTTTCGTTTGTCCGTATATGGTTCCCAATGCTCCGTAAAATTGATCTTTATTCCTTATATCCAACTCCACCGCTTTCTTGAAACATCCTTCCGCCTGAGGGAACTGCCCGAGATCATAGTACAGGCGCCCCAACTCAATATATGCCCTGTCATCACGGGGATTCAACTCTACGGCTTTCTTGAAACTATCTTCTGCCTGCAAGGGCTTATCAATATGATAATATAACCATCCCTCGCCGAGAAACGCCATCACGTTCACCGGGTTCAATTCTATGGATTTCTTAAAACACGCTTCTGATTTAGCGAATTGCCGGAGGTCATGAAATGCCCATCCAAGAATAGTATATACCCCGTCACTGCAGGGAGAAAGATCCATCACTTTGTCAAAGTACATCAACGCTTGTTGAGAGCTCCCGGCCTTATGATATAGCTGCCCTAATTCGAAATACGCCGCATAATTATCCAGATCTGATTCTATAGCTTTTTTAAAATATCCCTCTGCCTGCCGGATTTGTCCTATTTCACGGCATACCCAGCCCAGCCCGACGTATGCCCCGGCATTCATGCTATCCGATACTATAGCCTTCTTGAAACAGTCCTCTGCCTTCCGAAACTGCCCCGATGCATGATAAAGTCGTCCGAGTTCAAGATAAGCCGGATTATTCCCGGGATCCGACTCGGCGGATTTTTTAAGGCTTTCTTCGATCCGGCGAAAGCTGCCCCGATTGCTGTACAGCCATACCAGATCGAAATATTCTGCTTCATTCCACGGATTTAATCGAATCGCCTTCTTAAAGTATCCCTCTGCTTTATCCATCTGTTTTAGATCACAATATAAACGCCCGAGGGCAATGTAAGGACCGTCATTGTCCGGATACAATTCAATAGCTTTCTTAAGCGCAGCCTCGTTTTTTATATTCCCTTCGAGAGACGTACAGCCTTCCTCCAGCCTGATATTAAACAGGCTGGCCCGGCGCTCTTTTGACCTTGTTTCCGCATGCAGCCAAAGTAACCGCGCTAATTTATATACCCTGAGCGATCTTATGAACTTCATTGTTCGGGAAGAAGCCGGTTTATCATACGGGATATGAGCCCCCCTGTCATTGACACCCATCATGGCAACTACCATGTCGGGGCTATATTCATCAAGATATGATGACAATTTAATCAGGATAGACGTTGTATTCGCTCCTACCTTGCCCTTATCGAACACGCTGAATTTTATTTTCCTGTTCCCGCGATTAAGCGCTTTTTCTAAAAAAGCCGGATATTGATTCTGCGTGGTCGACTCGCCCAGGCAAAGAATGCGATATACGCCTTTCTGCTTTAACGATGCCTTATTCCTGTATTCCTGATACGATAATATAATGCCTCCGCCAGCCCTCAATCCGGCTTCCAGTAGGATAATAAACAAAAATATGCCAAAGGCAACCAGCGTTACCTTATGCCCGAATGATATCTGCCGCTGAAAAAAATCATTTCTTTTCATAATTATCTATCCAGTACATACGCGAGGACGATATTTGCGATATTAACCGCCAAAAGCCGGTTTCCTTTGTCCGTGCAATGCCCGAAATCCCCGCCGAACATATCATTAAAATAAGCCTTGTATCCCTCACCCTTTACCGCGTCCTTGAATATTTTTTCATTATCGGCAAAAAGTATCCCGCCGTCGTCACCCCGGAATACCTTTTTTAACGGCCCTATATCGCGCATAGGATATTGAACACAAACCAGTCTGATATTTCGTTTATTCAAAATATTCTTAAGCTTGCGGAAGTTATCGGATGTTGTCAAATTATAGGCGCTCAGCCTTATCTGATCTGCATTACGTAAGCACTCCTGCGCAGGCGCGAATTGTTTCGTCTCTCCATAAAGAGTCCCCAATGCTCCATAGAATTGCGCTTTGTTCCCGGCATTTGATGCTATTGCTTTCTTGAAATAGTTTTCCGCCTGCTGGAATTGTCCCCGCTCGTAATATAACCGTCCGATCTCGCGGTAAGCCCATTCATTCCGCGGATTTATCTCCACCGCCTTTATTAAATTCTCTTCTTCTCGCTGCGGCAGTTCTTGCTTATGATAGAGCCGGCCAAGTTCCAGATACGCAAGATCATTCCCCGGATTCAATTCCAGCGCCCTGTTTAAACTTTGTTCAGCCTTCTGAAGCTGCCCACGCTCATGAAATAAACGGCCAAGCTCCACATAAGCCATATCATTATTAAAATTAATTCCTATGGCTTTGTTAAAACTCTCCTCGGCCTTTCGGAACTGCCACAGATCATGATATACCAATCCCAAACCTATGTAAGCGCCATCATTCCTCGGATTTAACGCTATGGATTTCATGAAACATTCTTCCGCCTGTAGGAGCCGCCCCGAATGATAATATTCGCGGCCTAACGCAAGATATTCCGCGTCATTCCGGGCGCTTGGCCCTGCGGATTTCATAAAATTCGTTACCAGGCGCAAACCGAGCAATCGCGCAAGTTTATAAGTTTTCAGGGACCTCACAAACAACACAATCTTCCAAGACGAGGGTTTATCATATGCTATATGCGCCCCAATATCGTTAACACCCATCATGGCGACCACCATATCGGGGCGATATTCATCCAGATATGATCCTACCTTCGCCAATATCAGTGAGGAATTCGCCGCTATTAACCCTTTATC
>JBAZMO010000067.1:0-4496 GCA_041649655.1 Patescibacteria group bacterium
TCTTCGGGCGAAAAAGTATACATGCTCGGTGATATTGTCCACAACGAAGACGTTGTAAAGCAGATCCGCAAAAGCGGTATCCGGAAAATAAGCGGCCTGACCTGCGGCAGAAGTAAAGCCCTTCTTATCCGGGCTCACGGCGCGGACCTGGCGACATTAAACCTGGCGTCGCGTTTAGGCTATAAAATAATCGACGCTACCTGCCCCATGGTCAAAGAGATCCAGAATATAGCTCACTCAATGGAAGAAAAAGGCTTTCAGGTGATCATAATCGGGGATAAAAAACATGATGAGGTACGGGGGATCGTAGGACACCTAAAAGGGCAGGCGCTGATCATCGACAACGCGCACGATCTACCGTTAAACAGGCTCAAGGCGATAAAAAAAGCGGCGGTCGTAGTGCAATCCACCCAAAACATGGATCTGGCGTTAAAGATCGTGGAAAACCTGAAAAAAATCATCCCCGAATTATCATTCTTCAATACCATCTGTAAACCCACCCGTATCCGGCAGGAAGAAATAAAAAAGATGCCGCTTAAGAATGACGTGATCATTATTATCGGTTCAAAAAAAAGCGCCAATACTAAAAGATTGCACGAAATAGCGGCTTCCCTGAATAGAAAAAGTCACTGGATCACTTCGAAAAATGACATAAGGCGGGATTGGTTCAGAGGAACGCGCAAGGTCGGTATCACCGCGGGCGCTTCGACCCCGGATTCAACTACCCGCGACATTATAGAATATATAAAGAAACTTTAGAGAGCTTCCTTCTCGCAGGATTCTATCGCTTTATTGACCTCATCCCTTAGGACATCCGGCAGGCCCATTATCGAGACATCAAGAAATCCGCGCACTATCGCCGCCTGAGCCTCCTGCGCGGAAAGCCCGCGGGCCATCAGGTATTCTATCTCTTCCTTGGCGATCTTGCCTACCGCGGCTTCGTGAGACATATCCACACCTTCGCAACAACCTTCCAGCTCTGGAATAGCGTAAATATTCCCTTTGTCGCCCAGGATAAGCCCGCGGCACTCAAGATGCGCTTTGATAGGCGCGGTCTCGCCGCGCAGGTTTCCCCGGGAGATAATCGTGCCGTTATGCGCTATGGCCCTGGCGATGATCTCAGCGCGGCTATTCTCCGCCAGGAGATTGACACGCGAGCCGATATCCAGGCGCGATCCCGGATGAGCGTAAAGAATGGAGTTGTAACGCGCCAGGGAATTTTTCCCCGCTAAAACCGCTTTCGGATACATCTGGATATCCTTCA
This sequence comes from Patescibacteria group bacterium, assembly GCA_041649655.1. Lineage (GTDB taxonomy): Bacteria > Patescibacteriota > Patescibacteriia > 2-01-FULL-39-33 > 2-01-FULL-39-33 > CAISTG01. Next base: position 1,265 of record JBAZMO010000067.1, read on the forward strand.
CGCGCTTTAAACAAATATAATTAGAAAGAAAAATACCGTTCTCTTCCACTATCGTACCGGTACGCGGCCGGACAACTATATCTTCATGCCAGTTATGCACCATCGTAAAGGTGACTTTAGCGTTCTTTTTAACGAAAAACTCCGAGATACCGATATGCATCCCCCTGGAGCCAAAAGACTCGGTAGCGCACCCGGTGATTATCTGCAGGTCCGAGCCCTCTTCCGCGATAATGATATTATGCACGCTCTGGATAAGGTTCCCGGATTTCAAGAACAGGCAGGCCTGGATAGGAAAGCTGGCCTTGACGCCCGGCAGGGCGCGGATGAAATAACCGTGGTAGGGATTAAGCTGGGCATGAGCGGTATATTTGTCACTGTCAACCGCCACCGCCTTCCAATAATACTCCCATAGCCAGTCGTATTTTTTGAGCGCTTCACTGGTGCTCATCACCTCCAGGCCTTCTTTCTTACTCCGGGCATGGATGACGCTATGATCCATCTGCAAAAAAGTCCCCCAGCGTTCTTTTTCTTTAACGTCGACTCCGGCGGAAAGCGCTATTTCAGCCTGTGAAGAAGTCAGGTCGTTTAATGACCTGGGATACTCGGTCTCTCCCGGAGTTTTATGGTAACTTTCCAGGTCGATATCATCGCCAAAAGAGGCTTTTTTGTTATACGCCGACTGCGCCTTCTGGTCTAAACCTTCTTTTATCCTTTGCATTTGAGACATTTGTCATACCCGTATTTGCGGATGTCCTGAATGATCTTTTTGGGATCCTTCAAACAATGCAGCTGCATGTTGGAAAGCACGCATCCCATATCCGCCTCAACATAATCAAGAATATACCCCGTATGCGTTATTATTAAAGCCGCGCGGTCCTTGGCTTTTAAGAAATCGTCCACGATCCTGCCCATTGAAGAGACATTCTCAAGGTCCACCCCCGACTCCGGCTCATCTAAAAGCACGATCTGAGGCTCCTGCGCGATAAGCTGCAGGAGTTCCGACCGTTTCATCTCTCCGCCGGAAAATCCTAAATTCAGATCGCGGTCCAGAAAATCCGTCATCGCCAGCTCTTCGGCAGATTTATCCAGGTCAAAATCCCTGCTCCGGCTGGTCATATTTATCAACTGGCGAAGCTTCACTCCCCGCACGGTCGGGGGACGCTGGAATAGCGCCCCTATCCCAAGCTTAGCCCTTTTATCTATGGAAAGACCGAGTATGCTTTCTCCGTTAAAAAGAATATCCCCCCTGGTGATCTCATAAGAAGGAAAACCCATAATGGCCATTATCAGCGAGGTCTTACCTGAGCCATTCTGGCCCAAAAGGACCATGACCTGGCCGCGGTCGATGCGCAGGTTGAAATTGCTTATTACTTCTTTCCCCGCAATACTGATACACAGGTCTTTGATCTCAAGCAAAGCCTCTTTCATTGCTCCTCCAGGATCTGCACCTCTACGCTGCAGAGTTTCTTAAATTCCAACGCATCCTTCTTTGAACCCAGGCCGCCGCCCCAGTGCATCGGGATGGCGATCTTAGGATTGATCAGGTTAGCCGCCTCACTGGCTGACCTTGCGTCCATCGTGAATGTCCCCCCTATGGGCAACATTGCTATATCGGCCCTGATACTTGCCATCTCCGGTATATTGTCCGTATCTCCGGCATGATAAAACCTGGTCCCATCTGCCTCAAACAGATAGCCCAGGTTATCTTCGGATTTAGGGTGAAAAGGTTTTTTGATATTATAGGCGTAAAATACTTCGATATTTACGCCTTTGACTTGCAACTTATCCCCGGGCCGGACGACCTTTACCGGAAATGATAATTTTTTAGCCACAGAACTTGATGAAACGATCGCAGTATCAACTTTATAAAGTCGCTTTATATCGGCAGGCGAACAATGGTCGCCGTGAGCATGCGTGATCAGTATCAGGTCTGCCGGAGGCAGTCCTTCCCTGATCTTCGCCGGGTCTATATAAATATTACCGCTCGAACTTTCTATAAGAAACGCCGATTGTCCGAACCAGTGGATCTTATCCAGCATATCTAGCGGCTTGACTGCGGTAGCCAAGACATCTTACGGTTACGGCCCATCCATTCCTTGACTATCTTATGCCCCATAAAACCGAACGCCGCGTTCCTGAAACGCAGCTTTAAAAGCAGTGAAAAGGAGCGCGAAAGAGAATAGAACTTGGCATAGGCGCTAAAGACATTTATCTGGAGCTGTTTGGCGGATAATAACTTGGGTTTAAAGACTACATGCTGGCCGTCATACAGGTTCCAGTCGCGGCTAAAAATACGCTTTTGGGTATTCAATTCATCATGGACCTTGGTCCCGGGAAAGGGCGTGAGGATCATCATCTGAATAGTGTCAATCTTCTGTTTGATCGCGAACTTCAGGGTATCCCAGACAGTAGTCTCGTTATCGTCATCGCTGCCCAGGACGAACATCCCGTGGATCTTGATCTTATTGCGGCGGAAAGAGCGTATCGCGTTTATTATATCTTCAAGGCTTTGTTTCTTATGGTAAGACTGTAAAGTCTTGGTGTTCACGGATTCAAAACCCACGCAAGCCACGGCGCAGCCGGCGCGGGCCATCATCTTTAAAAGACCGTCGTCCTTTGCCACATCGCAGCGCACCTGGCAGGTCCAATTCCGGATATTGTTCTTCAGCAAAAGCTCCAGCAGGCTGCGGGTGCGTTTAGGATGGGCGGTAAAATTATCGTCGCAGAAAAAAAGCGGCTTGCTTTTGCGTGATAATACTTCGGTGATCACATTATCGGCGCTGCGAAAACGGTATTCGCGGCCGAACATTTTAGTAACTGAACAAAAGGTGCAGTCAAAAGGGCAGCCCCTGGATGTGGAAACCGGGATAGGCACGATAGAAGCATGGGGGTTATATCTTTGGACTAAAGACAAGTCCGGATACGGAAGGCTATCCAAGTCCTGGACTGGATGCCCTTTAACGATGCTGTCTTTTACCCTGCCCTCAACAATATCACAAATAACCTCTTCGGCCTCTCCTACTACTACCTGCCGGGCGAATTGCAAGGCCTCATCCGGCAATAGGCTGGCGTGCACGCCCCCGATGATGACCTTATCCCTGGGAAACCTGGATGCGATCTCATAACCGCGCCTGGCAGTGGACGTCAAGATCGATATCCCTACCACATCGGCATCCAACTTTGAATAGTCCGGGCGGTATATGTCCTCGTTGTAGATCTTGACTTCATGCCC
>JBAZMO010000068.1:0-4342 GCA_041649655.1 Patescibacteria group bacterium
AAAATCTGAATTTTTAATTTTTGATTTAAATATGACTCCTTTGTGGAAAAAAGCCTATTGCTTGGAAAAAAATCATCGTCATTTTCCGGAATTAGCCTCATCTAACAGCTTGAAGAGCTGGTTTTGGAATTTGACCGGTTGCCGGCTGATGATTCTGGCTTTGGCCATGGCGAATCTGCTGTTGGGCGGATTCTATTTGTCGCAGATCAACAGGACGGCTACCAGCGGCTATGAAATCAAGGATTTGAAAAATGAACTGGATCGCCTGGCTCAAGAGAATAAGAATTATAATTTGACTTATATCAAATTGCAATCAATGGATCAGATTGTTTCGGCGGCCGGCGGGCTTAATCTGGTGCCGGCTGATAATGCGGAGACCATTGAAGCCGGCAATAATGCCATCGCCATTAATCGTTAGTCCTATGTTCCCTCGACAGTCCAATTCCAAGGCCGGCAATGATTGGAGAATCAGATTATTGTCGGTTATTTTCTTGCTGGCGGCGCTCATCTTGGTCGGCCGCCTGTTTTTTTTGCAGGCGGTTAAGGGCGAGGATTATGCGATCATGGCTTCCGATCAGCATGAGCTTTATCAGAAATTATTTCCGGATCGCGGCTCCATCTATGTCGCCGAGGGCGAGGGATCGAGCCGTTCGATCTATCCCTTGATCGGCAATCGGATCATGCATACGGTTTATGCGGCGCCTAAGGAAATCGAGGACTCGACGACGACTGCGGCCCGGCTGTTCGAGGTTATCGGCTTGCCCGATGAAGATGACGAGCGCTCTTATGCCGAAAGCGCGGCCAGTTCGAGTTTGATGCAATTCGGCTCCTCTTCGCCGGAAACAATCAAGCGCCAAGAGCTTATCGCCAATTGGATTGTTATTTTCGATCAGAAGGAAAAAAGCTATTATCCTCTTCGGGAGCGGCTGACGGACGAGCAAGTCGCCAGATTGGAAGCGGCCGCCATCAAAGGGATTGGTTGGAGTGAAAAAAGTTATCGCTACTATACTGAGCCCGGCTTGGGCGGGCAAATTTTCGGCTTTTGGGGTTATCGGGGCAATGAACGGGTCGGCCAATACGGCTTGGAGGGCTATTATGAAGGCGAACTTGCCGGCCAAATGGGCGAGATCAGGTCGGAGCGCGATGCTCGCGGCAACTTGATTGCTCTGGGCAATAACGAACTGAAGGACAAAGTTGATGGTGCCGATCTGATCCTGACCATTAACCGCGCCATCCAATATAAGGCCTGCGAATCATTGAAGAAGTCGTTAACCGATCACCGGGCTCGCGGCGGTTCGGTGATTGTCATGGAGCCGTCGACCGGGGCGATTCTGGCCATGTGCAGTTTTCCCGATTATGATCCGGATAAATATTATCAGGTGGAGAATTCCTCGGTCTTTAATAATAAGGCGATTTTTGATGCGTATGAGCCAGGTTCGATTTTCAAGCCCTTTACCATGGCGGCGGCGCTTGATGCCGGCGCGGTGACGCCGGAGACGACTTATGTCGATACCGGCGTTGTCGATTACACCGATTACCAGATCAGGAATTTCAATGATAAGATTTACGGCTTGTCGACCATGACTAATGTCCTGGAGTCATCGATCAATACCGGAGTCATTTTTGCCATGCGCCAAATGACCAGCCCGGTTTTTACCGAGTATGTCAAAAAATTCGGTTTTGGAGAAGTAACCGGCATTGATTTGACCAAAGAGATGCCCGGCAATATAGCCAATCTCAGCAAGAAGGGCGAAATCAATAAAGCGACGGCGACTTTCGGCCAAGGCATTACGGCCACGCCTTTGCAATTGATTACTGCTTTTTCGGCTTTGGTCAATGGCGGAAAATTGATGAAACCCTACATCGTTTCCCAGATTATCCGCGGCAACGAATTAGTCAAAAGCAACTCGCCGATTCTGGTCCGCCAAGCGGTTTCGCTTAAGACCTCGACGATGATCAAAGGCATGCTGGTGTCGGTCGTGGAAAACGGCCATGCGCAGAAAGCGCAAATACCTTTTTACCGCGTTGGCGGCAAAACCGGCACGGCGCAAGTGCCGGACGGCCGCGGCGGCTATAAAGCCGATGATTCGATTATCGGCTCGTTTCTGGGTTTCGCGTCCTTCAACAATCCGCGGGTGGCGATCCTGGTGCGGGTCGACGAGCCGATCGAGGGTCGGCTGGGCGAGACGGTGGCGGCGCCGGTTTTCACCGAGGTTGCCAAATTCGCTCTGCAGTACTATAATGTAGCACACGACAAGTAATCAATTTTGTAATTATTAATTTTGTAATTTTTAAATAATGTTTTAATGGTTTAATTTTTAAGGCCTTAATTCATTAGAAAATTATTTATAAAATTAAAAATTATAAAATTAAAAATTATGAAGAGGTTTCTAAAAAAAATATTGCAAAAAACATTGTTTATTCTAGCCAGAACTGTTTTGAATAAATATCAGCCCAAAGTCGTCGGCATCACCGGCAGCATCGGCAAGTCCTCGGCGAAGGAGGCGGTTTTTGCCGTGTTGAAAAATAATTTCCGCGTCCGGCAGAATATCAAGAATTACAATAATGAGATCGGCTTGCCGCTCTCGATCATCGGCGAGCCATCGCCGGGCAGTTCGCTGAAGGGCTGGCTGAAATTGTTTTTGTCGGCGCTGAAATTAATCATCGCCGATAGCAAGAACTACCCGGAAATTCTGATTTTGGAAATGGGCATCGACCGGCCCGGCGATATGGATTATCTGACCAATTTGGCTCCGGTTGATATCGGCATTATCACCAATATCGGGCCGGTTCATTTGGAGTTCTTCAAGACGTTGGAAAGAGTGGCCAAAGAGAAGTCTGCCTTGGTTACGAAATTGAAACCCGGCGGCTGGGGCGCGCTTAATGCCGATAACAAGCAAGTCATCAGTTTGAAGAATTCAGTCAACGGCCGATTTTTGACTTACGGTTTTTCAGCGGCAGCGATGGTGCGCGCCTTGGAAATCAATCTTTCTTACAAGCGCGAGCAGATTTCCGGCCTCAGTTTCAAGCTGAGTTATAACGGCGCTGTGGTGCCGGTTTTCTTGCCGAATGTTTTGGCTGATCATCTTGTTTACGCGGCGCTCGCGGCCGCTTGCGTGGCCATTATTTTAGAAATTAATCTGATTGACATTGCCAATAATCTGCAGGATTTTGTGCCGCCTCCCGGCCGGATGCATCTGCTTCTCGGCGCCAATGGCTCGCAGCTTATCGATGACACCTATAATGCCAGTCCGGAAGCTACTGTCGCGGCCATCAAGGTCTTGGGAAAAATCGATCCGCCAGCCGGCGGGCCAGGCGCCAAGATCGCTGTTTTGGGCGACATGCTGGAACTCGGCGATTATGAAAAACGCGGCCACGAGGAAGTCGGCCGGGCGATTATCGATAACAAGATCGATCAGCTGGTTATCGTGGGCGAACGCGCCAAGATTATCGGCCGAACCGCCGGTGATGCCGGTTTGAAAAACATTAAGAATTTTGACAGCAGCATTGAGGCCGGCGATTATTTGCTCCAGCAGGTTAAGCCGGGTGATTTGTTGCTGATCAAGGGTTCGCAGGGCATGCGGATGGAACGCGCGGTCAAAATCCTGCTGGCTCAGCCGGAATTGGCGCCAAGCTTATTGGTCAGGCAGGATGAGGCGTGGCTGAGGAAATAATAAAATTTTATCACATAAATAATTATTATTATGGAGGTAACAATAGAAGCACTATTGAATCTTTTTGTATCTTGGACAAAATTGAAAATCAAAGAGCATATTAAGGAAAGAGAATTCTATTTTTATGAAAAGCAGGTTTGGTGGGCGAGTTTGGGGCAAAACATCGGTCGAGAACAAAATGGCAAAAATTCTAATTTTGAACGCCCAATCCTTGTTTTTAAAAAATTCAATGAGGATACATTATGGGCGATTTCGGCGTCAAGTAAAATAAAAATTGGCAAATATTATGAAATCTTTCATTTGGGTGAAAAAGAGTTTTCGCTAAATTTGTCTCAATTAAGGTTGATTAGCAGTAAGAGATTACTTCGATTATCTGGAGAGATTAGTAAAAAAGAATATGACAAGATTAAAGAAAGAGTCAGGGAATTGATATAAAAAATACGGCGCCCCCTTGCGGGGACGCCTCGGAATCCTGTCGCCAGGATCATAGTATTAATACTATAGCATATTTATTATTCTCTTGCAAGAATGTCCTGTGGATTGTAAAGAGGATTTAGAAATGTCCTACTTTGAGAGATTTAGAAATGTCCTAGTTGGACATTTGGATTAGTTTCTTTTGGTAGTTCATTTTGGCAATTTGGCGCCAGGGGTGGCTGGCTGGAGGGGTA
>JBAZMO010000069.1:0-4336 GCA_041649655.1 Patescibacteria group bacterium
CCCCGCCGCTAGCGGCGGGGTATCAGGGCAACTGCATTGGATATAGAGTCGGCTCCGCCGACTGCTTATTATCGTGTGTCGCTCTCATCCCCGCGGCAAGCCGCCGGGTATTCGAGCGACTTCCAATGAAATCAAACTGACTGATCATTTTTATTTATGCGTCCAAATCGGTTTTCAAAAAAACCAAAAAAATTGCCCAGCCGGGCTTGGGTGGTGACGGTCGATATGGGTTACGGCCATCAGCGCGCCACTTATCCTTTCAAGAACATCGCCCGCGGCGGGATCATTACGGCGAATAATTATCCCGGCATACCGGACCAGGACAAGTTCATTTGGGAAAACTCCCGCGGGTTTTATGAATTCATTTCCCGCTTCAAAATGGTGCCGCTGGTCGGCAATGCGATTTTTGATTTGTATGATAAGATCCAGGCCATTCCGAATTTTTATCCTAAGCGCGACCTGTCCAAATCCAACGTCGCTTTGAAGGAAATTTTCAGATTTTTTGAAGAAGGCGATTGGGGCAAGCATTTGATCGCCAAGCTGTCCGAACAGCCGCTGCCTTTTGTGACCACTTTTTTCGTCACCGCCATGATGGCCGAGTATTACAATTATCCCGAGGATATCTATTGCATCCTGTGCGACGCTGATATCGCCCGCAGCTGGGTGCCGCCCAATCCCCAGCAGAGCCGGATTATTTACCTGGCTTCCAATCGGCGCGTTCAAGACCGGCTCAAGTTGTACGGCGTCCGGCCGGAACGAATTATTTTGACCGGGTTTCCCTTGCCGGAAGAAAATGTCGGCTTGGATTTGAAGATTTTGAAAAAAGATCTGGGCCGGCGCTTGATCCAATTGGATCCCGACCGGGTATACATTAATCAATATAAAGAGGTCATTGCCGCCCAGGTGGGGAGGAGCAATCTCAAGCTCAGGCCGACTCGGCCTCTGACGATCACTTTTGCCATCGGCGGCGCCGGCGCCCAGCGCGAATTGGGGATGGATATCGCCGGCAGCTTGATCGATGAGCTGATTGCCGGCCGGATGCGGCTGAATCTGGTGGCCGGCGTCAATCCCGAGATACAAAAATATTTTAAGGCGGAGTTGAAATCATTGCATCTGTCGCGCGAGCTCGGCCGCAGCATTTTTATCCTGCATGCCCCTGATAAAAACGATTATTTCAAATTGTTCAACCAGATTTTGCGCGAGACGGATATTTTGTGGACTAAGCCGAGCGAGTTGTGCTTTTATTGCGCCCTCGGTTTGCCGATCATTATGGCGCCGCCGATCGGCAGCCAGGAGAAATTCAATCAGAAGTGGCTGCAACTTATCGGCGCCGGCGTCGATCAGGAAGATCCCAAGTATGTCAGCGAGTGGCTGGCGGATTGGCTGAGTTCCGGCTGGCTGGCCGAAGCGGCTATGCAGGGATTCGTGGAGGCGCCGAAATACGGCACTTATAATATCAAGAAAATCGTGCTGGGCAAGGAAAAGGAGGCGAAGAAATTCAAAACGGTTTTGCAATACTAAGTGTTTTTCAATACTTTTCTTTAAAAGAAAAGTATTACCAATTAAAATAATTTTTAAATTTTTTGATTGTTAATTTCTTGAGTGTTGTTTACTATATTGTTGTCATTCCGACCGAGCCACAAGGCGAGTGGAGGAATCCCTTGCATTAATTGCATTAAAACCAACATTCTAAATAAATTCAAGGGATTCCTCCACTGCGTCCGTCCGCCAGCTGGCGGATACCGGACTCCGGTCGGAATGACAACGAAGAGTAAAAACTATAAACAACGCTCAGAATTATCACATTTTAATGTTTAGGAAAAATAAAATCGAGTTGGTTGTTGTCTGCGACAATATCAGGAGTTTGTACAATGTCGGGTCGATTTTCCGGACGAGCGACGCTTTGGGAATAAAGAAGATCTGGCTGTGCGGCATCACCGGCACGCCGGAGCAGAAGGGCTTGCAGAAGGTCTCGCTGGGCGCGGAAAACTCCGTTGCTTGGCAGTATCAAAAAGACGCCTGGCGGACGGCGGAGAAATTGAAGAAGCAGGGGTTTCAAATTGTCGCCCTGGAATTGACAGAAGAGAGTATTGATGTTAAGGTGTTTAAGCCGAAAAGAAAAGTCGCCTTGATAGTCGGCAATGAAGTGTCCGGCGTGTCCGAGTCGCTCTTGAAGCGGGCGGATGCCATTGTCCGCATTCCCATGAAGGGAATCAAGGAGTCGCTGAATGTCTCAGTCGCTTTCGGCATCGCGGCGTATGAAATAATGAGTTAGAATTTTTTAAAAATTAAAAATTATAAAATTAAAAATTTTATTACGGGGTATAGCGCAGTTGGTAGCGCGCGCCGTTCGGGACGGCGAGGTCGTGGGTTCAAGTCCCGCTACCCCGACAAATAAACTGCTACGTAGCTTGCTACGTACATGGCTGCGTAATAAGCTGATAATTATCAATCGTTTAAACCGTTAAAAAACATCCAGTCGGATGTTTTTTAAGTTCATATTTTGTTTATTCGGAGTTCCCAAAACTGAAATTTTTCACCTGTGCAAATCGCTCTCCCCGTTGGGTTGCAAAATGGCAGTATTTTTGTTATCATTTTATTAAGCAAGTTGATATGCACTCCTTTTAAGTAGTATATTATAATAGTTTAACAAAGTCAAAATATTATGGCAAATACAGTTAGTGAAAATATCCGCAAACTGCGGATAAAAAAAGGAATATCCCAAGATCGCCTCTCAAAAGACGCTGATTTGGCATTAAACACAATCGTTAAAATAGAAACAGGTGAAAGCCCGAATCCAACCGTAGATACATTAGAAAAAATAGCTAAAGCCCTCGGCGTACCGACGGCTGAATTGTTTAAATAAATAGCTATGGCTAAATCATTTACTATTAATGACTTACCAAATGAAGAAAGGCCACGAGAGCGGTTGGTTAAGTTTGGCGAACAAGCATTATCTGCTCAAGAATTATTGCAGCTTATTTTGGGGCGTGGCATTGCTGGTGAATCGGTTGTAGTCACGGCACAAAAATTACTATCGCAATTCGGCAGTTTACAGAAATTATCCGAGGCAAGTATTGAAGAATTATCTTCAGTCAAAGGAATTGGATTAGCAAAAGCGACGCAACTCAAAGCTGTGTTTGAAATTGGCCGTCGGATTTCCACCCAAACTCCGCCCTACAAGAGCAAAGAACTTACTGATCCCAAAAAAGTATATCAATTGATAAAAAGCAAACTCAAAGATTACCATAAGGAACACTTTTATATCATCCCTATTGATAGCCGAAATTGGTCAATTGCGGAAGTTTCAGTCGGTAGCTTGAATGCCAGTATCGTCCATCCGCGCGAGGTTTTCGCGGAGGCGATTAAAAATAAGGCGGCATCAGTAATATTTGCCCATAACCATCCTTCCGGCGACACGGAGCCGTCAGAAGATGATTTGGAAATTACCAAGCGGTTAGCGGAAGCCGGTAAAATTATGGGAATTGAGGTGATTGACCATATTATCATTGCTCAAAAGAGCTTTTTTAGTTTTAAAGAAAAAGGAATAATGTAATAAAGTAAAACTATGACAATCAATATTAGAAAACAATTGCATGAGCGACTTTGGTCAGCCGCGGTACAGCTTCGGGCAAATTCCGGTCTTAAGCTTAATGAAATATCCGAGCCGATTTTAGGTTTGATCTTTTTGAAATTTGCTGATGTGCGGTTTAAAAAAGTTCAATCTGGAATTGTCTCTGAACGAAAAGCGGTTTATTCCACTCGCGTGCGTCCGATTAGTCCGGATGATTATAAATCAAAAGGTGTTTTGTATCTCCCTGAAATCGCCACGTATTCATATCTCATGGGCTTGCCGGAAAGTAAAAATATTGGCAAGGCCATCAACGAGGCGATGAAAGAGATTGAAGCAAAAAATACTGATCTGGCCGGAGTACTGCCGCAGGATTTTACCTCGCTTCATAAAATTCCCGGCGAAAATAGCAAGATACTGATTACACTGCTTAAAAATTTTAATCAAATCCCTGATGATATTGAGGGCGATGCGTTCGGTGAAATTTATGAATATTTTTTGGGCGAATTCGCGCGCGCCGAAGGGGCGAAGGGCGGAGAATTTTTTACGCCGCAATCTATTGTCAAATTGCTGGTAGAAATTATTGAGCCGTATCATGGACGCATTCTTGATCCGGCCTGCGGTAGCGGGGGAATGTTTGTGCAGTCAGCTAATTTCGTCAAATCGCATTCGAATAAGAAATCACAGGTAATGAACGAGGTGGCGCTTTATGGCCAAGAAAAAGGCACTAGCAATATCCGAACAGCTAAAATGAACCTGGCGATT
>JBAZMO010000070.1:0-3985 GCA_041649655.1 Patescibacteria group bacterium
GTTATGATGACAGCCTGACGATTTATCAGTCCGGAGTATTCACCTGTTTGCTGGAAAACGCAAATGGATGTCGGGCAACGGATACCATCAGCGCAATCTATCACAAAACGCCCCTGCTCAGTCTGTATGCCATCCCCGACAAATGCCTGAACGAAGCCGATTTCCCGCTCGACTCCTTTGCCGATCCGAAAGGAGGAGTCTGGCGTGCGCAGGATACAATAGTGGTGCTGAACAATGCTTTTCTCCTGTCAAAAGCAGTAGTAAAACCTTACATGCTCTTCTACGATTACACCGATTCAACCACCACATGCTCCAATTCCGCTTCCATCACCTTTACGGTAAAGAAAGTGCCCGATATAGTGCTTTTAAGTCCGCTCAGCTATTGCGATGAAGACCGCCTGATTGATCTTTCCGCACACGTTTCACCCCAAAACGGCTACTGGGACACCCTGCATCCGGCAATCGTCAATGCACATTACTTCAATCCGCATCTTGCTGCTCTTGTTTCAAATCCGCTCAGCTATCAGGTGGACAGTTCCAACGGATGCAGTAATCTGCTCCTGATTGATTACATCATCAACCCCACGCCCGAAGCAGATTTTACTGCCGACAGCCTGCAAGGTCAGTCACCACTAACGGTGCAATTCACCAATCTGTCCGTCATCAGCGCAGGAAACCTGCACTATCTCTGGTATTTCGGGGATGGCGACAGTTCAGTGCTGGAGGATCCTTCGCACGTCTTCCTGAACACAGGATCGTATGATGTCCGGTTGATCGCAGTGAGTGATTCTTTGTGCCGCGCAGAACGGACGAAATCGAAATTCATCGAAGTATTTACCTCACTTCCAGACCTGCTTACCGGAGCTGTTTCCGTTTATCCCAATCCCGCACAGGATCAACTCATCATTGAATCCACCTCCAAATTAGACAAGGTGATTCTCTACAACTTCCTTGGAGCAAAGATCAGGGAAACAGATGCTAACAATGAAAGCAAAATAAACTTAGAACGCGGAAAACTGCCTTCCGGCTTGTATTTACTGAAGATGTTTGATAAAAATGGAGATGTGTATGTATATCAGGTGGTGTTTAAATAACCTTCGTCCTCATCGTCATTCCTGCGAAAGCTGGAATCTCCTGAAATCGGGTACGGAGATTCCTGATCAGGTCAGGAATGATGGGATGCAGGTTTGGGGGTTGTTTGAAGACTTTCCCTTGTTGGTGTTGTCACCAACAAGTTCGGGTGTAGAAAAATTAAAAAGGTTGTTGGTGAAAACACCAACAACGGAATAATAGTAAGATAGTGTTTGAATAATAAAGAAAGGAAATGAAAAAATTTATCAAAAGACTTATTCTTACTTTATTGACTCTGTCAATAATTGGAAGCTTTCAGAGTGATGCCATGGATGTCATCGGTGGTGAAATTAATTATTCATGCATTGGTCATGACAGTTTCCTTATAAGCTATACTTTTTATAGAGATTGTAACCATGTTCCAGTAAGTAGTATATGGTTAGCTATTCATTGTGCTTCAACAGGAGTATTAATTGATAATATAGTTTTGACCAAACCCCAAGCTGTGGATATTACACCAGTATGCCAGTCAAGTTGTACAAGATGCCAGAGTTCATCCTGTTCTTTTCCTTATGGCATTGAAAAATATCGTTATCAAGGGATTTACACCTTTAAAAACACACAATCATGTTGTGAAATAAGTCTTTCAACTTCATTATGCTGCAGGCATTCCCAACTTACAAACGGTGGTCAATATGAAACGTATCTTATAGATTCTAAACTGAATAGATGCTTGTCTCCGTGCAATAGTTCACCGCAGTTTCAAACTGATCCATACATTTTTTTATGTCTTAATAAGGATTATATGGGATCATTTTATGCAGAAGAAAACGATACTGATTTATATGGTAAAAAACAAGATTCATTATCCTATCATCTTGTTGCGCCATTAATTAATACGAATACATCAATGACATATAATTCAGGATATTCTTTTGATGAACCCTTGTCATACTGGGATAAGCCTAATAAAAATCTTCCTTTTCCCCGGGGATTTCATTTAGATCATTCTACTGGAGACATTTCGTTCAGACCAATGAATGAAGAAGTTGCCCAAATAGCGGTAAAAGTAATTGAGTGGCGAGAAATCAATGGGGTAATGACTAACATAGGTGAAGTAACCCGTGACCTGGTTTATTTTATTATTAATTGTTCATCGCCTGTTAACACTCCCCCAATTTTCTCAACATCCAATGTATTTCATGTTTGCGCTGATGATTCAATTAATTATTTAATAAAAACCGGGGATTATGACCAAAATGATACTGTTTATTTTATAATTAAAGATTTACCTTCAATAGTCACATGGGAAGATAATAACGGACAAGCCAGATTACCGATGGCTTCAATCACCTTGAAACCTAATATTAAGGATATAAGGCCAGAACCTTATACATTTCTGGTATCAATTACCGATTCATCCTGTCCGATTGTTGGCAGGACCTCAAGATTGCATAGTATATATGTTCATGCTCCACCTGAAGCTGAAATCAAAATCGATAAATTAGCATGCAACCAATTCCGGCTTAATGCTGATAATATCAAGGAAGTAGCCTCACTGAAATGGTATGTTAACAATTTACTTGTTTCTTCTCTGATTCAGGGTATTTTTAAAGTTAATAGCCCCGGCAGAATACCCATCAGGCTCGAACTTACAGGCTACGGTTGCACAGAATACGTTTACGACACGCTCGATATACCGTATCTTATAAAAGCGCATCTCCCTGCCGACACCATCCTTTGCAAAGGAGATAGCATAAACCTCACACCAGGCATTAGTGGTGCACAGGGCAATGTTTCCTACCTGTGGAGTACGGGAGATACCACCCCCACTTTACAAATTGGTCCGCTTTATCAGGATACCCTAATTACGCTCTATGTAGAGGATTCCATGTTCTGCCATTCCGATACCCTGCGGATCAAGGTGGATCAGTTTGATGTGGTGCTTTCTCAGGATAAGGTCGTTTGCCCGGGCTTTCCTGCCGTATTGCTTGCCTCACCTCTGTTTGACGAAGGGCAGCAGGTGAAAACCTATTTCTGGAAAGATTTGTCCTGTGGTTGTCCCAAAGGTATTGACGACAGCCTGACGATTTATCAGACCGGAGTATTCACCTGTTTGCTGGAAAACGCAAATGGATGTCGGGCAACGGATACCATCAGCGCAATTTATCACAAAACACCCCTGCTCAGCCTGTATGCCATCCCCGACAAATGCCTGAACGAAGCCGATTTCCCGCTCGACTCCTTTGCCGATCCGAAAGGAGGAGTCTGGCGTGCGCAGGATACAGTAGTGGTGCTGAACAATGCTTTTCTCCTGTCCAAAGCCGAAGTAAAACCTTACATGCTCTTCTACGATTACACCGATTCAATCACCACATGCTCCAATTCCGCATCCATCACCTTTACGGTAAAGAAAGTGCCCGATATAATGCTTTTAAGTCCGCTCAGCTACTGCGATGAAGACCGCCTGATTGATCTTTCCGCACATGTTTCACCCCAAAACGGCTACTGGGACACCCTGCATCCGGCAATCGTCAATGCACATTATTTCAATCCCCATCTTGCTGCTCTTGTTTCAAATCCGCTCAGCTATCAGGTGGACAGCACCAACGGATGCAGTAACCTGCTCCTGATTGATTACATCATCAACCCCATGCCCGAAGCAGATTTCACTGCCGACAGCCTGCAAGGTCAGTCACCACTAACGGTGCAATTCACCAATCTGTCCGTCATCAGCGAGGGAAACCTGCACTATCTCTGGTATTTCGGGGATGGCGACAGTTCAGTGCTGGAGGATCCTTCGCATGTCTTCCTGAACACAGGACAGTACGATGTCCGGCTGATTGCAGTGAGTGATTCTTTGTGCCGCGCAGAACGGACGAAATCGAAATTCATCGAAGTATTTGCCTCACTT
>JBAZMO010000071.1:0-3830 GCA_041649655.1 Patescibacteria group bacterium
CAATTGGATGGATTGGCGTCAAACAGGTTGAAGGAGTAATCCCACCCATCCGAAGGATTGGGCTTGCGCTGTTTTGATATCCAGGCGTTGGCGGCCTTGATCGTCTTGCCATCCGAGCGGACAACCGATTCAAGGGCCATATTAGTGCCGACCGGATTGGCCAAAGCCACATAGATAAACCCCTCTTCGGGCCCCGGCAAGATTAAGACATAATTCGCTCCATTTTGGCTCAGTTGTGCGCCGGTGCTGAGATTGGTCACCACGCTGTCAATGCCCTCGGACTCATACACCTCGCCGTCATCCGCCAGATAATCCCTAATGCCGTCACGGTTGCTCAAATCCACAAGCACGTCATGAATTAAGCGGTGTGTCTTCAGATTTTCAGGTTGAATCAGCGACGTCAACTGCCCGCCAAGCTCGTCCGAATGCGAAAAGGAAGCCATGAAATTGGTAAATATTCCCGAAAGCGAACAGGTCATAATCCAATTGGCGGATGCCGAAGCACTCGGTGCAATATTGCCCAAATCAACCAGCAGACTGTTGACACACGCCACGCCGTTCACCTCGCACTGCTGAAGCTCAAAACCAACTAACAACCCATTGGCGTTAGCCATGATCTGCGGCTGGCTTGAATCCAGCTTGAAATCCCAAGCTACCCCATATCCAATGTTCTTCACGCGCAAGCCAAGCACAAAAGGCACGCTCGGCTCCACTCCGTCCGTAAAGGCATCGTCGCCATAGACCTGAACCGGCAGGAAATAATCCAAGGCCAGGTTCGGCATGGGCTTGACATATATGTAGTCCGGAACGACTTCCGTGACATTGGAGGATTCCCCGATCCGATAGGACAAGGTAGCCCCCACATAATACATGACCCCCTGCGGCTTGTCGCCGCCGGCCCCTGGAATCGGAATAATTAACCAATGGATATCGGCGCTCGTCAAGGGGCTAATGGCCCCTTCCCCGGAGACACCCCCGGAAATGCCGGACATCGAGTCAACCGCGATGTAAAACTGCGCATTGGTATTACCCTGTTCCGACGTGGCGATCACCGGCTGGCCATCGGCATCGGTAAACTTAACCGTGATACCCACATTATTTAAGGCAATATTTTCGAGACCATTGTTAATCCGCATATGCGCGTCAAAGCCTTCGCTCTCCAAGGTTAATTCCTGGTTAACCTCAATATTTACCGAAGCGCACACCGAATCAGAGGCCATCCCAGTCAATCCAGACAACAAAACGCCAACCACAAGACACATAATATATTTCATATGATCACCACCCAAGCAAGGGTTACGTCTTCATCCAAGCCATGGGGTCAGCCAGTTCTTTCCACCTTATGCGAAGTCTTTCTTCTTATTTCCATTCTATCTGACCCTGATGCTCCCAGATGATGGTCGAATTAGATGAAACCACCACCCGCAATCCACCCGGCAAAAGGCATCCTTCAGATCCGCTAAGTCTTATTTCCGGGGCTGACCCCAATCCGCCCAGGCATCATACCCATACGTGATTGTTTTGCTCATTTGTCGAATGGCTTTTTCTCATCCTGCGCTAAATCATTTGTTATATGTGGAGACGTGACCCCTTGCCTTTATGGAGACCTGACCCCTATCTGCCCCTCTTCCTATCCACCCAACAACCTATTAACCAATATTGCATAGTTCCAAGAACAGCTAACATAAACGCCAACTCGTATTCACTTCCCGTTCTAAATAATATTAACAACAAAGATATTGGCAAATCAAACAACAAAGGAGCGACCCATACAATATTGGCCATTGCATCATGTTGTCCGGAGAAATATGCGCACGAAAATATAGCGATAAATATTACATGACCTACCGGCAAAGAAACTGCGTATTTTACAACACCAAACAAACGTAATATTCCAATTATAATTAACAAACCAACGGCAAACGATAAAATCACGCCAAGTATTATGCTTATCATTTTCCCCCTTTATTTAACTCGATTAACCACATTCCTAATACTAAACACACACACAATCTTTCTACACGACGATGATGGAGGCGCTTTTTTGGCGCAATCAAGCAAGTCCTTGTCGCATTTCGCTATATCTGGATACAGCAAGGGAATTCTTGGCTGCGATTCATTAAGATCAATTCCTGCATAACAGGCATCATGTTTTAAACAGCAATCATCCAATGCATCATCAGGCCATGGAACATGTCCATTCCAATCAAAATCAGAAACATTGACGTAATTTCCGCCAGTCCATCCAGGCCCACAATACTTACCATGTACACGAAGCTGGTCCCATGGCCAAGGATTATCGGAGATAATCGGTACTTCCGGGATATACACCCACTCATGCGGTAAGGTTGGGATATTATATCCGACTGGTTCATTTGATAATCCCTCCGTATCTATTCTGTATGTTGGCTGATTATCGGTGAAATTAAACGACGATTTAGATTTCAAGTACTGGAACAACTTTTTTGTCTCGGCATAGGTTTTGTTCCTTGCATAAGTTCTGAAAAACGCCATATCTTGCAACAAATCTCTTGAAATATATCGCCCGCTGACCGGGTCATAGTAGCGCATTGTGTTCTGATGCAATCCGCTTTCCTCGTCGTAGTACTGGCTGGAAAATCGGAGATTGCAGATGATGCTCGAATTGGAGGAAACCACCGCCCGGCCAAAGGCATCTTGCGCCATTGACCAGACAACGGAACCGTTGTTGGCTACCAATTTCTGAACTGCGCCCAAGTGATCGTTGATGGCATAATAATAGTTTGTTGTCTGGCCATGGGTTCGCATGAACACCAGATTATTCATCCATAGACTGTCCGGCGTGTAGCCGTACTCCCTTGTCAGATTACCCTCGCCGTCATATTCCGCGATCAGGCCTTCGTCGGCATACAGGAAATAATTGGTAATGCCATTGACGACTTTGGAAAGCCGGCGACCGAAGGGATCGTAGGTATAATTTGCGATTGTGGATTGCTGATTGCTGATTGAAATCAGGCGATTATCGGAATCCCAAGAGTACATAACCACGGATACCGCGGATGACACGGATGATCGGTTCCCATTCAAGTCATAAGAATAATGATTTGTGATGGCAACACCATTGGTCGTCTCAATTACTTGGGTGTATTGATTCAGGTTGTTGGCCGAGTAGCTCGCGGCGCGTAGCACCCCTCCCACAAGATTGGTGGTAATGGCACTGGAAGATGCCAGGCGATTGCCCATGGGGTCGTATGCGAAAGCTTCACTCGTAGCAATGCCAGCGGGGCCGGTATAGGCAAAGATATTGACGTTGGTCAGTTGATCAATGACATCATAACCATATGAATATTCACCTTGTTCAGTGTTCTGACCGGAAATATTGCCCGCTAAATTGCGCGAATAGGCGCGACACATCACCATGTTCTGGGCGGAATCAAGGGCCGCATTGGACACCAGATTCATCAAGGGATCGTAACCATATTGCCGGCTGTTGCCGCCGGGGAGCGTTTGCCCTGATAATTGCCCGTATTGGTTGGCGCTATAGGCAATTGTTCCCTCGCCGGGAATATTGATATCGGTCAACCGGCCCTCGGCGTCATAAGAATAGATAATTTCTACGCTGTCCGGGCCAGTGAAGCTCGTTTTACGGCCGGCAAGGTCATAGTGATAGGTGAAAGACTTGCTGAACGGGCCGTAGTCCACCGTAACCGTGCGGGTGCGATTGGTATCGTCGTAGGTGAAGGCGCCGGAATATGTGCCATCGTTCCAGTTGGTCATGCGGCCATTAACGTCATAGGCAAAGCTGACAGTCTTGGAGGGATAAGACGGATACGACTGAGCTGTTGGATAAT
>JBAZMO010000072.1:0-3819 GCA_041649655.1 Patescibacteria group bacterium
GGGGCCGTCGGCGCGGACTCTGCGCCTTAACCTGCCGAAGTTCACTCTGATCGGCGCCACCACCAAAATCAGCGGACTGTCTTCGCCTTTGCGCGATCGGTTCGGCAATGTCTATCGTTTGAATTTTTACGAGACCGGCGAAATCAGCCGGATCATCGAGCGCGCCGCCGGCATCTTGTCGGTGGAAATCGATAACTCGGCTCGGGAGATGATTGCCGGACGCGCTCGGCAGACGCCGCGCATCGCCAATCGCTTGCTCAAGCGCGTGCGCGATTATGCCCAAGTCAAGGCCGACGGCCGGATTGATCCGGCTGTCGCGACAGCCGCCTTAGGCATGCTCGAAGTCGATGATTTAGGGTTGGACAAAATCGATCGCGATTACCTTAAACTGCTGCAGCAGAAATTCCAGGGCGGACCGGCCGGCTTGAACACGATCGCTTCGGCTTTGTCGGAAGATATGGATACGGTGGAGGATGTGATTGAGCCGTATCTGCTTCAGCTCGGCTTTATTAACCGGACCTCGCGCGGCCGGGTGCTGAGCGAGGCCGCTTACCGTCATTTGGGAGCGGAAATTCCCGAAGATCTGCAACAGAAATCAGCTTGATTTTGCCCCGATCAGCGCCGCCGGCAGCACGATTATTTTTTAATATTTGACTTTCCTCGGCTTTTGGGTTAAGCTTATCCATTAACCTTTTGTTTTCATGGCTTTAACAGAACTCCAGCAGGTTTTTGAGCTTGTCCGAAAAAGCCGCCGCATACTCATTATTTTCAAGCAGGACTGGACCGGTGACGCGGTTTCGGGCTCTTTGGCTCTGGCCGAATTCATCAAGAAAGCCGGCCAGACGGCGGATATTGTTTGCCAGGGCTTCAAGCAGCCAGCCAGTTTGTCATATCTGCCTTTGTCCTTAATCCAGCCGTCGCTGGGCAATCTTCAGCAGTTCATCGTCTCGGTGGATTTGAGCCAGACCGGACTGGGCGAATTTGAATATGACGAGAGCGGCAATCGGTTGAATTTTTATATCACGCCCAAAGCCGGCCGCTTGACCAAGGAGGATATTTCGACGGCTGTTTCCGGCTTCCGTTATGATTTGATCATACTGGTCAATACGCCGGATCTCGAGGCGCTTGGCGAGGCCTACGTTAAGCACAGCGATTTTTATTTTGCCACGCCGAAGGTTAATTTTGATCACAGTCCGCAGAACGAGCATTACGGCAATATCAACCTGGTCAATATCGCCGCTTCTTCGACTTCGGAAATCATCCATGATTTTTTGAAAGAGTTCGACGAGAAATTGATTGATGAAAATATCGCGACTTATCTCTTGTCCGGCATTATCAGCGCGACCAAGAATTTCAAGACGGCCGCGGTCACGCCTAAGACCTTGAATTCAGCTGGCGCCCTGATCGGTCTGGGCGCCCGGCGCGACCAGATCATCCATAATCTGTATCAGAGCCGTTTCTTAAGCACGCTCAAATTGTGGGGCCGCGTCTTGTCGCGCTTGAATAATGATCTGGATGATAAGATTATCTGGTCGGCGCTGTCGGCGTCCGATTTTCTGGAAACGGCGACGAATCCGGATGAGCTGCCGGATGTGGTTGAGGAGCTGATCGTGTCGATGCCTAAGACAGAGGTCATTATCCTGCTTTATGAGGAAAAACGCGGCGAATCGGCTGACGTGCGGGTTATGGTTTATGCGGTTAAGAATCGCGATGCCGCCTTTATCGCCAGAAAATTCAATCCGGCCGGCAACAAGGATCTGGCCAAGTTTACCTTGTCCGGAACCTCTTTGGCCGAGGCGGAAAGAACAGTAATTGATGAAATTAAGCATCAGCTGGCTTAAATTCTTAGTTTGCTTGACATTTCCAATGATTTGCAGTAAGGTTAAGAGTCAATTAAGTTCTTTTATAATTCGTTTAAATTAGGTGATAATTCAACTGGGAAAACCAAGAAAGGGATCGGGCATGACTCAGACGGCGACGGCAATAGAAGTTGAAAAGAGGATTGTAAATATCGGCCTGGCTTTGCCGCAGGAACAGGCGCCGATAACCATCATTCCTGAACATGTGATTGATCCCAGCAACCAAGCGGCCTTGGTCGTAGTTGATGAAATCTTTGCGTTTTGCGTTCCCGGCTATGGTCCGCTAGCTCCTCGGCGAGAAGAGCCGACGATTACCAGGATGATTATCTTAACCGATACTTTAGCCAGCAGATTTCAGAGTCGCGGCTGGCCGATCATTGTTTCGAAGGACTGCCATGACGGGATCGAATTCCCTTGGCCGTTGCATGCTCAGCGTGGTACGGTTGATGCTCAATTGGTATCCGAGCTGAGGTGGTTGGATCAAGCGGCGGCTCTGATTATTGAGAAAGATTGCGTCGACACCTGGATTGGCGCGGAAGCCCCATGGCCGGCCGGAGAGTGCAGCCATTGCGGCGCGAGTTTTTCGACTGCGACGACAAATTATCTCAGAGAGTTCCTAATCAAGAGGAATATTAAGACCTTGGTTGTGGTCGGAACTTGTACCGACATTTGCGTAATGCGGTTCGTGCTGTCGATTTTTTCGGCATGCAAAAAATTGCTGCCGGGCTTCCACGATGTTGTTGTGGTGCCGAGAGCTTGCACCACCTATGAGGCGCCCGGCCATTCAAGGGAACTGATGCATCACATGGGTCTGTATCTGATGCAACAGTCCGGCGCAATTTTGGCCGACAATATCGTTTTTGATTGAACCGTACTTTACGACGGCTTAGCGTTAAGCTAAGCCGTCGTTTCTTTTCAACAACGGGAGGATGCAGGATGGCTAAGAGGAAGGTTAAGCGCGAGATCAAATTGAATGAGATTTTTTCACCGCCGACTAAAGCGGACAAAATCATCGGTTGTTTTTTGGGGGTCTTGCTTGGCGATGCTTTGGGTATGCCTTGGGAAATGATGAGCCATCAAGAAATTATGCTGGCGACAAGAAGGTCCGGCGTCTCCGGCTTCAGTCGGCCGCGCCAATTCAAGATTAAAGACACGATGTATTTGGAGCCAGGCCAAACGACTGATGACTGGCAATTGACGCGAGCGGTGGCCAGGTCATTGATCCAGTCCCAGGAATTCGATCTGATGGACTGCCTTCGCGAGCATTTGGTTGAGCTGGATCTGAATCATTGCGGCTTTGGCAAAAGCACTCTGGAAAATCTTCAAGCGTTACGGAAGTTGTTGGCAAAAAATGGCGGCAAGTTTGTCGGAGTTTTGCCCTCGGTCGATAAGTTGAAAGGCCAAGGCACCGGCAACGGCGTCGCTATGAAGATTTCGCCGCTGGCCATTTATTTTAGCAATCGACCGGAGGATTTATTCGAGGCGGTTCGGAAGCTCGGGTCGGTGACGCATAAGGATCCGCAGGCCTATTTGTCGGCTTATATTCTCGGCTTGGCCATCGGCAGCGTTTTCGAGCAGTCGATCGGCTTTTGTTCAAAAGACGAGTTGAGAAATCAGATTGCCGGCTTGGCGTCGAGCTTGATTGCCGAGATAACCGTGCGCGATCGGGTGGCTTTCGGCGGCAAGTGTTCGCAGTTGCAATTCGGCCTGATTCGATTGGGCGAACTGATCAATTCCGGCAAGATTGCCGATCCGGCCATAGTCGCCCAAAAGTTGGGCACCGGCTGCCACTGCGCCCATTCCGTGCCTTTTGCTCTGGCGATGTTCTTGCGCCATCCGACTGATTTTCGCGCCGTGGTGATCGAGACCATTAATCAGGGCGGCGATACTGACACTAACGCCTCAATGGTCGGCTCGCTGGTCGGCGCTAATGTCGGCGCTTTAGCCATTCCCGAAGAGT
>JBAZMO010000073.1:0-3751 GCA_041649655.1 Patescibacteria group bacterium
TTTGATTTTATGATATACAAAATCATGGGAAAAATCAAGTGCGATTTGAAAATAAAGCGTAAAGAATGACTACAATTTTACAAATAGTCTTGACATAACAGGTTTGATGGGATAAACTAACAGCGTCGAGGTTTTATAAAGCAAACCTCATGCGGGAATTTCTATGGCAGCGGCATTCTGGATTTTGCATACCAAACTTTATAGGGACCTTTCATAAGAAACATCATTTTGATTGCGAAAGGAATAATACATGAAAAAATCATCTGCGGCATCAATCCTGCATTTTATCATTTCACTGTTGATGATTTCAATTATTATTGTTTCTGCCGTGTCCTGTTCTCCAGCGACTACCGATCCTATAAATACAATATCCTCAAGCTTGTCACAGTCCTCAGTAAAAGCTAATTCTTCTCCAGCAATGAGCGAAACACCTGCTCCCGCGAATACGCCGTCTATCGAGCAATGGAACGCCGCGACGACTATCGTTTTAAAAGATGCGGGACTTGAAAGCATCAATATGGATAATTTTTACTGGTCTCCTGATGCGAAATTTATCATTTTCATGGGATATATAAAAAACAAAGATAATAAATTTATCATGAATGTATACTTGCTCAGAGTCAGCGATAAAAAGCTGATAAAATTAATTGACGGCACAATCGACAATATGACAGACTACATAGTAAAACCTCAATGGTCAGGAGACGGAAGCCTTGCTGTTATCAACTTTTGCAGCATAACGAGAAAAAAATATTTCATATATCTATACAATACCAAACAGGAAACTCTGGAATTAATACCTGTCAATGGATTCTTTCCATCCATCAGTCCAGATAAAAGCAAAATGGTATACTTCGATAAAAACTACGGGCTGTCATTGTTTGAATTTTCGAACAGAACGGGTACAGTCATCTCGGGAAAGATAAAAGGGGTATATCCGATATGGTTTTCAGATAACAAGCGTATATTATTTTCAAGGAAAACAGGAAAGAACCCATTGGGTCTGGAAGAAACAGAAATCTACGATATTTGCATTATGGATACCAGAAAACCGGAGGGAATCCGATCTCTTGGATTTGAAGGCCTTCCGTGCGAATTGGCATGGATGGTGCGAAATGAACTGGCATGGACGAAAACCCGGCATGAAGACGGGGATTATTTTGGCGTTTTTGATATTGCCTCTTTAAAAATGATCGACCTTGGCAAAAAGAATGAAAAAACATATCAGATGCTCAAAGGGGAATTATACTATATTCAACTTGATGAGATCGTTTCCGGCGGGCAATATGGTTATCAGCTCCTGGACCATAACAGAAAAGTAATCGGCGCTTTTGCGGTGGGAGAGAATAATTATAATGTGCGGCCATTCTATGCATTAAGTCTTTTGCCTGACAAACGGCTTTTCTATTTGCAGGCTGATACTGGCAACAATAAAGCAAGCCTTGCCGTATCTTATCTCAATGAAAATAGATTTGTTCCATTATCAGTGATTGATGGATCCTATATTCCCATAATATCGGAAGATGGCGCCGGAATTGCTTTTATAAGTAAGGAAGGAGACCGGCTGATCTTGATTGATCCATCAAAAATATAGCTTACGCTGCGTGTTATAATATCCGTCCGGCGCAGTTGGACTATTTATGGATAGGAGGCGATGAAATGACCGCGCTGTTTGTCCAAATCCTTACGATGAGCATCGTCGCAAGCTATGTTATCGCAGGCGTGATTTTGATTCGGCTTTTCATTAAAAAAGCGCCGAAGATTTTCTCGTATGCCCTTTGGTCAATCGTAGCGTTCCGCCTGCTTTGCCCATTTTCCTTCGAAAGCGCCATCAGTCTTATTCCAAAGTCTTTCGAGACGACACCTCAAACCGTATCTTATCTGCAAAATGTAAATATCAGTCTTAGCACGATCCATGGCGGAAACATCGTCAATAGAATCAACCAGGTCATTTTGCCGGCAGCCGCTGAAACAAAGCAAGCTATCAATCTTGCGGACATCCTTCAGATCATTTGGCTCACCGGAATCCTGCTGATTCTTGCCGCTGCGATCCTATCTTATGTGCGGATAAAGCGAAAAATTTCCACCGCAACTTTAGTGAAAGACAATATCTATGAAACAGACTTGATCCACACGCCATTTGTAATTGGATTTATAAAACCCAAAATCTATATTCTTACGGGTATGCAGAAAGACGAACTCGATTATATTCTTTTGCATGAACAGACCCATATCAGACACCGCGACTATTGGATCAAACCGCTTGCATTCATTGTCCTGGCTGTTTACTGGTTCAATCCGGTTATTTGGATCGCGTATATTCTGATGGCAAGGGACATGGAGATGGCCTGCGATGAAAGCGTTATCAAACATACAAAAGAAGAAAACAAAGGCACATACTCTAATCTGCTGCTTTCTTTGTCGATAAAAAAGAGCGGGCTGATGAATCCGCTTTCTTTCGGTCAAAACAATATCAAAACAAGAATCAAAAATATTCTCCATTACAAAAAGCCGGCGAAATGGCTTGCAGGGTGTATTTGCCTGCTGATCGCCCTCACGACGGTTTTGATGACGAGCAATCCGATTATGGCAAAAAACAAAATTGCTATCGAAGATTTTATCGGAATCAATGGTTCCTTGATCGGTATAAGCTCAAGTACCGTTGAAGACATTGTAAACAGCTATCTTGATAATATGAAAAATCAAAACATTGCAGGCATAATCGAAATGTTGAAATCGAAGGAATATGGATATGATGCGAAGGTTTATAATTATGCAGTCGAGAATCATTATGCGGCGGTTCCTGAAGGATCTGTATCAGTAGATGAATTGATTGCCGGCCAGGCTGATTTTATCAGAAAAAAATTCGGCGAAAATGCCTGGGAGAATGTGACTTATAAAATTGAAAAAAGTAATTGTCCCGCTAAAAAAGAGGGGTATGTCAACAAGGAAACAGGAGAGGTGTTAAGCCTGCAAAAATATTTGGAATATATCGGTATCTCTCAAGAAGATTATGAAACACATGGTTTTCCGAGTCCGGTAAATGTGGTTTTGGTGGATGCATACGAATACTATCTTGTTTACTTTAGCTTCAACGGAGCCGATTCGACCGCGGACGGTGAGAATACGTTCAAGATCAGTGTAGGGAATGAAAATGGTGATTACGAAATCCGCATAGGCCTTCGCTGGTACATTCCACTTTCTCCGGAAAATGCGGGGAGGGATGTCTGATTCCCCCGCTGAAAGATGAATTCAATCCATATTTGAATGGAGACCGTATGACAATGAAGAATCCTTCAATAAAAGAAATGATACAGCGTGCAAGAAAAAGAAGCGTCTTGTCAATGATCCTGACAGCTTTGATCCTTGTCACAGCCGGATGTGCGGACATTCCCGATATCAGCGGACAGGACTCCAAGGCTCCTCAAGATTCCGCGGTAAGCATACAATCCAATTCTCCTTCGATAACCGAAGGCGTTCCGGAAATCAAAATGCAGTATAGGATATTCGCTCCGGATCATCAGCTTCTGCTGATACCGGCTGCCATACCTGTTTATTATCAAGGACTAAAGAATGGCGCCACGCTGTTCTATTCCCTCTCGGAGGATAGAGCCCGGTGGGAACCTGCAACGTGTAAAGCAACCAAAATCGCATCAATAACCGGGCTTGAGTTTCCTGGCGCGGAGGAGACAACGATTGATGTTTACCGGGTTGACATTGGATCATGGACCGGGTATTACAAATACAAGGC
>JBAZMO010000074.1:0-3658 GCA_041649655.1 Patescibacteria group bacterium
GCTAAGTCCGGGGAGATGAATTTATTGGCTTTGTCGGCGCAATTTTTCGCCGAGCCGGAGATTTTATTTACAGTCCCGCCAACTTGCTTTTGGCCGGAACCGGCGGTGGAGTCCGCGGTGGTCCGTTTGAAATTAAAGCGGAAATTGCCCGAAGCCGATGTTAAAGAATTATTTCGCCTGGCGAAAATGGGTTTCAGCTCCAAGCGCAAGCAGCTGCATAATAATCTGGCCGGCGGGCTGAAAATCAAGAATAATGAGGTCAAGAAGATTTTCAGTGATTTGGGTTGGCGGGAAGACATTCGCGCCCAGGATTTGTCGGTGGGGGATTGGGTTCAATTATCGAAATCACTTTAATCAAGATTCGTCATCCCGTTATTATAATTCTTTTGTCATCCCAATACACCACTCTTGTCATCCTGTTGTTATAATTTTCTTGTCATCCCAATACACCACTCTTGTCATCCTGTTGTTATAATTTTCTTGTCATCCCGACCGAAGTGGAGGGATCCCTTGCATTATGGCTGAAAAATATTACTGCGTATATATAATGGCTTCAGAATCAGGCACTTTGTATATCGGAGTTACTAATAATCTAAGCCGAAGAGTCTGGGAGCATAAGAATGGCTTAGTTGAAGGATTTACCAAAAAATACAATTGTAAAAAATTGATTTATCATGAAAGCGGTCAAAATATAATCGGAGCGATTGCCAGAGAGAAACAAATTAAAAGATGGAACAGAAAAAAGAAGGAATTATTGATCAAAACTCTTAATCCCAAATGGATTGATTTAAGCCGAGAGATGTTCGGTTATGAAAATTAAATGCTTTTATCAAATTCCAAGGGATTCCTCCACTTCGCCATGATTACATGGCTCCGGTCGGAATGACAGCGAGGAGTGGTTGCCCTATCTTATATCTGACTGTTTCCGGGATGACGAAGAGAAAGAAGTGGAAAGAAAAAAAAGAAAGTTCTTTATTTTTTTAATTGTTTTGTGTTCTAATATAATTTTTGTTCCGGCGTTTTAATGTTTTTATGATTTATGATTTTATGGTATAATTAATCCATACTTATCCACAACCACTCATGGAAGGTGACGAACAAATGAGCGGCGGGGAAAATTATCGGCGTATAGCGGCTGAAAGCGGTGAAAATCTTGATTCGGCGCCTGATTCCCGGCCCCATCGTGAAAAATTCAATTCGCTTCTGATTTTATTGATCGGACTTTTTGCCGTGGTTATCGGCGGCGTCTCCATGTGGCTGAATTTGGCTAATCCTTTTGCTGATATCATCCGCAAGGGGCAGGAACAAGCGGCGGCCTTAGCCGTCAAACAGCAGGCGGAATTGGCGATTTTGCAGTCCAAAGACACCGACAAAGATGGCTTGTCTGATTATGATGAGACCAACAAATACGATTCCAGCCCTTATCTGAAGGATTCCGACGGCGATGGCGTTGACGATAAGGCCGAGGTGGACAGGGGCACGGATCCCAATTGTCCCGAGGGGCAGAATTGCTTTTCGTCCGGCGATCAATCGGCTTCGAGCGATAGCGTGCCGTCGATGCAGACAGCCGTTGGCAATCCGACTGTCACTATCACGGCTGATTACATCCGCCAGATCATGAAGCAGAACGGCGCGACTGACGAGCAATTATCATTGTTGACGGATGATGAATTAATGGCTGAATACAAGAGTTATTTGGAGGCCAATCCGCAAGTGGCGGCCAGCTTGGCGGCGCAAGGAGTCAATGTCAATTTCGGCGCGTCCGCAGCCGGCGATACGGCCTTGGCTCAGCCGGATGCCGGCAATTTGGATTTGGAAGCGCTCAATATCAACAGCGTTGACGATCTACACAACTTAACTGGAGCGCAAATTAGGCAACTAATGATCAACTCCGGCGCTTCGGCGGAACTCTTGGCGCAAGTTGACGATGCTGAGTTGAAGACGATGTTTTTAAGTCAATTGGATTCCCAAACACCCACTCAATAGTGTAAACAAAATGCCTAAGTCGGATAAAAAATTCAAATCATCAAAAATCATCAGCGGATTAACCATTGCTGTTATTTTCGGCTTATCTTTTTTTGTTTTCTTATTTCCAGCAAGGGCATCGGGTATTGATGGATTATCTAATTTGGGAGCTACTGGCAATGAATCTAATCAAATTTTTAGTGTAGCTCTTGAAAGTGGTGATCCTGATTTGTCGGTGGAGTGTGTTATGTCAGCAGGAATGGAGCAGGCTACTTCGCAAGATCTCGCTAATTTAACTAGTTGTTTAAAAGATACAGCTGATCGGAACGATCAAACTATTAAAAAAGAAACTCTTAAGCAGCTTAATGCTTTACAAGATAAAAGAAGAAGGGAAGAGTTATGGGCAATTATGAAAGAAAAGGCACGGGAGGTTCTAGCTATCGCTTTTAAAACCTCGCTTAATGTTTTTTCCCGCACCGTGGCGCATGACACCGCTGTCTGGGTGGCGTCTGGCGGCCGAGGCCAAAAGCCGTTATTTATTACTGAGGGCTGGGGCGCTTATTTGGAAAATGCCGCCGACTCGGCTCTGGGGGATTTTATTGACGGCGTGGGAACGAGCTTCGGCATGGATCTGTGCCAGCCGAATTTCCAAGTCAAGCTGGCGATCAAAGCCGGTTTGGATTATACCCGCCAACGCCAGGTCCGTTGCAGTTTTTCTGAAATCATGACCAATTGGGAGAATGCGATCAATAACGCCAGTTTCAGCGTTGAATACAAGGACGCGCTGCGGCCGGGCGCCAATGATATTTCCTTCGCCTTGATCATGGCCGACGAGCGCAACGCTTATGTCGACTGGAAGACCAAAGTGGCCGAAAAAGACGCCGAGACCACCGGCTTATGGAAGGATATCAAGAATATCGCCGGTAAGATTCTAACCCCGGGCACGGTTATTGCTAACACTTTTCGAGATGAACAATCCAAAGCTGATTTAGGTTATTCAACTTTTACAAATACGGCGGCGGATATTGTGGAAGAATTTTTTAATACTTTAGTCTCACAATTATTGAAAAACCTGCAGAGCGGAATGTTTTCTGGTTCCGGCAGTTCCGGCGGTTATGGCAATCTGCCGAATTTGTCCGGCTTGTCCGCTTTGTTCAACCCCGACAGCAGCCCGATCGTCGCCGGCATCAAGGGTGCTAAATTGGCTTTTTCCAAACTAATTGAAAGTCAGACCAAAGTCGGCGGCAATATCGATATTTTGTTGAAATTGTCCACTTGCCCGGACTCGGCCAAAGCCAATCCCGGCCCGACCGATTGTGTCTTGGATTCGCGGTTGGCCGAAGCTATTAGGAATAAGCGCTATGTGATCGATTTGGACGAATCCATCAAGAATCGGGTGTTCGCGCCGCAAATCAACGCCAAGGACTCGCTTGATACTGTCATTTCCAGCCGTGGTCTCATGATTATGCGAAAGTACCGCATTGTGCCGATCGGCTGGGAGTTTGCCGCTGAAGCGATTAAGAATGCCGCGACGACCAAGAACTACACGCTGGGCGAGATTATGGATTGCTTTTATGGCGCCGGGCTTAACGGCTGCACGATCACTGATGTTGATTTTAAGGGCTTCATTGATCCTTATTGGGTGCTCAAGGTGCCGGAAGTTTTTTGCCGTCGGATCGGCTATACCGGTTTT
>JBAZMO010000075.1:0-3587 GCA_041649655.1 Patescibacteria group bacterium
CGTCTTGCCAGATGCGTAAGTTCTTTTTTCTTCAAACTCGTTGTTCATGATTTTTCGATACACTTCTTTATACGACCACCGTTGAACCTCGTTACCCGCTTTATCAGTAGCAACAATTTCGTTATGTTCGCTTGGGTGTTTTTTAATATAGCTTAATTGGTTGCCCCATAAGAGACAGTTTTTGCCCGAGTATATCTTGATGGGATATGGTGTAGCTCCGCGCTTTGTGTATCCTTGGATATTAGCATAGCGTCGCAGCTCATCTTCATCATATAGAACTGCTTTACCCTTTGTTCCGCATGACGTAAGTAAGCCCCGCTGGCGATCTGCTGTTAAGAAATAATCTTTTAGGTTGGAGTCATATTCATTATTTAAGAATTGGGTTGCTGCCTTTTGATTAAAGATCATGATTGCTCCTCGTAGCAAATTAGTGGTTAACCTACTATTCTTCTGTAGGTACTTCTTCAGTTTTTGGGGTCAACCGTGGATCCGCTTCTTTTGCCGATCCAAATCCTGCTCGACACGTATATTCTGGTGGATCGAACGCACCCTGCATGAAGGCTTCGGTCACGATGTCTACGTGTTTGGCTTCGATGTAGTCACATGTGCATTCGTCTAGCCACTGTGGTGGCTGGTTCTTATCTTTCGACAAGACGTAGCATTTAGAATGGTGCTGGTGTTCTTTCCACATGACCGCGACTTCGTCTACCATCTCGATGAAGTCATACGGTCCGTGGATGGTCTCACAGATGAACTTGCCGTCCGTTCTTCCGCCGGAGTTGATCGCGACCACAAACTGCTTATCTTTCAACTCGGATAGGTCCATGACCTCGCATTCGCCGAGGAACGTTTCTGGATTGCCGACCGGTAGATCTTGGTTGAACATTCAAAGTCCTCCTGTTACAATTTCTTACCGATCATGTCATCGGCACAAGCGTCAAGATGCGCTCGTTTTAGGAGATCGAGATCTATGCCGATGGATGGAAGTAGAGTTTTCATGAAATCTGCAGAGAAGTGTGGATGTAAGTAGTTGGAATATCCGTTGTGGATTTTTCTCTGTAAGATGTCTAATCGAGACCCATATGGGACATACCCTATGTATCCAACAGTGCTATAAAAATAGCGCAATTCTTCGTTTCGAATTATCTCTTCGCGCACTGGGGATGACATACTCTTAAAGAAGTTGATCTTTTCTTGCAACATAGTTTCAGCGTGTTGCTGTTCGAGCGCTGCGCACTCTTCCAATTCTTCCTTAGAGGGACCTTTAGGAGGTTGTGGAACAGCAGCAGTTCGCGGTGGACAGCGATGTACCCATTGTCTTTTAAATAAGTCGCTGATCATGTGTTACCACCCAAAAAGATGAAAATGAGCGCACAGCGTCAGGATGATCTCGAAGACGATCAGCGCGGTTATCGCTACATCAACCCTGTATCCCCGACGATCTTTGACGGTATCGGCGAGTATGTCCAGCGTTTCCTGTATGACCTTCAGCTTATATTCTAGAGCCTTGAACCTATCGTTGAGGTCGAACGCTGATCGCAGCTCGTCGTACAGACTATCCATGATCTTGTCTTCCCAGATCAGATCGGGTTTGTCCAAGAGGTGCAGCATGCCGATGACTTCGTTGCGGATCGCGATAGCGTAGCCGATGGTTTTATATAGTTTTTCGGGAGACATGCCGATCTTGCCGGTTTCCTCAAGACGATCGACCATTACGTCAACCTTAACTTTCACGGCGTCTATCAGCTGCTCGTAGCATTCCATGGCGGCGCTTTGCGCGATTATCTTAGCGATGACAGCTTTACGCTCGGGGGTTAGCTTATCTAACACCAGGCGATGATATTCAACCCTTGGTTTTTCTTCTGGGATTTCCTCTACGAAGAACTCTTCGGTTGTCACCCTAGCGTTCAAGTCTAATCCAAGTTGTTGTTTAAGCGAGTTTATCTCTGCGCTTCGCTCACCGGGATCAGCGTCTATGAAGGTGAGCGCTCCGAAGCGGTAGGCGAACACGACGCCTCCGCCTAGAACATCTTTAGCCTTCGAATCTTTGGAGTCGGTGATATGCGTTGATCCGTTCCATTCCGCGGGAAGATTGGCCATGACGAAGTTTTCGCGGAAGGAGACAGATACGAACCTATGCTGTGTTTTATTGACCATACCTATATTCTACGGATTTGCATTCATGCTTCTGGCAGTAACAGGTTTGTGCTACCTTAGCAGTTATCGGTAACGCAAGTCTAGTCTTGCCAGTAGCGTCCTGGTACCAAGATTCTGCCCAGCACGTGGTGTTCAAGATGTCGCAGTGTATCTCCCAGTCGCAGAGATTGTCTCTGATCACTTCTCCTGTTCCTACTTCAACAGTGCGGCAACTAGCAACCAGAGATAGGATCAGGATCAGACTCGAAAGCGTCGTATTTTTCATTTAACAGTATCTCCTCGGCGCAAGCGTCGGTGTGCGCTTTTTCCATCTCTTCCAGCGTCATACCAGTATCAAACAATTTTTCGTTTATAGAACCAAAGAAGTTAGATGACATTATCGACGTTGCGTTCCATATTATCAGCGATCCGTTGCGCTTGTTTTCCAGTTCAAGTTGACGCGGACTCTTTGGCATCTCTGCCTGACGTATATCATCACATTTTGATCCTAACCGCTTGATCGACAAGAGGAACTCGCGGTTTGAGCGCTTAAGTTTCTTGAACTCTTGCGCTCGCATTAAGGGTTGCTGGGCTTGCCGTGTTTTCTCTAACTGCGTCAGTTCGTTGTCTTCTTCTGAGGTCAACGATTGCGGCGATACGAACGTGCTCGTCATCCCGTTGGGGATACATATATGACTGCTTACGTTGTTGCTCATGGTAACCACTTGGCCACCGATAGATACCTGCACGTTGGATCCTGTAGTCGCCATAGCTGCTTTCTTTTTCTTTTTAGCTCTGCCTCTGCCCATAGTCTCGCTCAGTGGTTGTCGGTATTTTGTTTATCGAGCAGATACGCGTCAGATATCAACTTCAAGACCTTGCGGCCTAGATGCGGATGGTTTGTTTCTTCCGCGGGCTTGATGACCACGCCTTCTCTAACCTTTTGGGTCGGGCAAAGTACGGAGTTACCTTCGGTCAACTTCTTGGCGTGTTCCAAGGAGAAAGGTCCCCAGTACAAGATCGGAACGTGGGTTAGGTCCACCATGTCGCACCATCCGGTCATCTGGGCAGGAGAACAGTACTGACCGTCTACCATCAGGTCGAAGACGACGAGCTTGTGTTCACCTTGCTTGCACCCGTAGACGTAGTTCTTCTGGATGCCGTCACCGTAGATCTCGCCGTACAAAACTTCGCCCTTCTTTAGCTTATCCTGAAGTTGGTACTGCTTCACTATCTTCGCGTACACGTTGCCAACGCCAAGTTTCTCGTAGTAACCGTTGGTGCGGATGAACTTGTTCGTCAGCTGCACGTTGTGGCTGCCGTAGACGAACTCGTGGGATTCTAACCGGCCGAAGAACTTCTTGACCTTCTTCCACCAGGTATCAGCTACCGAAGGTACCCAACCGCACCGGAAGTTGGTACCATGGATCTTCTCGGTGATCGACACTGCT
>JBAZMO010000076.1:0-3540 GCA_041649655.1 Patescibacteria group bacterium
CTGGGCGGTGACACTGCCTGAAAAAGTCGCATTGCCTTTAGAGTCGATAGCGGCAACTGATTTACCAATAGAGTCGGTAATATTCAGTTGTTTATTATTGGAACCCAACTGGATTACTAAGTCAGCGTCATTGACAGGTTTTATCATCTTGGTTTGGGTAACATCAGCAATCATGTTTTCAGTTTCAACCAAAGGCGAAATAATTTTTCCGGCCACCACGTTGTCGGCCAATAAGTAGGTAGTATTGATAATTCCGGCTTTGATTTTTCCAAACACCGCTTCGGAAGCAGTGCTGATTTGGTCGACAATTTCGCCGGACAATTTAGCCACTTGGATGGAAAGATTGCTTATTTGGGCTCTGGCGGCGTCGCTGGAATTAGCTTGCAAAATACCATTATATGGGGTAGTGGTCAAAATTAGGTCGCCAGTGGAGGTTAAATCCAGGGTTTGTTCGTGATAAGAATTATTTACAATTGCCAAAACTTTGCCAACGTGACTGCCGTCGGGTAAAGTAAAGCAGGGAACTTTATCATTCAAACCTGAATCCTCCGGCCAGCTGATTTGGTTCAAAGAAGCAACCGGCGAACATTCAAGATTGGCAGGGTTAAACGGCTCCAAAGATTGAGCTACAGTATAGCCGGATTTGGTGGCTTTCATGCCAATACCCGGCAGGGAAGAAGCAGTAATATCATCGCCTGCCAAAACCGGGCCGTTTTTGTCTGTCACTTTCACCGGCAGTTTTCCGGCCAGACCCACCTGGACATTGTATCTGCCTAATTTATTGCCCATAATCATGGCCGGGTTGGTGGAAACAATGCCTAATTGTTTTTTGTAAGCTTGGGATGATTTGACAACTGCGCCTTTATTAATAGTATCCACGCTGACAATATCAGCTTCTTTAATAGTTTCATCATTGGTCGGATAATACTCAGCGATATCCGCACCGAAAAGCCTGGAACCCATAAAAAATGTACTTGTACTTCCGGTTGAAGTATTTCTTGCTGAGCCATAATTATGAGATCCACCAGCTTCAAAATAATCAGTGGTGCCGTTGGCTTCGACAATAACTGATCCGGTATGGCGGCAGCCTCCGGCACCTCCGGTTCTAGTAAATCCGCCATATTTGTATAATGCGCCATTTTTATTAAAGACAACCGAACAATAATTGCCGTCTGATAATGAATCAAAAGACACTGTTGCAGTCAGCAGGTATTTGCCAGCAACAGTTGGTTTAAACCAATAATTTCCTGTGTCCCAGCTGCTGTCAGTATCAAATTCAACAGTATCAAATTGGATCATTGTAGATGCAGCACTATTAACTGATTGGGCAGAATTTCTGTAAACACTAAATGAGATATCAGATCCTTTAACCACTCCTGACAATTCAATATCGCCGGTGACTTCTAAAGCAGAAGTGGGGTTGGTGGTGCCGATGCCGACATTGCCGTTAGGTTTAAAATAAGCGCTTTGCGTACCGATAATGACATC
Source organism: Patescibacteria group bacterium (assembly GCA_041649655.1). Classification (GTDB taxonomy): domain Bacteria; phylum Patescibacteriota; class Patescibacteriia; order 2-01-FULL-39-33; family 2-01-FULL-39-33; genus CAISTG01. Next base: position 1,489 of record JBAZMO010000076.1, read on the forward strand.
TCCACCACCTGCAGAGCGCAAATACAGATTTTCGTTTTCGTTGGGCGAGCCGGCGGAGATATATAAATGAGAATTGGATTTGATCCAGGACTGGTCAAGATTGGTAAACTGTATGTCATTGCCGACTGACACATCGCCCTGGGCATTAAAGCTGGCCGGCACATTGGCAGAAATTGAAGCTGTGGACACTGAGAAAATATCCTGGTTGGAATAATCGTCATAGATTCTTAGGCCAATAGCGCCGTCGCTATTTGTGGAAATTAACAGTCCGTCTTTGCCGATAGTAGTGCCGGTATTGATAAAGCTGGCCAGATTTCCGGTAAAATCTCCGGTCAAATGAAGCTTGGAAGTGGGGCTGGAGGTGCCAATACCTACCAAGCCCATAAAAGCGGCATTGCCCAGACCGCCGGTAACGGCCGAGTAGCCAACTGCTAAAGATGAAGATACTGTGGCATATTTTGATACTAAAAGATTGTTATTGATAGTAGTTGTTCCGGTTGAGGCGCCAATATTAACACTGGTAGCCGCGCCGCCAATATTTAAGGTAGTGACTACCGAGTTTAGAAGATTAAAGGTGGTTTGGGTAGAAGTCAGGTCGCCGCCGTTTACTGCCATGTCACCGGCTAAAGTCATATCGCCATTATTTGCTAAAGTCATTTTAGTAACACCTGAGGCAGAAGCAGTTAACAGTGCTCCTGATTCAGGGTTATTGATAATTGCGGCCGCGTTGCCCCCGTATCCTAAGTTCAATTCAAAACCTGCTTTGGGGCTGGTGGCGCCGATACCAACAGTGCCGGATAATACAGCCGCCGTGCCGGGAAGACTACCGCTATAAGCAATATTGGGATCAACATAATAAGTGCTGCTCATACTGTCCACAAAACGGTCGGCATAAACATAGCCGTCAGACATGTTACCGTCGTAGTTGGCATCAGGCAGGAATCTGATTCTGGATGTCGAAGCGTCTGATCCGGCAATAAAGGCATCGCCGTTTGGTTTGAAAGTGGCGGATTGGGTGCCGATGACCACGTCGCCATTGCCGGCGGTTTGCAAATACAAATTGGAAGCGTCATAGGAATTTCCGGCAATCATATATAAATTGCCATAGGATTTAATTGAGTTGGCTTGCAAGTTGGTAAAGACCAAATCATTGCCAACCAGGACATCGCCCTGGGCATTGAAGCTGGCGGGAATATTTGAAGACACCGAAGCAGTGGACACTGAGAAAATATCCTGGTTGCTATAGTCGTCGTAGATTCGCAAAGCAATGGCGCCGTCTGAATTGGTGGAAATCAGCAAACCGTCTTTGCCAATAGTGGTGCCGGTATTTGCCAAAGTCATTAAGTTGCCGCTAAAATCACCGCTGACATGGAGCTTGGAAGTTGGACTGGAGGTGCCAATGCCCACCAAACCCATAAAAGCGGCATTGCCCAGACCGCCGGTAACGGCCGAGTAGCCAACTGCTAAAGATGAAGAGACTGTGGCATAACCGGAAGCTTTGATATCACCGGTTGTAGCATTTACCCAGAACTTGGCAGATGCTGAAGCATGCGAGCCGATCAGTAAATCTACAGTGTCGTTTTTGGGGAATAGGGCGCCGTTGACTTGATCCCACCAGTTGACACCGCCGATAGAAGACGGATCCATCCAAGATAGAGCGCCGGTAGTGGTGGATGATAATAAATAGCCATTACCGCCAATTGTCCCCGGCCAGGTATAGGTTTGGGGACCAAAAGTTGTCGGTCCGTCAACTCTAAGGGTTCCTGATACAGTGGCATGTAAAGCCTGTAAATCTCCGTTAACCTGCAATTTGGCGGTAGGGTTCGTCGTCCCGATGCCGACTAATCCTGAATTAGTAATAGTCATCCTATTGGTAGCATTGGTAATTAAATCTATTCCATATTGGTTGCTGCCGGCATTGCGTTTGGACAAAATGCCTTCACCGCAGTTAGTCCCTCCTAAACATAAAGAGGTTGTTCCCAAAGTTCCGGTATTGGCACTGGTGCTATCAACAACTATTCCTCCATTTACTGTTAATTTTATTGGCGCATC
>JBAZMO010000077.1:0-3530 GCA_041649655.1 Patescibacteria group bacterium
CCGGCGGAATTAAGAATCTTTATGTGGAATTCAAGAACCCCCTGAAGGGCCGCCTGGTGATTCCGCTTGATGGCCAGGATGCTGTTGCTATCCGCGATTATCTTTTGCGTTTTTTGGCCGAAGATTTGGAACGCGAAGCCGAACCGATTTCCGAGCAGTTGAGAAGATTTCTGAAATTATAATAGCAATTAGGTTGCGCCTTTGAATTTTTTTGATATTGGAAATTGGAAATTTGAAATTAAGTTAGCACCCGTAGCTCAGTGGATAGAGCGTCAGATTGCGGATCTGCAGGTCGTAGGTTCAATTCCTACCGGGTGCACAAATCGAAGATTTGTGCACGGATTAGAAGCGAGGCAAGTTCCGAGGCGGAAGCCGAGGAACGAAGCTGAGAGTCGAATACAATTATATTGTATGAATTTGACTTTAGACGCTAAAATCAGCCAATTAGGTCCGATAGCTAAAAAACTGGCTAATAAGTTGAAAAAGTTAAATCTTGAGACCATTCGTGATCTCATTTTTTATTATCCGTTCCGTTATGACGATTACAGCCGTTTAGCCAAGATCAGCGAGCTGGCCGAGGACATGGAGGCGACGGTGATCGGCAAGATCGAGCTGATTGCCGGCCGTCGGACTTCCCGCCGGAAGTGTTTTTTGACTGAAGCCATTTTAACCGATGATTCCGGCTCGATCAAGCTGATTTGGTTCAATCAGCCCTGGATCAGCAAGAATTTGGCTGCCGGAGAAATTATCCGGGTTTACGGCAAAGTCAGCGGCGATGTTTTCAATCTGGCTTTTAATTCGCCGGCTTATGAAAAATATAGCCGGCCTCAGCCGGAGCCGGTTGGCTTGATTCCCATTTATCCTTTGACTGCCGGTTTAGCTAATAAGCAGCTGCGGCTGTTAATCAAGCAAGTCCTGCCCCTGGCTCGAGGCATTAAGGATTTTTTGCCTCAGGAAATCATCAATCAAGCCGGATTGATTGATTTGGTTCCGGCGCTGATCGAAGTCCATTTTCCGACTGAGGCCGGCAAATTGAAACAAGCGAAAGCGCGGCTGGCGTTTGATGAGTTGTTTTTGTTGCAGGCCTGGTCGCAGCTGTTACGATTGGATTTGAGCCGGCAGCAGGCCTCGCCCTTGGCCTTTCAAGAAAAAGAAATTAAAGAATTCGTAGTTAGCTTGCCATTTAAACTGACTAGTGATCAGAAGAAAACGGCCTGGGAGATTCTGCGCGATTTGGGCCGGACTGAGCCGATGAATCGGCTTTTGGAAGGGGATGTCGGCTCCGGTAAGACGCTGGTCGCTCTGCTTGCCATGTATAATACGGCTCTAAATCATCGTCAGTCGGCTTTGATGGCGCCGACGGAAATTCTGGCTTTTCAGCATTATCAAACGGCGCGAGAATTATTGGCCGGCCGGAAGGTTAATATCGGTTTGCTGACTCGAACACAAAAATTGTTCAATGGGGAAGAGCTGGCTAAGCCGGATTTTTTAAGCCGGGTTGCTGGCGGCGAAATCGATGTCATTATCGGCACTCATGCAATGATTCAAGAGGCGGTCAAGTTCGCCGATTTGGCGCTGGTCGTGATTGATGAGCAGCATCGGTTCGGCGTCAAGCAAAGGCAGGGACTCAAAGAAAAGAGCAGTTCCAAGTTAACACCTCATTTCCTGTCGTTGACAGCAACGCCTATCCCGCGTTCCTTGGCCTTGGCCTTATATGGCGATTTGGATATTTCCATTATTCGAGAAATGCCCCAAGGGCGAAGGCCGATTATTACCAAAGCGATCTCCGCTTTTAATCGCCAGCCGGCTTATGGCTTCATCAAGCAGCAGATCGCGGCCGGCCGCCAAGTGTTCGTTATCTGTCCGTTGATTGATCCGTCGGACAAGCTGGGCGCGCGATCAGTCAAAGAGGAATATCAAAAATTAAATCAGGATATATTCCCCGATCTGCCGGTCGGTCTGATGCATGGCAAATTGAAGGCCGATGAGAAAGAAGAGGTTATGCGTCAATTCAAAAATAACGAGATCAGTATTCTCGTCTCCACTTCAGTGGTCGAAGTCGGCGTCGATGTGCCCAATGCCACGGTCATGATGATTGAGGGCGCGGAGCGTTTCGGTTTGAGTCAGTTGCATCAATTCCGCGGCCGGGTCGGACGAGGCGGCTCGCAGTCGTATTGCCTGCTGTTTTCCGATTCGGCGGATGAGAAAACCCAAGCCCGGCTGGAATATTTGACGAAATGCTCCGACGGCTTCGCTTTGGCCGAATATGACTTGAAGGCGCGCGGTTCCGGAGCGGTCTTCGGCCAGCGGCAGAGCGGCGAATATGATAATTTAAAAATCGCTGATCCCGGCGATCTGATTCTGGCGCAATCGGCCCGCGAGGCCGCCAAGAAATTCGTCGTCGAGTTTGACTTGCAGCAATTTCCGGAGTTACGACAAAAATTGGAGGCGCTGGGTTTTACCGCGCACTTGGAATAGTATTATTGACAGTTATCGTGCTGTCTGATAGTATATTAGTACCTTAGTTTTAGTGGTTGGGTCAATCAACCGAGGAGGATCTGGCTATGAAGTTTGGTTAACAGCACCTTAATGACATTGCTTGAGTTTTTAGAAGTTTGATTTTTAGTTGATAGGTTTTTTACAGCGCAAACAGGAGGAAACGGATATGAAGTCATTCGTCAGCTTCGCGATTCTGGCTGCTGTTTTGGTCGGTTTGACCGGCTGTCCCGCCAGTTTGAATTCGATCCTGCTCACCAATTTGTCGGATGATATCGTCGTCAATGTTTTCTTATCTCCGTCGTCTAGCGATGATTGGGGCGTGGATCAGCTGCCCGGCTATATTTATCCCGGCGACAGTTTCCTGTTGCATAGCATCCCCAATGGCGTTTACGATCTGCTGATCATCGCGGCCGACGGCTCTTATTGGGAAAAATACGGCATCAGTTTGTATGGCGGCGAACAACGGTCGTTCGATCTGTTGAATTATAAGAATAACGGCGTTAATGTTTTGGAGGAAATGGCCGGTTCCCAAGTTTCCTCGCAGCCGTTCAATGTTCCTGCGGCCGGAGACAAGGAAGGATTTGATCCGGGGCTGAAGAATCAGCAATAAGCAATTTTAAGTTTTAAGCAAGCGCTAAGCGCAATCAATCATGCTCGTTCCGGACGATTCGGAGCGAGCTTTTTTATTTCTTGATCAAATCAATCGCTTCGGCGAGATTCTTGACTGCTTGGATTTTTTTGCCGGAGATGTTTTTAGCCGCTGGCACGATGAATTTTTCAAAACCCAATTTTTCTCCCTCTTTGATCCGCCGATCTAGCTGGGGCAGGGAGCGGATTTCGCCGGCCAATCCCACCTCGCCCAGAATCATGGTTTTCCCGCCCAGCGGCCAGTCCTTTTCAGCGGAAATGACCGCCAGCACGGCAGCCAGGTCGGCGGCCGTGTCTTTTATTTTCAGTCCGCCGGCGATATTAAGGTAGACGTCTTCACTGGATAGGTTGACTTTGGCGTATTTGCCGATGACGGCAATCAG
>JBAZMO010000078.1:0-3436 GCA_041649655.1 Patescibacteria group bacterium
GGATGGATATTCCCCACACCGAGGCGCCGAAGCGCATGGTCACGCTGCTTGCCCATTGCGAGAGCAGGGCGAGAACCTGGAGCTTTTCCACCGAGTCAAGCGCGATGTCCTTCCAGATGTACTGCATGTAGGAGTTTGCGATGCCAAAGGCGTCATAGCCGCCGCCCACGAACGCCTTGGACATTTCGCTTGCGAAGCAGGACGTGCCGAATATCAGGGCGAAAATCAAAAGCGAGATTGCAAGCTGGTAAATCTCGATTGACACGAACGCCTCGTACTCGGGCTTCCTGAAGAACTGTGCGGCCATGTAGAAGAGCGCGAGGAGCAGTATCATGGTGGCTGCGCCGGTGCCGACCATGGTTCCCATTAGCCCCACCATGCTGTCGGTCCCGCACACGTCAAGCAAATACATTTGTTGCACCCGCTGCATTCCCATTGCCGGCCCGGCACGCGCCAGGCAAATTGCACCTGTTGCACCTGTTCCTGCTGTTGCGCCTGTTCCTGCAATCTATACTATAACATACTATTCATTCCGCTATACCAGCTTGGAGAGCCCGAATATGCGCGGCTCGCCGCCTATCAGCACCGCTATGTCCTTGAGCATGGTGAGCGACAGCACCACCGTCACCACCGTGAAAATCATCCCCAGGAGCGCGAACTGCGCCGAATCCACCACCAGCACCTCTATCTGGGAAAACACCGTCTGCGCGGTCTGCGCGGGCAGGGGGTTGAGGAGCGACTTCGTGAACGCCCATGCAGACGCGCCGTGCTGCGCAGCGAGCGCGGAAAGCCCGTTCTTCAGCCTGCCCTCGGCCTTGGTGGGGACCGTGGTGGCCGGGTTCCCCGTGAAGTAGATGTCAAGCGTGCGGTCGTCCTGCTCCTTTGCGATTTCATCAAGCGTGGCTTCTATCTTGGCAGGGTCGCTGCATATGGCGTAGATGGAGCGGTACTCCTTGAAGTCCGTGACCGCCGGGCTGCACACTCCCCCGCGGCAGTTTTTCGAGCAGCAGTCCGTGTCCTTGTAGCATATGTCCCCGACCCCCGACCCGATTGTGCATTGCGGGTCGGCAATCATCACCCACATCTGCTCGTTTATCAGGATGGAAATGGGGAAGACGAAATAGGCTGCCACCACCACGGCGATTATGGTGGAGCCGGTTTTCCTTGTGAAGGGGAATGCGCGGAGCATCAGGCCGAAGGGCAGGAAGACGGGAAGCGCGGCCTTTTCTATGAACATGAGGAGCATGTTCTGCGCGGTGAATGCCGCAAAGGTGGTGCCTATCAGGTCGACTATTATGGTGTGCGCCTGGTTGAGGGGCCCAAGCGCCACCCACGGGACGATTCCCACGTCGGCGGCAAGCACCTTGAAGACGGAGAGCTGGATGGAGGTGTAAAACCCGGCGAGCAGCCCGGTGAACATCTGGGTGAGCATGAGGGAGATGTAGCCCTTGGCAAGCCGCGAGGTCATCACGCCGCTGAAGCTCTGGGGCGGGACGTCGCTCCATGGGTTGAAGTTCAGGTTGATGTCGGGCCTGCAGCCCAGGAAATAGTTCGCCTGCCCGAATACGATGCTGCCGTTCGGCACAGTCCAGGTGCCCACCGGATCCAGCACCGGATCCCCATGGATTGCCTTCCACTCCTTGCAAAGCGCAGGCGGCTGCCCCGGGGTGCTGCTTTCCACCATGAAGCCCCTGCCTATAAGGTCAAATGGGCCTGCAATGTCATGGGGGCCGCCCGGAAGAACAAGCACGAGAAGGATGACCAGGATGACCGCGCTTACCCCGAGCTCGTAAAGCTCGGCCTTGGCAAACCCCTTCAGGCTCGGCATGGACATGAACTCGCCGGCCATGAACGAGAGCGCTATTATTGAGACGGCAAAGGCAAATGCCATCAGGACGTAGCTGTCCTTGATCAAATCAAGAGCCAACAGGTATTCGAACATCGCGCCAGCACCCACCCTTTGTTGCTATTTCAAGAAGCATATTTATAAGAATGAGAGAGAAAAATGCTGCGGGAGCCTTATGGTGCCAACCAGAGCCAAAGCAATGCTATTGCTCTTAGTGCTCATGCTGCCATCAGCCTGCCTTGCGCAAAATCCCTACTCGGATGCGGCATTCCGCACCTTCCTCTCGGTGTCCGTGAACGGCACCAATATGACTGCAAAGCTCACTTTCCTCAACATCACCTATTTCCGGCAGATAAACGAATCGAAGATTGCGGAGGTTGAGAAGAAGGTGGACGCGTCGCGGAACACCGGCGACCTGCATCAGGCCGGCAACTTCTCCAACGACAGCTTCACCGCCGAGATACTTCCTGTGAACGACACCCCGCTCAACTTCACGTTCGAGGGCCAGCCGGTGCTGGACGCCTCGGGCAATGTCATCTGCAACGAAACGAGGACCGACGAGAACGGGACGGCATGGTGCGACATAAGATATTTCAGGGACCCGGTGAACGGGGCGAAGAGGAAGCTTGAGGACTACAAAAGCTGCGGCTATGCCACGGTCAAGTCAGGCGAGAAGTTCCCGCTGCCATCCGCCTCGCAGACCACCACCATCTGCCCGGACAATGTCTATGCGCTCTCCGCGTTCGCCCCGGCCATACAGGCCGAAATCGTCTCCAATCTCCCGTTCTGCTTCCCTGCGATGCTCATTGCCGGGCTGCTGGTTGCCGCGATGTACTATTCGGGCAGGGACCCGCTCTCCCTTTTCGACATCACCACGCCCAAGCTCCCCAAGACCCCGTCCTTCAAGGTGAAGATGCAGACCTCGCCGCAGATGCTGCGCCAGGTGCAGCGCAGGTACATGATGATGAAGAAGCAGGCGCGGCGCGACTCCGTGAAGGAGATTGCGCGCCTGGCAAGGAAAAGCGGCATGAGCGCCGCCGAGGCAAGGCGGGAGATGAACGCGCTTTACGACATGACAGAGGCGAAGATGAAGAACAAGCTCAGCGATGACGAGCTGCTCGCCATCAGGACGAAATGGGCGCTTCTCATGGACAAGTACAAGCCCGTTGTGCGCGACGGGGCGCTGGAGGCGCGGTTCAGGCGCTCGATAGAATTCTCATCCGGGCTGCACGCGGCATACCTGCAGTCCCACCAGGCATTGGCGGCAATGGCAGAGGCAAGGGGGAAGACTGCGAAGGGCAACCTGTGGTCGCGCAACGTCTCAAAGCCGCTCATCGACAAGCTTGCGAACGCATCAGTGGGCTTCGAGACGTCCAAGGTCGGCAAGGTGCTCGGCAGGATTCCGCTGGTCAAGCGGGCGGTCGCCGCGCCTTCCAAGGCGCTTGATGTCAGCTCGCAGCTGCGCGGCTCAAGGCAGTCCCTCAAGGCGATACGCGGCGAGATGCTCGGGCAGGTGGCCACCATGCTGGGCCACACCAGGCTCGGCAGGCCGGTGTACAATGCATTCAGGCGCGCGCACGTGTCCGCCGA
>JBAZMO010000079.1:0-3307 GCA_041649655.1 Patescibacteria group bacterium
AGACACTTATTAGAATCAGTCGGATGCTCGCAACGGAAGGAATAAATCCCCATCGGAGACCCCATCGGAGAATTACCAGTCGCCAGCCGCATGCACAAATCCAAATACATAAGTTCCGGCAGAGTAGCAAAACGGACTTCCAAACGAGGATAAAGACGTTGCAACCGACTGAGCTCAGCTTGCTGTTCTGGCCAAGTGCGATTTCCCATTTGAAGCCCATGCTCTTCCTCACTGTCTGCCGCCCAAGTCGGCAGAGGACAGAAGGCATAAAAATCAGTTAGGGACCATTTTTTACACGCCCGATGAAAAGCAATTTTTTCGCTAACATTTTTGGATCCGAAATAACACAGGGCCTGACAAGAGCCGAAAAATTGCTGATTCAACCTGCTTTGAGAAAAATCAATCCCTCGAGAAAAAATAACCGGCATTAAACTGGGATGTTGTTTCAAAAGCGACTCACTGCAATCGCTCCTTACTGGTTCACCTAGACGCCCTTTCCAATTAATCGCGATTGACGGCAGATCGTAGTTGTGTCTCAAGCCGCGCCAGGCGCGTGTCATTAATTCGAGTGCCCCCTTAACCGCCTGAGATTGAAATGGTTTAGGCAAATACGAAACGGCTTTGGACTGCTGATGATGCATCTCAAGTATGCTTTCCAGCTTTCGATAGTTCAAGCCATCAGTCGCAGTCAAATCAATTATTTGAGAAAAAATTCCAGCTAACCGATTGAGGCGGTCAATATTTTCCGCAGCATCATCCTGTCTGACAACAGTTTTTCTCATATTATCGGAAACACCCAATACGATTTTTAACTGCCAGTCATCCAATAGAAGAAGTTGGTGCAATAAATCAGCCAATTTACCCTTGGCAACACTGGAATTTAAAACCTGGCGCACTTCCTCGAATTCTTTCATGATCGAATTCCTCCCTGGTTGGTTGTCTGTTAATTATCATAAAAAAACAATGTCAAAGTGCCAGATTCACACTAAAAACTTAGCAAATAAAAGTTAAAAAGTCAACTATTTGAAAACTAATTAAATTATCCGGATTGCAACAAAACGGCAAACCAAATTAATTATGATATAATGAATAATAATCAAGCGACTGATCGCTTTTTTCTTTTAAACGAATTATGCCGGTAAAAATCTACTCCGCCGCCCTGATCGGCTTGGACTCGGAATTAGTCGAGGTCGAAGCTGACTGTTCGCCCTTCAGCCAGACAGGCACTTACATCGTCGGCTTGCCCGACAAAGCGGTCGATGAAAGCAAAAGCCGCGTCCGCAGCGCCATCAAGAATTCCGGCTTGGATTTTCCGCGCGGCGCCGTCATTATTAATCTGGCGCCGGCCGATCTGAAAAAGGCCGGCACCTGCTATGACCTGCCGATCGCCGTCGCCTGCCTCGCCCAGACCGGCCAAATAAAAAATTCCGAATTACTGGCCGACTCATTGTTTGTCGGCGAGCTCGGCTTAAACGGCCAAGTCCGGCCGATTTCCGGCGCGCTGTCCATCGCCCTGCTCTGCCAAGCGAAAAAAATTGCGCGGCTATTCCTGCCGGCTGACAATGCCGCCGAAGCCGGCTTAATCGCCGGCCTTGACATTTTCCCGGTGCAAAACCTGAAGCAACTCGACGCCTTTTTCCAAACCGGCGATGGCCTGGAGAAATTCTCCGCCCCAACCGGCGAAATCAATCGAGAAGTAATCTTTCCAGCTGACTTGCAGCACGTCCGCGGACAAGAGTCAGCCAAACGCGCGCTGGAAATCGCCGCGGCCGGCTCGCACAATCTGCTCATGTCCGGTCCGCCCGGCTCCGGCAAAACTCTCTTGGCCAAAGCCCTGCCCTCAATCCTGCCGCAAATGTCTTTGGCAGAAAGCTTGGAGGTGACTAAAATATATTCGGCTGCCGGACTCTTATCACCCGATGAGCCATTGTTAAAAATCCGCCCCTTCCGTTCGCCTCACCATACGGCCTCGGGAATTTCTTTGGTCGGCGGCGGCGCTTGGCCGCGACCAGGAGAAATCTCTCTGGCGCACCGCGGAGTTTTGTTTTTGGACGAATTCTTGGAATTCCCAAAGACCGTTTTGGAAAATCTGCGTCAACCGCTGGAAGATGGTATTATCGCCATCTCCCGAGCCGCCGGCACGCTTAAGTTCCCCGCCAAATTCATTCTGACCGCCGCCATGAACCCCTGCCCCTGCGGCTTTGCCGGCGATCCGGAAAAACCCTGTTCTTGCACGGCCGCTGAAGTCCTGCGTTACCGCAAACGGGTTTCCGGTCCGCTCTTGGATCGCATCGATCTCCACTTGGAAGTGCCTCGCTTAAAATTCGATGACCTGGCCGGCCGTTCAACCAGCGAAAATTCCGCCGCCGTGCGCGAACGAGTGCAACAAGCCCGAGATATCCAACTGGCCAGATTCAAAGAAGAAAAAATATTCTCCAACAGTGAGATGTCCTCAGAATTGACTAATAAATATTGCCAAATCGGCGAAGACAGCCGGGAATTGCTCAGAAAAGCAATGGAACGGCTGCACTTGTCGCCTCGAGTTTATTTCCGCATCCTTAAGCTGGCTCGCACGATTGCCGATTTGGCCGAGGAGGATAATATCGCGATCGAGCATTTAGCCGAGGCCCTGCAATACCGGCCGAAAGTTGATTAAAAAAACCGCCTGCAGTGAACCCGCAAGCGGTTAAAAAAGTACGTTATTCTACATGTGCAATCAATGTTCCGGCTCCGTCATAAACATCACCGGGTTTATAGCCAGCAACTTGGGTATCCCGCTTCAATGCCGGGATCTCCCTCCCCTCAGCATTAACCGGACGCAAGTGATCTTTTTCAAAATCAAGTACCATCTGATTAGCTTCTAAAACTGACAGCTCTTCCGCTACTTCTTTAGTAAGGATATTTTTCGGCCGTAACCAATCCGCATACACAAAAAAACGATCAGTTTCTCCACAACAAGGACATTTAACATCAATTCCTAATCTATTATCACACCATCTTTTAATTTCAGTATTGCTGTGATTCATCGAAAACTTAAGGCCGCAATTCGAGCATACAAACATTAGCCTTTTGCCATCCATGTCGAGTCCTCCTTTGTTTGGTTTAATAAAATTATAAAGGTTCTGCTTCGACTATCAATTTATCTTAAAAAATCAGTCCTGTCAATCCTAACGGATATAATGTAAAGAGGATTTAGAAATGTCCTACTTTGAGAGATTTAGAAATGTCCTAGTTGGACATTTGGATTAGTTTCTTTTGGTAGTTCATTTTGGCAATTTGGCGCCAGGGGTGGCTGGCTGGAGGGGTA
>JBAZMO010000080.1:0-3172 GCA_041649655.1 Patescibacteria group bacterium
GAGCTAATCGACCGACTAGGGCTGTAGCTCAAACTGGGCGAGCGTGACGGACTCCGCGAGGACGACGCCGAGATACTGCGCGAGGCCGACCGCGACGGGCTACGGCTGGGGCTGTAGCTCAGCGAAGGGCTGACCGATACGCTGACGCTTGGCGACGCCGAGATGCTGACGCTGGGTGAGCGCGACGGCGACCGGCTGGGCGAAACGGATTCGCTCGCGCTCGGTGATAGCGAAATGCTTGCAGACTGCGACACGGACGGCGACCGCGACTCACTCACGCTGGGGCTGTAACTCAAACTCGGCGAAACTGAGATGCTGGCACTCGGCGAGACGGAGGCGCTGGCCGATGGCGACGACGAAGGACTCGCCGATTCCGAGACGGACGGGCTATAGCTCGCCGATTGACTGAACGACGGGCTAAACGATGGTGACAATGATTGCGATACCGACGGAGATGAGGACACGGAGCGCGACGGACTCACTGACGGACTGGCTGATTCCGAGACGCTAGGCGAATAGCTGAGTGACGGCGACGAGGAGGTCGAAGCCGACCCCGCGGCCGTCAGCATGACGGACTCTTCGCCCCGCAGGACAACCGAAGTCGCCGCCGCACCGAGCGTGCCATCCGGTAGTAATGGCTGCATCGGGCCCGGCAGCGAGACTGTCACCGCCGACGAAGCCGCGTAACCGCCGCTCGTGGACTTGGGCCGGCACAGCACCAGGAAGTTCGTGTACTCCTTGGCGTAGACGTAATAGGTGCTACCCGCGTGCGACGGGTCAACGCCGGTCTGGTAGATGTAGGCGCCGAGTGTGCCGCGCGCCGTCTTACCCGCGGGCACTACTTCGGTCGCCGTTCCGTAGTCCACCGCGTCGAGGTTCCAGAGCGTGTTGAAGTAGGCGGCGTTCGTTCCCGTGTAGTAGGTGCTGGACGCCCAGGCCATGAGCGCCGCGTTGGTGACATCGAACAAGACGAGATAGGAGGCGACAATGTGCATCCACTCGCGCGGCAGGTAGATATAGACGCCCGTGGTCGTGGTACTCGCACCCGACCAGGGAGCCGTAAGCGTCAGGTTGGTATCGCTTTCGACGCTCGCGACAGTTCCCCAGGCGTTGGCGATCCCGACGATAGCGCCGGGGTCAACCGTTGTTAGCCAAGAGGTGCCGACGCCGACCATCTGATCGGAACCGTTCGTGACTTGGTGACTCTTCGCCGACTCTCCCATCGAGTAGTAGAGGCACTGCATATACTGGGCGATCATCGTCTGGCCGCGAGCGAGCGCGGTCTGGACGAGGTTATCGGCCGCCCAGTAGACTTCCTCCCAACCCCAATACACGCTGCCGCTCGATACCCGCTCGCGTGACTGGACATCCTCCATCAGCACCCAGTCGAGGTAGGGCGCGAAGGTCGTGCCGCGCCAGCCGGTGTTGCCGCCGACACTGCGACCAGTGAGGTTGATCTCATGACGCGCATAGGACAGGAGTGCGATGCGGTCGAGTACCCAGGCATCTTCCAGCGCGCTGCCGGTTTCGACGTATTCGAGAATTCCGGTTGTGCGTGCCTCGGAGGGGATATTGCAGTCCCCCATCACGTTATCGACCCTCAAGGCGGCGATACTGGCCCCGCCGGCCGTCTTGGCATCCATTGAATCAATCGTGAACGCCGCCCACTGCTCCTGCCAGGTCGTTAGCCCGATGCGGGAGACGAACTGACACCACGACCAGGCATCGGGGACGCGGGACTCATACTTGAAATGCGCCGTCGCCGCGGCGTTGACCGATGCGTCCTTCCAGCCGTCACCATCAGAATCATTGTCATCGTCCCAAGCGGGGATTGTATTGCCGGACGTGCCGGTCGGCGTCCAATACTTGCGGCCCCGCGCCTTGCTGATGGTGGGGTTCGTCGTGCCGGTAGAGGTGCAGCGCAACCGAATCCAATAGATACCCTGCGCGCCGAACTGAGCGGGTACGGTGTTAACCTTGCAGCGCGCCCATTCAGCCGCAGTCGGCGGTGTGAAGGTGATTGTGCCGTTCTGCGTGCAATCATTCGTGCCGTCAGTCGTCGTCAGCAGCGTCCAGGAAGAGCCGTTCCAGTATTCCCAGCGTCCCGCCCAGTTGACGTGGGCTGACGTCGAGAACTCCAGGTTGAGTTCATCGAAGCGGTCGAGTCGTCCGAAGTAGAGGGCATCGTTCACATGATCGAGCGCAACCGTTCCGGTGCCGGCCGTCATCGCGTCCGATAGATTCGTCGCGCTCGAAGTGTCCAGCACGTAGCGTATCTTGCAGTCCCACACCGCACCGTAGGAGGCATCAACCGTATGGGCGACATAGGTGTCGGCGTTCGCCAGGTGGAGGAAGCCCGTCTCCCAATCGACGGCGTTGTTGTAGCACCACTCATACCACTTCTGCGCGGTGCCCCGGAGCGCATCGGAGGCCGCCGACTGATCGCCTACGAGGTTGAGGATGTTATCGAGGCCATACTCGACGAGCGACACGTTGGGGTTAATCGCCGTGAAGGTGGCTAGCGGCTCGACCGGTGAGTCCATCCAATCGTAATGCGCGCCAAGGTAGGCGGCCTGCGCTTGTGTTGCCGAGATGGTGGCGCGTGCGATGGTCGGGTTGATGTTGGCGACGAAGGGCGTACTCGGTGAAGCGGAAGGGCTCACCGACGGCGACCGGCTCGGCGATACCGACACGCTACGAGAGGGGCTATAACTGAGCGATGGGGAAACGGACGCGCTGCGTGACGGTGAGTAACTCAGGGAAGGCGAGACGGAGGGTGACACCGAGGGCGACGCGCTTGCGGACACCGATGGGCTGCGCGACGGTGACACCGACTCTGAGATCGACGGACTCGACGAAACCGAGACGCTAGGGCTGACGGAGGCGGACACACTTGGCGAGCGCGAGGGCGAGATAGATTCCGAGACCGAAGGGCTGGCGGATTCACTCACGGACGGAGAACGAGAAGGCGATGCGCTGATAGACAGCGATGGTGATACCGACTCTGATACCGACGGACTCGGAGACCCGAACCATTCGACGCCACCGAAACCGGAGACGCCAAAATAGTCTGCCGGATCGTTTGTCGAACCTGGCACCGGCGGAAACCCTGAGACTCCGAAGAAGTCGAGTGGGTCAGCCATGTTAAGCCTTAGTTACATCATCGACGTAG
>JBAZMO010000081.1:0-3103 GCA_041649655.1 Patescibacteria group bacterium
CTAACTGCTTCAAATAAAAAATCGTCCGATAACTCGGCAGGCCGTAAGTATTGCCGGCGCCGACAGAAATGATGGCGAACCGAGGCAACACGGCCGTCAAGAATTTTCGATCATTGGCATTGCCCGAACCGTGATGGCCGACTTTCAGCACCTCAGCCGCCAACGTCGATGACGACTGGCCAAGCAACGACTCTTCGGTCTCCAGATCGCCAGTATACAAAGCGGAAGTCGAGCCGTAAACCAATTTAAAGGCGATCGAGCTATTATTCAAATTGGCAATGGTCCGCCCTTGCCAAGAAACCTGCGGCGCCAAAATAATTAAATCAACATCGCCGATGGCTAACGTTTCCGGACCGTCAATGATATCAATGGGAATATTCTTTTCTGTGGCCGATCTAATGAACTTCTCATATTCAGCCGTGCCGTAAACGACTCCGGTCATCAGGATTCGGCCGACTTCGTATCTTTTGAGCGTTTCCACCAAACCAACCAAATGATCCGCGTGCGGGTGTGTTAAAATAATATATTCGATTTTACGATCGGTATAAGGCAGATACTCGCCAAGCTTCTGCACGACTTTATTATCCGGCCCGCCATCGACTAAAATATCCTGGCCGTCCGGCGTGATAATCAGCGCCGCATCGCCCTGGCCGACATCGAAAAATACCAGCTTAAGCCGGCCCGGTGTAGAACTGGCAACAGTAAAAGCATCCAAAACAGCGCCGGGATAAACCGGCGCTTGATATAATCTGACAACGACTAGCGCAACAATAATCAATAAGGCCGCCAGTATTTTTTTATAATGCTTGATGATCACAAAAATAACTCATTGGATTTAACCATAATTCATAATTCATTCCGCCGGCTGGCGGATCATAATCTACTGAGCATAAACCGTGATCTTTTCCGAATAACTGTTATTGGCGTTATTAATCTCGGTAATTTCACTCGGCTCATTAACTTTAGCGGTGAAATTCTTGCTGCCGGAAGCAATAAATTTTCCGGTATAAGTTATTTCAAAGGTCTGGCTGGAAGCCAACGGCTTGACACTGGACGGATAATCGGCATGAGCGATGTTAGTCGTCACCCAATCCTGCCCGTTAAAAACAATATTCCTCAAACCCAAATCAGCAACCGCGCTGCCGCCGGTATTTTTGATGACCAATTTGATTTGAATCGAGCTGTTGACGATAATCTTAGCAGTCGGAAAAATAATATCGGAAATAATGAAATCGGGACGCGTGGTTATTTCTTCGCCGCGGGAATAATTAAGATTATAAAGAACGCCCAGCTTATAATCAACAGCGCTGATCCCGCTGCTGTTGGACGTATAAACCATCGAAGCTGGGACATTTTTTATAATGGAACTGGTCTGAAAGCCGTTGGCCTTAAAACCGTCGGCGGAAACCCGGCGTTTCTTGCCGGCATCGATATACCAAATATCGGTCGATTTGGCGTACTGGATCAAACTGCCGTCCGGCAATTTGCCGTCGGAGGTGATGATGCAGGAGTTATCCCTGACATAATCATTCTCGAAAGCGCTCTGGATCTTGATGACGCGAGTCGCCCAATCCGTACCGTAAAGCGCCCGGGTCTCGCATAAGACGCCGCCCGGCGTCACCGCATAGGCCTTATTGCTGTTATCGAACTGGATCAAATTGGCGCCGGGCCGGGCAATGACGTTTTTGCCGGAGTCCAAGCTGTCGAATTCGTCCTGAGTGACCACTAGAATCCGCTGGGCGCTCCAGCCGCCGGAGTACCAAGTCCAAAAAGTCGCTTCATTGGAAAACAGGTGGCGCTTCAAATTATCATCCACAATATAGATAGCCGGATAAGCGGCGGTCTTGATCAAGTCGCCGGCCATCGGCGTATAATCAGCCGCCCGAGCCGGATTGACGATCACTGTTGCCGCCAACAGAACGGCTCCAATGGTTAAAAAGAGTTTTTTCATATTTGTTTGAAATTTATGCTTGAATTATACCACTTACTTAAGAATACGACAAACAAAAAAACCGTCCGGATCGCATCCGAACGGCTGAAATTTACACAAAGTACTGTTACCAATTGATCGGTTTGGACATCTCGGCCAATTTCATTACCGCCGAATTAAGGGTACCATTTTCTTCAGCATCGTCAATTAAACCATTTTCAATAGAAGAAAATCTGCCCAATTCATACATAACCTCGGCCATAGAACAGCGATTACTAACCGAATCGTAAATCTTCATCACATCCTGCTGAAACGGCCCATCCAATTTTTCAGCACAAATCCCTAATGACCATATAAGCGGCACGCCAGTCGCAAGCAGATTACCCAATCCAGCCCAAAAACCAAAATATTGATCAGCCCGAGTGCCGATTCCTTGACTGGTGGCCAAACGATTTACAGCTGTTTCAAGCGAACCATCAGATTCGCCAGCATTGATAATAGACACTTCAAACCTCGAAAACATGCCCGTATTATCCATGGCTTCATAAAGAGCCGCTTCGCCAGTAGAAAAAACTTCAGTAATAATCTGAATTCCATGATCAAACTCATCAGTATTCAATTCGAATCCAGCCAACTCTCGTAATGCTCGAAGTGGCAACATGCCAGAATTAAGCATAGCCGCCAAGTTATGCCAAAACATTTGATATTGCGCTGCTCTTACCATTGTCATGGCCGTTCCTCCTGTGGTTGCCTGGTTGATGAAAAAAACAACTAAACCGGTTAATTGTAAGGGACTCGATTATTCAAGCATCACTTTGCTCTTTTTTATAAAATTTGTCAAGAGCTGACGATTCAGCCAACCGACTAGAGCAATATAGTACAAAACGACTAACGACCAATGAAAATTATCAATCGCGAAATAACCGTAGGGCACAGCGTGGAGCCATTCAGCTATTTTGAGCCAATAAGCCAAAAATAACCAACTCACCCAGCCCAATAATCTTCCTAATGGCAAATAAACAGCCGCCACCGTTAAATTGAACAAGCCGTAAACAGTCAAGAAAGGAATGATCGGCAAAATCAAAACATTGGCGACCAGTGAAATCAACGATAACTTGCCGAAATAATACATCAAAAGCGGCAGGGTTGTGATTTGCGCGCCCAAGGTAGCGA
>JBAZMO010000082.1:0-3078 GCA_041649655.1 Patescibacteria group bacterium
GCAGCTTGATCAGGAATATGGTTGAGGGCGTGGTTTCCGGTTTCACTAAGAAATTGGAGATCAATGGCGTCGGCATGAAGTATGCGGTCAGCGGCAATAAAGTCATCCTTAACGTCGGTTTTTCCCATCCGGTGGAATTTGATATTCCGGCCGGCATTACGATTTCAGTTGAGGGCAATATCCTGTCGGTTTCGGGAATCGACAAGCAATTGGTCGGCGAGACGGCCGCCCAGATCCGCCGCATCAAGAAGATCGAACCCTATAAGGGCAAAGGCATCAAGTATGTCGGCGAGTTGTTTATCAAGAAAGCCGGCAAAGCCGCCGCTAAAGCCAAATAGGAATAATAATCAAGATACAATAAACAATAATCAAAAAAATCTCATAATCCAATTTGTTTCTTGATTATTGGTCATTGGAAATTACTTATATGAACAGAATAAAAATAAAGAATCAAAGAGTCGAACGGCGCGGACAGCGCGTCAGAGCCAAGGTTTCCGGCACGGCCGCGAGGCCGCGGCTTTCAGTTTATCGCAGCTTAAGCCACATTTACGCCCAACTGATTAATGATGAACAGGGCGTTACTATGGTCAGCGCCCAAGACACTGAGATCAAGGCCGGCGCGACTAAGGTGGAAAAGGCCTTCGAGGTCGGCAAATTGCTGGCTGAAAAAGCGGTGGCTGCCAAAATCAGCGAAGCGGTGTTCGACCGCGGCGTTTTCAAATATCACGGCCGTGTCAAGGCCGTCGCCGACGGTGCCCGTGAAGGGGGAATAAAAATATAAAGAAATGTCAAATATCAAATTTCCAATATTAAATAAATAAAAAATAATAATGTAATTGGAAATTGGAAATTTGGAATTAAATATCACATATGCCTAATAAAGATTTCAAAGAAAAAGATAATAAAGATAACAAGGACTCTCGCCGACGGCGTCCGAGGCCGCAGCGGGAAAAGCCGGAATTCGATCAAAGCATCGTGGAGATCGCCCGCGTGACTCGCGTTATGGCCGGCGGCAAACGCATGAGTTTTCGCGCCTGCGTGGTAATCGGCGACCGCAAGGGTCGGGTCGGCCTGGGCTTGGCTAAGGCCAAGGATGTGCCGATGGCCGTCCAGAAAGCGGTGCGTCAAGCCGAAAAGGCGCTGTTGAAGATTAATTTGCGCGACGGCACCATCACTCATCAGGTTTATGTCAAATACGGAGCGGCTCGGATCATGCTGAAACCGGCTCCCCAGGGTACCGGCATTATTTCCGGCGGCGCTGTCAGAACGGTTTTGGAATTGGCCGGCGTGGAAAATGTCGTGTCCAAAATTTTCGGCTCTAATAATAAAGTCAACAATATCCGCGCCGCTCTCTTGGCTTTGTCAAAATTGAAAAAGAACAAATACAGCAAGAAAGACGCCAAGATCGAGAAAAAGGAAGAGGTTGTCGCCCATATTACCGAAGAATAGAAAGAAAATTTTTAATTTTATAATTTTATAATTTTTAAATAATGTCTTAATGTTTAATGTTTAAAAATTAATAAATTAGAAAATTCTTTATAAAATTAAAAATTAATAATTAAAAATTATTTTATGCCATTAACTTTATCAAACATCCATCCGGCCAAGGGCGCTATCAAGAAACGCAAGGTCATCGGCCGCGGCGGCAAGCGCGGTTCTTATTCCGGCAAGGGCATGAAGGGCCAGCGCGCCAGAAGCGGCGTTTCCGGACTCAAGGCCTTAGGCATGAGACAGATGATGCTGTCCACGCCGAAATTGCGCGGTTTTACTTCGCTTAAAGCCAAGATTCCCGTGGTTAATGTCAGCGATCTGAACGCCTTTGAAGATGGCGGCATTGTTGATATTCGGAAAATGATCCAAGCCGGCTTGCTTGATAAGAAAGAAAAGCGCGTCAAGGTCTTGGGCGACGGCAAATTGACTAAGAAATTAACCGTCATGGCTAATGCTTATTCAGTCACGGCCAAAGCGGCGATCGAGGCGGCCGGCGGCAAAGCGGAAGTCAAATAGAATTTTTAATTTTTAATTTTATAATTTTAAAATAATGATTGAATTATTTAATTCAAAAATTTGATCATTAAAAATTGTTTAAAAATTAAAAATTAAAAATTAAAAATTTAATTCATATGTTCGAGCAACTCTCCAAAATTTGGAAACTTAAGGATCTCCGGAACAGCATTATCTTTGTTTTGGGTATTTTGATCGTCTCTCGCATCGCCGCCCATATCGCCATTCCCGGCGTGGATGCGGCCGGCTTGAAGCGCTTATTCTCTTCCAGCCAGATTTTGGGCATGATGAATATTTTCTCCGGCGGCGCGATGGATAATTTCTCCGTCGTCATGCTCGGCGTCGGCCCTTATATCACTTCTTCGATTATTTTCCAATTGCTCGCCATGGTGGTGCCGCAATTGGAAGAGTTGTCCAAGGAGGGGGAATATGGACGCAATAAGATCAATATGTGGACGCGCTGGCTGACCGTGCCCCTGGCGATCCTGCAGGGCTTCGGCATGATCCAGATCCTGCGGAGTTCTTCCGGCGGCGCCCAGGTTTTTCAGAATTTCCATCAAACCGATCTGATCATCGGCTTAGTCGCCATCACGGCCGGCACGATTTTCATGATGTGGCTGGGCGAATTGATCTCAGAAAAGAAGATCGGCAATGGCATTTCGCTGCTGATTTTCGCCGGCATCGTTTCCGGCATTCCGGCCAGCTTCACGCAGACCGTCGCTAATTTCAATCAGGCGGAAATCATCAATATGATCCTGTTCGCCGCCATCGCCTTAGTGACGATCGTGGCCGTGGTCATTATGTCCGAGGGCCAGCGCAATATCCCCGTGCAGTATGCCCGCCAGATCCGCGGCAATCGCACCGTCGGCGGCGCTTCGACTCATTTGCCGTTGCGCGTCAATATGGCCGGCGTCATTCCGATCATTTTCGCTATTTCCATCATTTTGATACCCCAGACCATCAGCCAATTATTCGTTAACGCCAATACGGCTTGGGTGGCGCAATCGGCGCAATGGGTGATCAGGTTATTCCAGAACCAGCTGTTTTACGGCATCGCTTATTTTTCCATGGTGG
>JBAZMO010000083.1:0-3066 GCA_041649655.1 Patescibacteria group bacterium
GTCCAATATATTATGCTCCAAGCGTATCATCTAATACAACATACACTTGTACCTTAACTGTTAATGACAGTAATGGTGGAGTTGGAACAGACTCATTAAATATTTTAGTAAGAACTATAGAAAATCCTATTAACGGCCAATGTGGCTCATCTAATGGACAATCATTTACTTCAATTCCTACATCTAACCTATGCAATAGAGGAAATTACTCTAATGTTACTGGTTCAGGACCATGGTATTGGACATGTTCTGGTGAAAACGGTGGATCAACTGTTAATTGTACTGCATACAAGAATCAAACCAACAGAAATCCTATTGTTGATTTGGGACCAAGCAAAGAAGTTCCAGCTGGACAAACTCTTTACATGAGCGCTACTGCATATGATCCAGACGGAGACACAATGTCATATTTCTGGTCATGTAATGGAGGATACGTATCTTCACCTTCAATTCTTAATCCAACATATTTTGCTCCTAATATTTCATCAAGCGCAACATATAATTGTAGTTTGACTGTTACTGACAGTAATGGTGGCAGCACTTTTGCTTCAGTAAACATTTTTGTTAGAGCATCAAATAATCAATACAATAGTAGCCCAGTTGTTGACGCTGGTCCAAGCAGAGAAGTACAAAGCGGACAAAGCATTTATTTAAATGCAACTGCTTATGACAATGACGGTGATTATTTAACTTACTCTTGGAATTGTAATGGTGGATATGTGTCACCAAGCACATCTCTTAGCACAACATATTATGCTCCAACATTGTCTTCTAACAATACCTATACTTGTAACTTAACTGTTACTGATAGTAGAGGTGGAACTGGATATGATTCTGTAAATATTTTAGTTAAAACTTCGAATAACTATGACTACAACACCAACCCATATGTTGATGCTGGGTCAAATAAAGATGTTCAGTCAGGACAAAATATTTACATGAATGCTACTGCTAATGATCCTAATGGTGATTATCTAACTTATTCATGGACATGTAATGGTGGAACATTATCATCTTCTTCAATATTGAATCCAACCTATACTGCTCCTTATGTTTCATACAACACTACATATACTTGTACCTTGTATGTAAATGATAATAGAGGAGGAAGCGCTTCTGATACAGTTGAAATGTATGTTAAAACAGGAACAGTGTATAGTAATGCTGCTGTTACAACTAACAATGCAACCAGTGTTACAACTACTGCAGCTAGAATGAACGGATATTTATCAGAAGATGGAGGAGAAAATACTAGTGTTAGATTTAATTGGGGAAGAAATGGTTCTTTCTCTAATTACTCTTCTTGGAGTGATTACAAGAGAACTGGTAGTTATTTCTATGCCGATGCATATAATTTAGAAAAAGGAAAAGCATATCAGTTTAAAGCTGAAGCTAAGAATTCAAGAGGAACTGTTTATGGCTCTACCTTGAGGTTTATTACTAGACCAGATTCTCCTTTAAACTTTAATGCAACACTAATCAATACTTACCAAATTAATTTGAGTTGGAATACTGGTCAAGGAGCATGTTATACTTCTGTGGTAAGAAAACTAAATTCTTATCCTTCTACTATCACTGATGGTACATTAGTATACTATGGTTCTGACACAAGCTATACTGATAATGACGTATCAGCAGGCAATACTTATTACTATCGTGCTTGGTCAGTTGCTTGTGATGCAGACATGTATGCATTGTCAGATAGCGTATATTCAAAGGACTTTGTGACAATTTATAGGCCAGTAACTCCAGTAACTCCTGTTACTCCAGTAACTCCAGTAGTTATTCCTGTTGTTACAAAATGTGACCTTGGAGTTAATATTATAGGAAGAAACCTAACTCAAGGTGAAACTTCATGGGACGAAGCTATCAGTGCTCATCCAGGAGAAGAAGTAGAAATAATGGTTAATGTTACTGCCTTAAATTGTAGAGCAACTAATGTAATTTTAACAAACATATTACCAGTTAAGATTGACGATGTATATGATCTTAAGGGAGAAGGACAAACATTCTGCGGTGATGCTAATGGTAGTTTCATTTTAGGAACTATTGAAAAAGATCAGACAAAATCTATTGTCTTCAAGATGAAGATAAGTGGAGACGAAAGCTTTACTTACGGTACAATGGACTTAACAAATAGCGCTGAAGCTAATGCTAAAAACATTGAGACAGTAAGAGATACTCTTAGTGTTAGAGTTTCTAAAGATACAGGAGAAGAAGCTATGGCTGGATTGTCTGGATTTATTAGTAGAAACTGGAAGATATTCTATTTATTCTTAGGTCTTCTTTTAGGACTACTTCTATTCTTATTAATCTTATTCTTCTTAAGAGAATCTGATAAAAGAAAGAAATTAAAAGAAGAGAACATGATTTTAGAGAGAAGTAAATATTTCCACATTCAGTAAAACAAAGCACCCCCTTAATTGGGGGTGTTTTTGTTTAGAGCGAGATTTGTTTTTAATTCTACAAGTTTTTGGTTATATTCATTTAATGCCAGTCCATTGTTCTTAAATAATTTATTAATTCCTACAAAATAATTTTCATTAATTTGAAAAGAAGAAACAAGAGCATGATACATTTTTACATCATCTATTTTGCCTGCCATTCGATCAAAAGTTCCATCCCATGCTCCAATTCTTAAAACGCCAACATTTTGTACAAATAAGTTTTGTAAGTGAATATCTACTCCGTATCCTGTTTGTTTTACTCCGTTAATATATGCGTAAGCAGTAGCATCTCTATCAAACATTATAACTACACTATACCAATTATTTGCAGGTGTTGCATTTGCAGATAAATCATTACATATTTGGTTAGCCGAACCATCTGTAAAACACAAACGCAATATACTTGTTGCTTGTCTTCTATAAATCCAATAACCAGCGTGTCCTAAACCACTATCACCAGCTCCACACATAACCAAAGTTTCATCTTGTGTTGGTGTTGTTGTGTCAAATCTAACCCACAAAGACACTGTGTGATCTCGGGTTCCCATCCACAACGAAGAATTGTTTCCACAAGTAAGAATATCATCTAGTCCATCAAAAGCTAAACATCCTCCAGAAA
>JBAZMO010000084.1:0-3038 GCA_041649655.1 Patescibacteria group bacterium
GAACGTAGAAGAACGGATCAGCGTCTAGGTTGCTGTCATATTTGTCTTCATCTGTCTCGTCGGTACTGGCAATCCTTGACCGCTTAAGTTTTTCTTTGTGGGCCAGCGCCATTTTTTCGATTGTCGGCAGGAAGTCAAGATTATATTCTTTTTCTTTAAGAATTAACCGCAAAGCCCGCTCCACTTGAACGAAGCCATTCCAGCCGTAGTCAATCTCTGGGGTATACTTCTCGTTGGCTATATCGATGGGGTTATAAATCGTGTCGAGCATGCTTCCCAGAACTGGGATGATTTCCGGCAGGACTGCAAATAAGCCGTTGAGGCGGTATTGCCGATAGATTTCTCTTAGTTCCGGGTCGTGTTCATGACTATTAACGCCAAGTCCTTTTTTGAGGCGGCCAAAAATGATTTTAATCAATTCAGGATTGCCGATCATTAGAGCCCTGTATTTTTCTTCCAGAAGTTTGATGGCGAAACGCAGAGCCCGCCAGATTAGCGAATTATCGGCTTTGAATAAGTACGCAGTCAAAACTTTCGGATAAAGATTGCGATCGGCTCGCCGGTATTCTTGCTCTTTGAGGAATAGAATCATGGCTTCCCAATCGGCTTGTTCTGAAGCATAGATGGTTTGCTCGGAGGAATTGAATTGATTAATCGCCGCTTCTCTCAGTTCGTAAGAGCCGTGTTCTCTAAAATAATCAATTACCCGGAAGTGTGGCATATAGTGTATCCCGCTTAAATCTTCCAGGTGTTGGGCATGGGAATAACTCGGCGGAAAAGTTTGCTGCGGTTTCTGTCCTTCGGTCGCGGCTGGTTCGGTCATGGCTTCTCTCCGTGTTTGTCCCTGTTGGGACGGTTGTAGGGTGCGACTGCCTGTTGGCATTGGCTCCATTCTAGATTAAAAGCCGGCAATTGTCAAGAAGTGATAATTCGGCCTCTTTTGTCTAAAACCCGTCTAAATCGTTCCCATGGCCTTAAAAGGCCTATACCGATAGCCGTTTCCAGGCCATGGACTGGCCGGAGACGCGTTTTTCCTAAGTTAAGCCGAAAGTCGGCTTTTCAGGTTGACTTTGGCCATAATTAATTGTAAAATACCACAATTGGCTACTCTTAAATTAATTTCGATTTTAACCAGTATGACTGTCATCAATCATTTGGGAATCATTATGGACGGCAATCGCCGTTGGGCTAAAGAGCGCGGCGTGCCGGGCCTGGAAGGCCATCGCCGCGGCTATGACAAAATTGTCGAGGTCGGCGATTGGTGTTTGGCTCGCGGGATTAAGGTCTTAACTGTTTATGCTTTTTCGACTGAGAATTGGGATCGCGCCGGGGAGGAAATCAGTTATTTGATGGATTTATTTTATAAAGCGCTGACTGTCGAAATCGAGGCGTTCCATCGGAAGGGAATCAAGGTCCGAGTAATCGGCAGCCGCGAGCGATTGTCGGAAAAATTGATTGCCGCCATCGATGCGGCCGAAGCCAAGACCAAAGACAACCGCGAGGGAACGCTTAATCTGGCGATTAACTATGGCGGCCGGCTGGAGATCATAACGGCGGCTAAGCGCGCGTTAGCAACTGGCGTCAAACCCGAAGAATTATCAGAAGAAATCATTTCTGAAAATATCTGGACGGCCGGCCAGCCCGATCCCGACTTGATTATCCGCACTTCCGGCGAACAGCGACTGTCTGGCTTTTTGACCTGGCAATCGGTTTACAGCGAGCTGTATTTTTGCCGGAAGAATTGGCCGGATTTTGCCGAAGTCGATTTGGACGAGGCCATTGCTGAATTCAATTCCAGAAACAGAAGATTCGGCGGCAATTAAAAATTGTCCGCCGGCTTTTAATATTGCCTATGGCCACGCTTAAGAAGACAAAATTAGTGGTGATTCTGGGTCCGACCGCGTCCGGCAAGACCAAATTAGCCGCGGCTTTGGCGCGGCGCTTCCGGGGAGAGATCATCTCCGCCGACAGCCGGCAGGTTTTTCGCGGCTTGGATATAGGCACCGGCAAGGATTTGAAGGATTACGGCCGGGTTCCGTATCATTTGATTGATGTCGCCAGCCCCAAGACGCCGTTTAATGTCGCCAAATATCAAAAACTTGCTCAGCGGGCGATTGAAGATGTCTGGCGGCGCGGCCGGCTGCCCCTTTTAGTCGGTGGCACCGGGCTTTATCTTGATGCGGTGGCCAAGGGTTTTATTTTTCCGCCAATCGTTAAGAGCCAGGCGGCTCGGGACAAGATCAGGGCTAAACTTGATAAGTTGGCTCTGCCGAGATTATTGGCCGAATTGAAAAAAATCGACCCGCCGGCTTATACCAAGATCGATAAAAAAAACCGCCGCCGCGTTCAGCGGGCGTTAGAAATATTTTATGAAACCGGCTTGACTAAATCGCAAGCCGAGTGCTGTTCGCCGCCGGCTTATGAAATCCTGACTTTGGGCGTTAAATTCCCCGTGGCGGAATTATATCGCCGAATCGATGGCCGGCTGTCGGCCCGTCTAAAGGAGGGGCTGATCGAGGAAGTCAGGCGATTGCATCAATCCGGCGCGAGTTGGAAAAAGCTGGAGGAACTCGGTTTGGAATACCGTTTCGTTGCCCGCTATCTGCGCGGTTTAATCACTCGCGAAGAACTGATCGAGCAGCTGCGGCAGGCCATCCATCATTTCGCCAAGCGTCAGCTGACTTGGTTTAAGCGCGATCAATCCATCCACTGGATTAAGGACAAACAGCAAGCGGCAAAAATAATTGAAAAATTCATTCAAAAATAAAACAACTGGAATTATCCAGTTGTTTTATTTTGCTGGTGTATTTCTACGGAATTAAGTCATCTGCTACATCTCTCGTACCGCTAGCTCCGCGGTCATTGCCACCTCTAACCTCATTGCGGCTACGGGGCGGCTTTACCCGGCCCTCGCCGAATTCGTCGAGAAATTTACCGACTACGTCATCGGTTTCCGGCGCCGGAATGACCGCATTGGGTCCTTTTTCTGCCGCAACTCCAAAACCGTAAGATTTTTCTTTTGGCATAGTTTATTTATG
>JBAZMO010000085.1:0-3030 GCA_041649655.1 Patescibacteria group bacterium
CAAACGGTGAATAGAAACGCGTTCTTCATCATCGCGGTTTTATTTATTACCTGCCTTGTCTTCCCTCTCCCAGGCAGCAGCGAAACGATCATGGCGGAGGTGGAGCGCGTCCCATGGTCGGGGTACTGGTGGTCCTTTCGAAGCGGCGGTCTCGCCACGGGCATGGGATATGCCGGCCACCCGTCCCCCCTCGAAAAATACGATTGGGCGCTGACGGGGGCCTATCCTGGACCGGCGACGGCCTATGGGAGAAATGCCTATTACAAACCCGGTGCCCTGTCCTGGGAGGGGCTCTGCTACTGTTGGGCCGCCGCGGCGATCCTGGAGCGGGAACCCGTTCAAGGAGGAATATACAACGACGTCCCGTTTTATGTAGGGGATAAAAAAGGGCTCCTCACGGCGGCCTACGATCAGTCATTCATGAAGAGCATCCGATTGCCTATCGGCACCCCCCTGGAGTTTCACCAGGTTCTGGAACAGTATATCGCGGAGGAGAAGACGGCGTTCATCATGGATCTCGGAGAAGGTGGCCAGATCTGGAACTACCCCGTGTTCCGGTATGACATGAGCTGGACGGGAACGGGCACCCGGAGGACGTACGCCGTGACGATCTATTATGTCAGCGACGACGTGTTCCCGGATTATGCCGGTTCCTGGGTGTTTTCAAGACAGTACTCCTATTACTTCGAAATGGAGGGCTCGGTGGTGAAGAACGCCGAATGGATCGAAAAACCCTCCGCCGACGTCGCTTACGAACCGGTTCGGGCCTGCGGGAGCACGGTCCTGGATTACGAGACGATCCGGAAGATCGCCGACAAGTACGACGACGATTACGAGCCAAACGACACGTTCGATTCCGCATTCATAACATCGGGAGGCCGTTTTAACCTCCTTTCCTCGGACGACGATTATTTCCGGATGATCCTGAAAAAAGGGGATACCCTGGCGACCCATTTCCTCTCCGACGAGACGTCCGTTCAGGCGGAACTTTACGACCCCCGGCGCCTCTTCCTGGAGACCCTCCGGAAGGGGGAAAGGCAGGAATTCACCATCGGGGAGACGGGAAATTATTACATCCGGGTGCTCCCGGTGCAGAAACCTGACGGGTATGAGGAAAACGATGTTTATGAGAGGGCGAGCGAACTCTACCTGGAACAGCGCCTTCCTTACGAGGCCCTTTTCCCGATCCACCCGGCGGGGTCCTGGGCCACCGGACTCGCCTTCGCCGACCCCGACGAGACGCTGGGAAGAATCCTGATCTCGCAAGTAGGCCTTATGGGACTCGCGGAGAAGACCTTCATGGTCCAGACCCCGGAGCGGAAGACCATGGGCGTCACCGAAACGGCTTACAACCTGAAGCCCAAGACGGGAACGCGGTCCTATCTGCGGGTATTTTCCGACGTCCCCGTTCAGGGACTGTCGGTGGCCACGGCGCCGACCTCGCTTCTCGGGGGGAACCTGTCGTACGAAGAAAACCGGCGTCGGGCGATTTATTTCCCCTATTTTCCAAGAGGCCCGGTGACGACCCGATTCGGCCTTTTGAACGGAAGCGACGTAACGGAGACGGTGGACCTGACGACCTACGACGAGGAGGGTGAGGCCGTCGCCTCCATGGAAGTCACCCTCGTGCCCGGGGGAAAACAGGAATGGGATGCCCGGTACCTGGGGGTACTCCCCGCCACCGCCCGGACCCTCGTGGCGTCGGCTCGAAGCGGCGGGAACGCCCTGCAAGGCTACCAGTCCTTTTCCAACGACACCCTCATGGAAATCCGCGACGGGGCTCTCCTGTCACTCAGGGGCGGGGAAGGGACCCGGCTCGTTGCGCCCCACGTGGCCTGCGACGGCTACTGGAACACCTTCATGGCGTTGATGAACCAGGGTCTTGCGGCAACGCAAGTTGTCCTGACGGCCCGCGATGCCGCCGGGGGACTCCTGGAGTCCCGGACCGTGACCCTTCCGCGATACGGCAATATTTACGGCGATATGAACACGTTTTTCCCCTCCGTGAGCCGGGAGAGGATCGCGTCCGTCGTCGCCGAGTCTGCAGAGGAGCCCCTGTCGGGGATTCTCTTCTATCAGTCCCGGGATGGAAGGCAGTTCGCCGCCATGGAATTCCAGGCGCCCAAAACTTCCCCGCTTTTCCTCTCCCACGTGGCCTCGTCGGCCCTGTGGGGGACGGGCCTCGGTGTCATGAACACCGGGGATTCGGAGGAGGAGATTACCTTTTCCCTTCTCGATGTCCTGGGACGGACCGTCCTGGAAGAGACGAGGATACTCCCCGCGGGGGGACGGATCGCCGTCACTCTGGCCCGGCTTTTCGGAGCCCCCCTGCCGTCGTCGGGGGTCATGGTGCAAATCGAGGGAACGGGCCTGAACCCCTTGGGAGGTATGTATCTCATTGCGACGGCGGATTGGGGGAAGCTCATGGGTGACGTGCTGGAGGAGGGTACGCGGTCCGGAAACGGGGGCACGGAATGACCGCCGGAGACCCCTCCGGGGGACACGGTAAGGCGTGAATAGGGTTTGTTTATTCCGAACGCAGGCCGACCCTTCAGGGTCGCTTTGTGAAGAACGGGGCTAAAGCCCCGGCCTACATTAATCGGCTGTCTTATCGATGAAGGAGCAATGGACGATTTGATGAAAAGGATGATAGGTTTTCTGCTTGGCGCTGTAATGTTTACTTTCCTCCCCCAGGGGGCCTTTGCGGCCGACCCGGGCCTGACCGTTCTCTATACCGGCGGCATCAACGGGTGGATCAGCGGCATCAAGGGCTGAGGGCCGGACAGAACTGGCGGTCTGGCCAGAATGGCAAAAGTGACTGAGTCGCTTCGGTCGGCGGGGGAAGACGTTCTTCTGCTGGACAGCGGCGGATTTCTCCCCCAGATGTCCGTCGATGGCGGCGATCTGAAGAAAATAGCGGCGGCGGGGTTTGCAGGGGCGAAGATCATGGGTTACGACGGCATGAACGTCACCGTCGGTGATCTGTCCCAGGGAGTGTCGTTTCTCAAGGATGAAGCGGCGAAGGCGGGC
>JBAZMO010000086.1:0-2994 GCA_041649655.1 Patescibacteria group bacterium
ATTAGTTCCAAATTCAAAGTCAGTATTTGACGGAGATGAAATGTAATCGTTAGAGCCATCAAAATACATTGATGATCCGCCAAATTTTGATTGTGTGGTGCTCAAATATGGCTCATTATAAGGTGTAATTTTTTTTGAAGAAGGTGAGTCATCAAAGAAAAGTAACGAGCTATTTAAACCATCACCATGAAGAAGAAGCTTTATCTTATCGGAATCATCAGACACGTTTGATTTATTATAAAACAATAATTTATTATTTCCACCCCTAATGATACTACTATAATTGCCATCATCGGAATTGATTATTTTTATTTCAGGACTAGTGGAGGATAGTGTTAGTAAGGAAGTAGGCGTGGTCGTGCCAATACCAACGCTACCATTGGTCACAACTAGTCCGTATTTATTATCACCAGAAGTAAAAGTAGGGTCTATTCTTAGTGCAGTCATTATGTCGCTATTATTTATTGGGGTTAAAATCGGATGAATATTGGCCGCTATCGCACTTCCGCCTGAAGCAATCTGGGTTCCCGCAATGTCCAATATTGATTTTGGCTCACTACTATTGAGACCTAGAATGTTTTCGCCAATTATTAACTTTTCGGATTCATTAATATTAAATTTAAAAAGATCTTTTGTATTGTATGATAATCCAGAATTTACATCACCCACTCTCAATTCACCTAACTCATTAACATTCGTAGAGTCAGAAGAAGATAGAATCATTCCTGGCACCGAATACGGAACAGAAGGAAGTGCAGTATTGAAATTACTAGTCCACATTGCTTTGCCATTTACTATGCGGAATTCATCTATATAGCCATCACTATATATCATGCTACCATTATTTAAATATCGTCCAAGCATAAAGCCACTCTTTATGAGATTGGCAGAATCCCCAATATTTACATTCCCAGAAGCAATACCATTCAAATAGAGTGTGACTGTTGCGCCAAACCTAACCAGTGCTATGTGGTTCCACTTATTATAACAATCTAGCGTTGCAGAAATAGATTTGGGATTACCTCCAGTAGTTGAGGATAAATATACGGTGAATATTTTGCCACTGGTTGGGTGGACGTTGTTATAAGCAAAAACTGGCATACTATAATTGGATCCATTACCACTCACAATATCCCAATCACCACCGCCTATACCCTTCCAAGCATTAACGCTACTATTGGCTCTAAACCAAAAATCCATAGTCCAATCATTAGTTCCAAATTCAAAGTCAGTATTTGACGGAGATGAAATGTAATCGTTAGAGCCATCAAAATACATTGATGATCCGCCAAATTTTGATTGTGTGGTACTCAAATATGGCTCATTATAAACATATAAATTTTTTGGTGATGGCGAATAATCCAAAAAGGTCGTTGATCCATTTGGCCCATCACCATGCAAAAGAAGTTTAGTGTTGTCCGAATCGTCCGTAGCATTGTTTGGTTTGTTGTAAAAAGATAACCCATTACTGCCACCACGTGATATTTTCAAATAGCTGCCATTATCCACATTAATCATTCTTAATTCTGGGTTGCTAGCGTAAATAGTCAGCAAAGAGACAGGAGTAGTGGTGCCAATACCAATATTACCATTTGATAATAGTGTTAGTTTCTCTCCCTGATCTGTTGTAAAATGAATATTTTTTCCGATAAAATTTGTACCACCACCAATATCACCAAGATCTAATTGAGATTTAGTATTTGGATCGCTAGAATCTTGGGATTTTATTATTTGACTATCAACAAGATTAGACTCATAAGAAACTTTATTTTTTATAATCAAAACATTGTCAGTGCCGATTCTAGCAATACTGGAATATGATATTTCTGAATTAACTATCCTCAATTCCGGTGTGTCTCCGGTTACTGTAGTGAGAGTGAAGGTGGCTGTATTTGGGGTTATTGATCCAATGGCTGGTGGTGTTTCCCAGGTGTAGCCATTGAGAGACATTGAAGATGATGTGGTAGATAGTTTCTTCCTTGGTGATAGTTTTTCCCATGATGTTGTATTGGTATTATAAACACTTATTTCAAGATAGAGGTCATTGTTGAAATTTACATTACTTATTGGATTAATATCGCCAAGCATTACTGAGAATATTCCTCCCTTGACTAAAGTTCTATTGGTAATAGTGTCTGTTGCTTCCCATGGGACTACTGGGTTTTGGATACAGATATAATTTGACGTTGTGTCTAATGATTTGATTATGTATGAAGTTTTCTTTGTAGAATTATATATTCTTTGATCTATAGCTAGAGATGATTCATTACTGTCTGTACTGTAAGCTATTTTTGTAAAACCAGTACCACCGCAACTTGTTGAATCATTGGTGGTTATTGTAGAGATAGTTGATTCTGTCCAAAGATTGGAGGTTGATCTTATCTCATTCCATACTTGACCATCCCCAGATGTACAAGTTCCAGAGAGAGAGTTGCAAAGTTTAAATTCTAGATCATAGATATTATCAGCTACCACTGCATTGGCACTAGTCATTAGTTTTCCTTGGTATTCTATCCTAGGACTAAAGGATGCTTTCATCTGGAGAGACAATACTAAGAAGACTACTGTGATAAGTAGGATGGTTGAGGATATTATGATGTAGGGTTTTGGGATTTTGAACATTGTTTGTTTATATTGTTACATTGCTAAATTGTTACATTGTTGGGGTGATGTTTTGGTGATTAAATGATTTGATATTTAAATGAAAATTGTGAATTGTGAATTAAAAATTGTTTTTTCCTAGAAACATCCCTCTCCACTAACATCAACTATTAATCCGTTTTTTTGAGTGATTATACAATCTCCCGTATCCGTCGCATTACGAATTGTTGCTGTAGCACTAGATATTCCGGCTGTTCCATCGCTACTTTGATACCCCGCAGCACGAAAACTATCATCTGTTTGCAAAATATCTGCTCCTCCCCTGTATAGATTAACATCATTATCTGATCCAGCAGTACCACCGAAATACAATGAACTCGTTTCTCTTATTCT
>JBAZMO010000087.1:0-2974 GCA_041649655.1 Patescibacteria group bacterium
TTGCGCCGTTGGTAGGGATCATAGCCGTTCTGGACCCCGCTGGCGGGCTTATAAGGGGCGATATAGGCGTTAATCAGCCATAACTCCTGTTTGACGTCAAATTGGATGAATGACCCTTTTAAACTGATTTGCCCCGCTTTGACCGCCTTAACTTCCGGCCCGGTTAAAACCAGCCCGGCTCGCCAGGTCTCCAGGATTTCATAACTGAACAGGCCCTCTTTATTTTTAATGATTGTTTTCATGATTTTGGCTTTTGATCCTGAATGTAGTATAATATAAATAGGGAAAAAATCAATCAGAGCATTATTAAAATAACATCTATGCCGGAACCAAAAAAAACAACCATTGAGATTTCCACTGCAACGCTGTTTAAAATTTTAGCCGTTGTCTTAGCTGTTGTTTTCTCTTACTTCATTTGGGACATCGTCATAATGTCTTTTATCGCCCTGGTCTTGGCTTCGGCGATCAGCCCTTGGGTTGATTGGCTGCAGAAATGGAAATTGCCGCGCAGCTTGAGCGCTTTTTTCATTTATGTGGTGGCTTTGGGGGCGATTTTTTCCTCATTATTATTATTGATCAATCCGATCAGTATCGAGATCAAGAATCTGGCTGATGATTTCCCGTCGTATTGGCAGAAGCTGTCATTCGGCTGGCAATCATTCGAACATTTTTCTGAAAGCCACGGCCTTCAGCAGGGGGTTTATGACGCTATCCAATCGGCTCAAGCCACTGTTGCCGCCTTAGCCACTAATATTTTCGGCGGCGCGATTTCTTTCGTCGGCAGCGTCTTCAATGTCCTGGTCGTTTTAGTCATCGCTTTTTATTTGGCGGTTTATGATAAGCAGATGAAGCGCAAGATCGCCTCGGTGTTGCCCGAAAAATATCAAGATTATTCCACCCATCTGATTAATCGCATGCAGGAAAAGATCGGTTTATGGCTAAGGGGGCAGTTAGTGCTGTCTTTGATTATTTTTCTGTTGACTCTTGGCGGCTTGAGCGTTTTGGGCGTCAAATATGTTTGGGTGCTGGCGTTGATAGCCGGAGTGGCCGAGATAATTCCTTATTTCGGGCCGATCATCGCCGGCGTACCGGCGGTTTTCATCGCTTTTACTCAGTCGCCTCTTTTGGGGTTGCTGACTCTGCTGTTGTTCGTGCTCATCCAACAATGCGAAAATTATTTGATTACGCCTCAGATTATGCGTCGGGCGGTCGGACTTAATCCGGTCGTCGTCATTATCGCCATGATGATCGGCGCCAAAATAGCGGGCATCGCCGGCATTATTATCGCCGTGCCGGTAACCACCGCCCTAAGCGTAATGATCGGCGATATCTTGGAGCATCGCCAGAGCGGTTTTTCATTTCCCAAAAGAAAGGGTTGAACGGCGGCTTACGGTATGGTATGATATTTTTATCTATCCAGTATTAATAATTAAAGCGGGTTTATCCGCAGATCAAAAAATATGGCAATAAGCAAAACCAAGGATTCCTTCGACTTGATGGAGAATAATGATGAGTCGGCCTCGTTGCCGAA
This sequence comes from Patescibacteria group bacterium, assembly GCA_041649655.1. Lineage (GTDB taxonomy): Bacteria > Patescibacteriota > Patescibacteriia > 2-01-FULL-39-33 > 2-01-FULL-39-33 > CAISTG01. The sequence continues at coordinate 1,532 of JBAZMO010000087.1, forward strand.
GCCGGGCCGTGGATCGGCCAGGTTCGTCAAGATCATTATCGCAGTCGTTATTGTCGCGGTTATTATTCTGGCTTTGGTGAAAGCCGGCTGGAGCTGTTATCAGATGTTTGGCGGCGATCCGATCGCGGCCGTTTCCGCTTCCGATTGGCAAGCCGTCTTCCTAGTCAACGGCCAGGTGTATTTCGGCAAAGTGAAGGCCGTTAGCAATAAGACCTTGACTTTGGCTGATATTTATTATCTCCAGGTTGTCACCAAGCCGTTGCAGACCACTCAGCAAGGTACGGCGACGCCGGCTGATTCCAGCCAGCAGGAATTGACTTTGATCAAGCTGGGCAATGAGATCCATGGTCCGTCTGATCGCATGGTCATCAATCGCGATCAGGTCGTTTTGACAGAAAAGTTAAAATCCGATTCCCGCGTCGTTCAGGCGATTTCCAAATATGTCAGTGATCAGAAAACAAAGTAATCGGTCGATCCGGAAGCCCCCTAGCGGGGGCTTTTTTTGTCGGCGTCGGTTGATTATGGTATAATATCGGCATATGGAATTAGCGGAAAAAATATCAGAGCTTAAAAATTCGCTCGGCAAATATTCGAAGAGCCGGCTGCTCCATTTGGCTGAGGCGGCTAAGGAGCTCAAGGTGACTGAGAAATATCTGGCTGAGCTGGCGCGACGCGGCAAAGTCAAGGCCTTCAGGGTCGGCGAGCATTGGTTCTTGGAGGAAAAATGGCTCAATGATTTCCGCGGCGTAATGAAGGGCCTTTTGGGCGAGGAAGTTGCCGGCGCCGATGAAGTCCGTCAGCCGTCGGCCAATTGGGTGCGGTCTTTGCCGCTCAGAAAACGTCTTTGGCCGGCCTTTAATTTTCGTCAGGCCCTTGTCCTTGTTTCCCAAACTGCTGTTGCCGCTGTTATACTGTCGTTAGTCGGCTTGGGTTTTGGCTTGTTGTGTCTGCCTTTGGCGTCAGTCGGTTTGAATCGCGATTCGATCGCTGTTAATTTTTTGGCGGCGACTTATCGGGCCTATGGCGCGCCGGCGGCTGTTGCGGGCAGGTTAGCCGTTGATTTGCCGATTAATGATGAAGATTTAACGATTTCTCTTTATAATTTGGCCGGCCGAGTCGCCGGAGCTTACGAGGCCGGTCCGGCGGAATAGGTTTGAGCCGGAGTCGGATTAAGTCAAGAGCGGACGCTTCGTTAGCGGGGCGTTTTTTTGACTAAATCAGGGATTTTCGTTAAGATTAAGGCAACTCTTAAGGATTAAAGCTAATAGCATATATGGCAAAGGATGATTTGAATTTGATGGAGAAAGTCGTCTCCTTGTGCAAACGTCGCGGTTTTGTTTTCCCCGGGTCGGAAATTTACGGCGGTTTGCAGGGATTTTATGATTTCGGTCCCTTGGGCGTTGAAATGAAGAATAATTTGAAAGCCCTGTGGTGGGCCTGGAT
>JBAZMO010000088.1:0-2965 GCA_041649655.1 Patescibacteria group bacterium
ACGGCGATCAGCCGCCGGCTACTGTCTTTAAATTCATCCGATCCTACATTGATGAGCTTTTTTCCACCGGCGACGATGTCAACTGAAAGGGAGAAATAGCATGATTGGTAAAGCGAATATCTTGGCCACCACTTGCGGCTACACCGATTCGAGATTACTGGAATTGATCGAGGCAGCCGGCCGAACTTGTTATAAGTCAGACAAGAGAATCACCCCCGGTTCAGCGGTAACATTCGTCAAATCGATTCTGCTCTCCGGCCACGAAAGCGTCATCGAGCATTCTTGGCTGGCGTTTCTACTTCAAGATATCCATGCGCAAGCGATGATCGACTTGTTACTGGCTAATCATTTATTGGTTATAACACGCCACCTCGGCGCCAATAACTATCTAGTCAGCGGCAATGCCCGTATGTTCCGCGACTTATTCAAGAGGCGCGCCGGCCATTACTACTATTTCGAACGGGAAATGATCGACCAATTGGCAGAAATAGCGCCGATATTGTTCGAGGAATTCGCCGTTGACTACACGCCGGCTAATCCTTTGGGCGACAGAACTAGTGCTATTTTATCGCCAAAAATCGATTATTCCCGCGACGAAAAACTGGCGCATTGGTGGGCCATGGCTCGCATCACCGGTTGCTCTCGCGCCTTTACCCATCAACAAGTCCGCCATCGCGAACGCGTTGCTTATAGCCAAGAATCGCAGCGTTATTGCGATGAGGGCGGCTTTGTCGATGATGATTATTTCGTCACCCCGCCATCAATTATCGAAGCCGGCCTCGCCGGCAATTACCGACGTCGGATGAAGCTGATTGACCGCTGGTATCAGTGGTATCGAACCAAAGTCAAAAAAGAAGACGCGCGGTTCTTTCTGCCCAATGCCGTCTGCTCGGAAATAGTCATCTCCACTAACTTGGCTGAGTGGCGCTGGATCTTCCGGATGCGTTGCGATCACCACGCCCAATGGGAAATCCGAGCGATGATGATGAGTTTATTGAAAGAATTCCAGCAACTCTTCCCCGGCTGTTTCGACGACTTCGTCATCAGCGCCGACGGCCAAAGCGCCAATCTCCAATCTTAACTAACCGCACCTTGCCACCGCCGCCCCGACAACTGGGCGGCCTTTTTTATCAGAAAACTTGATTTTATCAGTCAAAAAATGTAGAATAATTGTATTAATTTCTCCCCTCTCCAAAGGGAGATTAGGAGGGATTATGGATAACTCTTTATTTCTCTTACGATTCAAAACCTCCCCCAACCCCTCCTTGGAAAGGAGGGGGAAAACATTCTTAATTTGATTCTATGAAACTTGTCCCTGTCATCGGCATGGAAATACATGCCGAACTCAAAACCAAAAGCAAAATGTTCTGCACCTGCGAGAACGGCTACGAACTGCGCGACCACCCTAATGAGAATGTCTGCCCGATCTGCATGGGCCATCCGGGCGCTTTGCCGGCCGCCAATCGCCAAGCTATCGACTGGACGATCTTAGTCGGCCTGGCTTTGGATTGCCAAATCGCCAAAACCACCAAATTCGACCGTAAGAATTACTTTTACCCCGATCTGCCCAAGGGCTACCAAATCTCCCAATACGACCAGCCGCTGACCTTTGACGGCCATCTGACCATCGGCCAGAAAGACATCCCCATTATCCGCATCCATCTGGAAGAAGACACCGGCAAACTGGCTCACGGCCAAGCCGAGGCCTACGTCGATCTCGCGCGCGCCTGCACGCCGCTGATCGAACTCGTCACCGGACCGGCCATCGAGAGCGCCAAAGAAGCCAAGGCCTTCTGCCAAGAATACCAGCGCATCCTCCGCTATTTGGAGGTCTCCGAGGCCGACATGGAAAAAGGCCAGATGCGCTGCGAAGCCAATGTCTCCTTGCAAGAGCCGGGCAAATTTTTCATCGAGGGCAACGAGGTCAAGGCCGTTTTGGATTATAAGCTGAATCCCAAGACCGAACTAAAAAACATCAACTCTTTCCGCGCCCTGGAACGCGCCATCGATTTCGAAATCAAGCGCCAAATCAAAGCGCTTGAAACCGGTGAGAAATTAGTCCAAGAAACCCGCGGCTGGGATGAGAGTTCGCAAACGACCTTTACCCAACGGGTCAAGGAAACCGCCGCCGACTACCGTTATTTCCCCGAACCGGACCTGCCGCCGCTCATCATCGCCACAGAACTGGTCGAACGGCTCAAGGGCGAGCTGCCGGAATTGCCGCAAGCCAAATTAAAAAGATTCGTCAGCGAATACCGATTCGATCCGGATTTGGCTGAAATTATCATCAACGATAAGCACCTAGCGGCTTTCACCGAAAACGTCATGTCGGAATTGATCGCTTGGCTGGTAGCTTTGCCGGAAACCGAAGGCACCGAAGCGGAAATCATGGCGCAAGACGGCAAAAAATTAGCCCGCCTGGCTGGCAATTGGCTCGTGACTCATCTCTTGAAGCATCTTAATCTCGGCAAGACCGCCATCAGCGCGGCCGCGATCACGCCGGAAAATTTCGCCGAGCTCCTGACTTTGATCTATAGCAATCGAATCAATAATCTGGCCGCCCAAGAGATTTTGGAAGCCATGTTTAAAACCGGCCAAGCGCCCAAAGCGATCATGACGGAGAAAAATCTCGGCCAAATGGAAAATGACGAAGAAATGGCCGCCATCATCGACCAAGTCATTCAAGCCAACCCGCAAGCCGTGGCTGATTATAACGCCGGCAAAGAGGTCTCTTTCAAATTCCTGATCGGCCTGGCCATGCGCGAGGCCAAGGGCAAGGCCAACCCGGCCGTGCTTAACAACTTGCTGAAGAAAAAATTAAGTTCTAAATGAAGTTGACCCCGCCGCTAGCGGCGGGGTATCAGGGCAACTGCATTGGATATAGAGTCGGCTCCGCCGACTGCTTATTATCGTGTGTCGCTCTCATCCCCGCGGCAAGCCGCCGGGTATTCGAGCGACTTCCAAT
>JBAZMO010000089.1:0-2958 GCA_041649655.1 Patescibacteria group bacterium
GGGATGAAGGATCGCTTTGATATATCGGTAATCGTGGCCGGTGGCGGTCCTAGGAGCCAAGCCGATGCCATTCGTCACGGTGTAGCCCGCGCCCTGCTTGATGTTGATCTAGCTTTGCGCAAAACCCTCAAGAGCGCCGGACTCCTAACTCGCGATCCCAGAGCCAAAGAACGTAAGAAACCTGGGCTTAAGCGTGCTCGTCGGGCTCCTCAGTTTGCTAAACGTTAGTGTAACTAACGTTTATCCCCGATCCCCATCGGGGCTACCGACAGCTAATTGTTAAGACTATGTTCAAGACCATTAAGCAGTTTATCCTCGAAGCGTTCCGCGAACTGGGCCGGGTAACTTGGCCTACTCGTACAACGGTTTTGCGGATGACGGTTGCAGTTGTAATAATCTCGGCATTATTTGGTGTCTTTGCTGGTTTAGCTGATTTAGGGATTACTTCCGCTCTAAGAGAAGCATTGGTTCTAAAAGAATCCCGTCAGGCATCCACTTCATCTGGGGCAGGTTCGCCCATCCAAGTTAACCCCGGAGATATTCAAGTAGATACTACCCCAGTACAATAAATAAAATGGCAGACGAACAACAGCAATCCGAAGAGGTCATCGAAGAAACTCCAAATGGCGATAAAGCCACACTGGATGCATTAAATGACGCCGGTCCCGGGAGTTGGTATGTTTTGCACACTTACTCTGGTTACGAAGACGCGGTAGCCGATAGCCTGCGTCAGCGTATCGAATCGCTGGATATGGGCGATAAGATCTTTAAAGTATTAGTCCCCAAAGAAAAGCAGATCGAAATCAAGAACGGTAAGCGTAAGACGGTCGAGAAAAAGATCTTTCCTGGCTATGTCCTGGTCAAGATGGTTGTTACTGAGGCTTCTTGGTATGTGGTTCGTAACACCCCCAACGTTACCGGGTTCATCGGTTCTGGCACTGTCCCAGTTCCTATTGAGGATATCGAGATGGATACCATCAAGAAACGGATGCGGGTAGAGGAGCCAAAACATAAGATTGATTTACGGATGGGGGATTTGGTCCATATCAACGATGGTCCGTTCAAAGATTACGATGGCGCGGTCAGTGAGATCGACGAAGCTCGCGGTAAGATTAAAGTGTTAGTCTCTATCTTCGGTCGCGAAACCCCCGTCGAATTAGATTTCCTTCAAGTCAAAAAAGTATAAGCTACACATTCCGTCATTCTGGCTTGTCCAGAATCTTACAATCGTTCATATTAACTCACTACTATGGCCCAAAAAGGTAAAATCCAGAAAAAGGTTAAACGTCCATTGATCAAACTGATCTGCACCGAATGTAAGCAGACGTATTATCATACTCGCAAGAACCCAACCAATACTCCGGATCGCATCAACCGGTTAAAGTTCTGCAAGATCTGCCGCAAGCGGACTCCCCACAAAGAAACCAAGTAATCCTCCCTTTGTCATGCTGAGTCCGTCAGCTGACGGATCGAAGCATCTAGGCCTTCAAGGCCGTTTTCGTCATTCTGGCCTGCCTGCCGGCAGGCAGGCTTGTCCAGAATCTTACAAGTATCTTTTCGCTACCACTTTGCTCGTCCAAAGTGGTAGCACCGAAAGGACGGCCAGTCGTCGGGGCTATTCAATGGCTAAATCCGCGGGTGCTCTCGCTGAACTCGTCGGGCTAGAGTCCTCCTCAAACAACAGCTCCGCCCAACCCGGATTTAGCTCATTTCAGTACACCCCTCCTCCGATGGCGATAAAGCCACAGTAAAACCCCGCTCCCGAAGCGGGGTTTATGGTAAAATACATCTGTTGATTCGTAGGGGTGTCGTTCTCCGCCAGTTGGCGGAGGTAGGACACTGATCGTTGTACATTATAGGGGTGTCGTTCAGTGGTAGGACATGGGTCTCCAAAACCCAGAACGAGGGTTCGATTCCTTCCACCCCTGCCAGTCAGAAATAATGCCGGCTAATGCTGGTGTTTTTTCTTTATCAGAGCCAACTTCATTGAGTTCTAACCGAAGATATTGTTTCTCTAGTTTTGGATAGCCATTTTTAATCGGTTGAAGCCAAGGATGAGCTTCCAGAGTGAGTATTCCATCTTTAAGCTGAAAGTTCTGACCGAGTGAAGCCAGTATTTCTCGTTTAGTCATTAGATCGCCGCTCTGAAAAGCTTCTCTGGCATTAGCGGCAAAATTAAATACCTTTTCGGTTAGCTCGAGCCAATGATCAGCTCGTTGTTCGGCACGATCATGCGACTGTCGGAGTTCTCGTTGGGTGGAGAGTAGAGCTTCTTTCTGCTGAATATATTCTTCGTCGGAGAGTAGGTCTCGAATTCGCATCTGAGTTAGGTTATCGAGCTGTCGCTGGTTATCCTTTAACGCCCTCACCAGCGAATCTTGGATGTCGCTTCTCTCTTGTACCTCTTGGCCGTGCTGACTTCTCAAAACATCTAAGGCCCAATCTCTAAATTCGGGTAGAATCTCATAGTGGGTCAATTGATCAGCTAGGGCCTTCTCTAATACCTCTTCTCGAATAAATTTACGCTGAGTGCAATTAGTGCCTTGGCGTCTACGGGTGCAGTGATAGAACCGATATGTTTTAACCTTACCGTCAGTTTTATTGGTTTTTACCTTTTCCTCAGCGGTTATTGAGCTACCGCACTCTCCACAAGTGATCATTCCGGTATAGGCAAAGCTATGCCGATACGGTCTTGGCTTACCCTTTCGACCCAAGATATCCTGAATCCTATCAAATTCCTCCAAGGTTATCATTGGCTTGTGTTTTCCTGGGTATAGTTCGCCTTTGTGTTTAATCAGTCCGGCATAAAACGGATTGATAAAAATGTTATAAATCCCACTCATAGAAATCTCGTTTCCGCCCATCCGCTTAGATTTTCTAGTCCGGAAACCCCACTGCTGGTTAGCAATATCACGAATTTTCGGTACTGTATAAACACCCGTCAACATTAAATCCATC
>JBAZMO010000090.1:0-2945 GCA_041649655.1 Patescibacteria group bacterium
GTAGCTGAAAGCGCCCAGGAAGAGGTATTATCTCTTCCGATGTATCCTGAACTGGATAAAGAGCAGATCCGGCAAATATGCGAAATTTGCCACCCGGCGCAACATATCTCTTGACCATATTGCGTCTTTTTGTTAAAATAGGTGTTCAATGAATGAACAGACCCCTAAAGAAGAAATCTTGTTTATTATCAAGGAGTTGGAAGCAGACCCCGCGGTCAGTCAAAGGGCCGTTTCCCGTAAATTAGGTATATCCCTTGGCAAGACCAACTACCTTTTACACCAGCTCATTAAAAGAGGCTTGATCACAGCCAAAAATTTTACCAATAACCCCGGAAAACTACAAAAAATCCATTACCTTTTAACAGAGAAAGGCATAGAAGAAAGATTGCGATTGCTACAGCATTTCTTAGAGAGAAAAGAGGCAGAGTATAACAATTTAAAACAAGAATTGGAGCAGTTGGACCAGAGAACTCATGCAAAACCAACAATTCAATAAATATCCGTTAAATGTTGCCGTTATCGGCGCAGGCCACATAGGTCTTGTAACTGCGGCCTCTTTTGCACAGCTGGGCAATCAGGTGGTCTGCGTAGATAACAACAGCAAAAAAATAGATGACCTCAAAAAAAATAAAGTAACTTTTTACGAGCCGGGATTAAAAGATATTGTATTAAGAAACAAGCGGGCAAAAAGCCTCACCTTCAGCAATAGTATCAAAGAAGCTACTGAACGTTCACTTGTTATTTTTATCTGCGTAGGAACGCCTTCATTACCGGACGGAAGCACTAATTTATCCGCTGTTCAAAGAGTCGCCCTTGAGATCGCCAAATCCATTAAAGAATACAAGATAATCGTAGAAAAAAGCACCGTGCCTGCAGAAACCGGGGAAAAGATAAAAAAGATCGTAGAAATGAACACGCCCCGGAAGATAGACTTCGATATCGTTTCTAACCCTGAGTTCCTGCGCGAAGGACAGGCGTTATACGACACATTTCATCCAGACCGCATAATCCTGGGTTTGGAAAGTAAAAAGGCCGAAAAAATCATGCGCCGCCTATACAGTTCCATAAATGCCCCGATCATAGTCACTAATACCAATACTGCCGAGATTATTAAACACGCCTCAAATTGTTTCCTCACTACCAAAATCTCTTATATTAACGCGATAGCTAACCTGTGCGAAAAAGTAAATGCCGACATTGCTAAGGTATCAGAAGCGCTGGGCCTGGATAAACGCATAGGGCGTAATTTTTTAAACGCCGGAGCGGGATTCGGCGGTTATTGTTTCCCTAAAGACCTGAATAGCTTTATTCATTTTGCGGGAGAAAAAGGCTATGATTTTGAATTGCTCAAGGCCGTGCGCAAAATAAACCAGGAACAGAAAATGGTTATCGTCAAAAAAATACAGGAATCATTCTGGAGCCTGAAGGGCAAGCGTATCGGTGTTCTGGGCTTAAGTTTTAAGCCGGATACCGATGATATACGCAATTCCATAGCCGTGGATATTATAAAGATTCTTATCCAGGCCGGGGCCGACATCAAGTCGTATGACCCTCAAGCAATGCCTAATGCTCAAAAGGAATTAAAAGATATTACTTTTTCTAAAAGCGCGTATGACGCGGCAAGAAACAGCGACTGCCTGGTGATCCTGACGGAATGGCGGGAATTCCGCAGCCTTGATCTAAAGAAAATAAAATCCCTGCTTCGGCAACCCATCATTATTGATGGAAGGAATATATTCAACCCTGAGCAAATGAAACAAGCCGGTTTTATATATAAATCCATTGGCAGGCAAGGATAGCATTAATGTGGGAAGCAAATAGCCTTAAAAAAATGCGTAAAAATAAGACTAACACTAGAGTGCTGGTAACGGGCGCCGGAGGCTTTATCGGAAGCCATTTAACCGAAAAATTGGTTGCTTGCGGATATACGGTAAAAGCATTTGTTCATTATAATTCCAGAAATTCCTGGGGCTGGCTCGAATCTTCAAAAATTAAAGGACGCATAGAAATAATTTCCGGGGATATCCGTGATGCCGATATTATCAGGCAGGCTATACGTGATGTCGATATGGTTTTTCACCTCGCCGCGTTGATCGGTATTCCTTACTCATATCATTCTCCTGAAGCGTACGTTGAAACCAATATCGGGGGTTCTTTAAACATTTTACAGGCGGTAAAAGATTCCGAAGTTAAAAAAGTCGTTCTTACATCCACGAGTGAAATATACGGTACTGCTCAATCTGTTCCGATACCAGAAGCACATCCTATTAATCCTCAGTCCCCCTATGCGGCAACTAAAGCAGCGGCGGATCTTCTCGCGCTTTCATTTTACCGGTCTTTTAATCTACCGGTAACGGTTGTCCGGCCGTTTAATACTTATGGCCCAAGGCAATCGGCACGAGCCGTCATACCTACGATCATCACTCAGATACTTAACGGAAAAACAAAAATAAACCTTGGAGCATTAACCCCGACCCGGGATTTAACATATGTGGAAGATACAGTGAACGGGTTTATTTGCGCCGGCGAACGCCCGGAAGCTATCGGAGAAATTATCAACCTCGGCAGCAATTCTGAAATTTCAATCGAAGACTTAGCGTATCTCATTGCTAAATACCTTAAGCGCAATATCAAAATCGAATCAGAGCAGGTCCGGAAAAGGCCTCAAAAAAGCGAAGTCGAGCGACTACGATCCGATAATGCCAAAGCTAAACGCATATTAGGCTGGTCACCGGAATATAACCTGGAAAAAGGCCTCAAAAATACCATAGAATGGTTTAAGGAAAACCGGGGCATCTACAAACCCGGGATTTATAACGTATAGGAACAATAAAAATGATCCCGCTTTCTGTACCGAATCTAAACGGCCAGGAATTGCAATACATCAAGAAATGCATAGATTCCAACTGGGTTTCCTCTGCCGGGAAATACGTGGTAGATTTTGA
>JBAZMO010000091.1:0-2848 GCA_041649655.1 Patescibacteria group bacterium
ACTTCATTTTTAGTCGCTAGAGCATTACGGCCGCTGCAGCCGTCGCAAACTACGCCATAATAATAATTCTTGCTGTTGGCGTGGATCAATCCCGCACAGAAACTGTCTTGATTATTCCTATTCAACCTCAGGTGATCGCGCCCAATGACTGAGCCGGTTTTAATAATCGGCAATCTTAAGCGTGATTTTGGCGTTTGTTCCACTGGATTGGTCATCCTTTCTTTCGGTTGTTCCCTACGCCTAGACCTTATAAAAATTCTCTTAAACCACTTAAACCAATTGTCAACGTCCATTCCTTCCTCCTTTTGTTCGGATTATCTCCGGAAGAAGAGGCATTATTGCCTCAAGAGTAAAAACCGGCCATTTTGTGGCTATTTTTACTCCCAAAGCGACAATAAAGCAAACAAAATCGTCTAAATTAAGACAAAATTTATAAATTTAAAATTTTAATATGGCTTACTAACTGTTTAATAAGCTACCTTAGCAAAAAAACTACGCAATGTCAACTAGCCAAAATAGTAGTAAAATGGTAAAAAAACATACCCCGGCCTAACGCCAGAGTATGTCTATTTGCGCACTATAACTATAAATTTAATTCTCCTCCGGCAATGGTTCGTCCTCATACGGCGCGGCCGGAGCCAGGCCGGCCAGCTCTTGTTCGCGCGCCAGCTTCACTTGTTCCATAATCTGTTGTCTGATTGCGGCGATCAATTTGGGATTCAGACGCAAATAGGCCTTGGCATTCTCCCGGCCGGTGCCTAATTTCTCTTCGCCGAAAGTATAGGTGTTGCCGCTCTTCTTGATCGCGCCCTTCTCAACGCCGACATCGATCAGATCGCCGGAGACCGAAATGCCTTCGTTATACATGATATCGAATTCGCAGGTCTGGAACGGCGCCGCCACCTTGTTCTTGACAACTTTGACTTTGACGCGGTTGCCGATGTTCTTCTCGCCCTGCTTGATTTGCGCGGCGCGACGCACCTCGATCCTGACCGAGGAATAGAATTTCAAAGCATTGCCGCCGGTCGTGGTCTCCGGATTGCCGAAAAAGACGCCGATCTTCATCCTGATCTGATTGATGAAAATCAACACTACGTTGGACTTGGAAATGGCGCCGGTCAGCTTCCTGAGGGCCTGGCTCATCAAGCGGGCTTGGAGCCCCATGTGGGAGTCGCCCATATCGCCTTCGATCTCGGCTTTCGGCACCAAAGCGGCCACCGAATCGACCACGATCACATCAATAGCGTTGGAACGCACCAAGGTCTCAACAATTTCGAGCGCCTGTTCGCCGGTATCCGGCTGGGAAATAAACAAGTCATCGACTTTAACGCCGATCTTGCGGGCGTAATCGGGATCCAAGGCATGTTCCGCATCGACAAAGGCCGCCACGCCGCCCAATTTCTGAACCTCAGCGACAATATGCTGGGCTAAAGTCGTCTTGCCGGAGGCCTCCGGACCGAAAATCTCGACAATCCGGCCGCGCGGCACGCCGCCGACTCCCAAAGCGATATCCAGCGACAGACAGCCGGTCGGCACAGCATCGATGTCCATTGCCCGGGCTTCGCCGAATTTCATGATCGCGCCATCGCCGAACCGTTCTTTGATCTGGCCGATAGCCGCCTCGACGGCCTTGGATTTTTCATTGCCTTCCTCCGATGCTCGTTTTGCCATAAAATATGTAATTTATTCGTTAAATAAAACTCTGATTTCCGCCTCGCTGGCCCGGCTGTATCTTTTCTTTGCAGTTATCTTAATCAAATTCAAACCTTTTTGCAAGTCGACAAAAGTCGAGAAATTACCCGCCTGATCGACTAGAACCGCTTTGTTATTAATGATCACTTCGGCCTCGGGCGTCGAACGCCCCTTGACTTCCAATTGGCGATCGAGCGTAATCAAGCCGTCCGACGGAGAAAATATCTCAAGTCCCGACGGCTGGAAAATGGCATTGACTTTCATGATTAAAAAAATAATCAAAGCTGAAATGATCAGGATGACCGCGGCTCTGACCCAATATTCAGACCAAGCCACCGGGCCCTGCTTCTTGATATCCTGCCGCGGTTTGATCGCTTTGAGCTTATTCTGCAACGGTTCGATTTCGGCCGGCTTGATTTTCAAATAGCCGATATAAGCTGACAGATATTTTTCAAAATAATCGCGGCCCGGCAGCAATTCCGGCTGGTCGTTCTCCAACGCCTCCAGATATTTAATGGGAATATTCAAATCCTGGGAGGCCTTCTTGAAGGTCTTGCCCAAATCCAAACGTTTTTCCCTCAAATAATCACCCAAGGGATTGGCTTTATGGCGATTCATTTATGTCCATTCGTCATCGCTAAAAAAATTTTTGCGCGATTTTTTAGGTGTCTCAACTTCAGCTTCATCCTCCTCAATTTCTTCTTCCGGCTCGGCCGGCGTTTCTTCAATTATTTCTTCCTCCTCAATAATTTCTGCCGGCACTACTGCTTCTACTTCTTCAATTTCTTCAATCAGCTCTTCAATCTCCTCGGCCTCCGCCTCCTCAACAGCTTCTTCAGCCGCAATAGTTTCTTCCTTCATCGCTTCAGTTTCAATATTATGATTATTGAAGACCGGTTCCTCCTCATCATTATCAATTATTTCATCTTCAATGATTTCACTCGCGGTTTCTTCCGGCTCGTCAAATAACGGATTTTCCGTTTCATCATCTTCTTCCTCCGGCGCTGCTGCTGTTTCTTCCTGGCTGCCGCGGCTGAAGGAAGTGAAGGTCGGCTCCTCTTCTGCCGGATCACTGTCGGCCAATGGCCGCAACTCGCCGGTCAAGTCATGCTCGCGCGCCGCGAATTCCACGGCTCCGACGCCGCCCAATTTATCC
>JBAZMO010000092.1:0-2765 GCA_041649655.1 Patescibacteria group bacterium
TCTCGCCCGCCCCGCAATCAGGCACGCGATAAGTGCCGTTTTGAGCATAATAATCGCTTAAAATATTCTGCCAAACCTTAAGATCGGCCAAACGCCGGTAATCCCGCGCTTGCGCCGAAGCCCAATACAGCCAGAATCCCAGCAAGGTCAGCAAAATCAAGCCGGCCAGCGCGTAAATGGTTATTTTGTATTTAGTTTGACGCAACATATTATACCCATATTATAACACAAACTTGGCAAAACAAAAATCCTCCCGAAGCCGCTTAAGCCGGCGATGGGAGGATTGGGATATTAACTGAAAAATTAATTACATTCGCCAGTAACAACAGTAGGCATTACAGTGATATTACCCCTATAACCCTGGGAGTCAGCGCAAAAAATATCACCATCAGTATTACCAGTAGTACACAGTGTGCTGTAAAAAGCAACATTATCAAAAGCAGTATCATGAACTTCTGACCAATCAGCAGTAGTACAAGGAACAGCGCCCAATTTATCAATTACTGCACTTAAGGCAGCAGCATCAATAGTTCCGCCATTAGCCCGATCAATCTCAATCTGCGTCGAGGCGGTAGTGATATTGGATTTAACCTTGGCATCATTGGCCTTGCCTCTGGCATCGCTCAAATAAACAATGGCGATAGAGGACAAGATGCCGATGATGGCGATGACCACTAATAATTCGATTAAAGTAAAACCTTTCTTATTCATAAATTTTGAATTAAATTTATTTTTATCTATTTTTTCCCACTCGCGAGTGGATAAAATGGAAAATAGGGGCAATCCGGCCAAACCCTGAGCGACCTTTTATTGGCTTGTCCTTTCACCCCTGACATTATAATGATAGCACAAAATTAAAAAAGAAAAAAGGAAAAATCAAGCGGCCGCTAAAAAGACGACGACAACTGCCACATCGGCAAAAGTACGGCCGCCACAAACACGCCCACGGCGATGCCCAAAACAATCATAATAATTGGCTCGATCAGATTGGACAGGTTGCGGACGGTATTGTCGATTTCGCGCGAATAAAAATCAGCGATCCGATCCAAGATTTCCTCCAACTTGCCGGATTCTTCACCCACGGAAATCATCTGCGAAACGATTGCAGGAACATCAGGGCTGGCCATAAAACTCTCGGAAATTTGATTCCCCTCGTCAACGCTCCGGCTGGCATCAGTCAAAACGCCTTCGTAGACGGCATTATCCACCACTTCCCTCACCACCGCCAAAGAAACCGCAATCGGCACTCCGCCCTTAACCAGCGTGGCAAAGCTGCGGCAAATGCGGACAATATAGATATGACGGTAAACCAAGCCGAAAATAGGTATATTGAGTTTAAGCCGATCGATTAGGGCCTTGCCACCGGGCGTTTTGACTCCCCACATGATCGCTCCGGCCGCCACGGCCGCCGCCAAGGCGATCAGCCACCAGAAAGTCCTGATAAAATCCGAAGTGCCGATCAATAGCCGCGTAATCAATGGCAACTCGGCGCCCGACTCAGTCAAAACGGTAGCAATATTCGGCACCACATAGGCCATAATGATAAAACCGACGATAATAAGCACGGCGATAATCATAGCTGGATACATCATCATGCCTTTGATCCTGGCCTCCAAATCATAATCCTTTTCTTTCTGATCCGCCAAATAATTCATTACCTCGGACAACCGGCCGGAGGTTTCGCCGGAACGGACGATATTGACAAAGAACTTGGAAAAAACATCGGAATAAAATTCCATCGCCACCGACAGCGCGCTGCCCCCGTCGACCTCATCGGCTATGCCCACAATAACGCTGCGGAAATACTCGCTCTTGGTCTGCTTGACTAAGATCCTCAGCGCGCGCACCAACGGCAGATTGGCATCCAGCATGACGGCCATTTGGCGGAAAAAGACCACCAACTCCTTAATCGGCACTTTTTTGGACAAAAATAGATTCACTAAGCGGACAAAATCGATTTTCGGCTGCAAAGAGATGTCCAACACCGTCAATTTCTTATCCATCAAAAAAGCGGCGGCGGCTTCCGGCGAAGCGGCGTCGACAATGCCGTCCAAGGCGGCGCCTGAAACGTCTTTAGCTTTATAATAATAAACCGGCATGCGATGATTTAAGATTAAACCCTACTGGCGAGTTAATTTTTCCAAACCCTGGGGATCGGGCGAATTGGCAACCGCATCCTCGGAAGAAATCTCGCCCTTTCTAACGGCGTCTAACAGCGCTTGATTGAAAGAAATCATGCCTTCCTTGCGCGAGGTCTGGACGATGTCTTCCAATTGGCCGACATTGCCCTTGGCAATCGTCGCCTTGACCGTATCATTAACCAGCAAAATCTCGCAAATCGCCTTCAAGCCGCCGCCGATCTTAGGAATGATCTTTTGGCAGACAACGGCTTTCAACGATCGAGCCAGCATGTCCCTGATGCGATCCTGATCAAAACTGGTGAAAGAATCCAAAATTGAGGCCACGGCCTTGCCGGCCGTATCGGCGGCCATCGTCGTAATCACCAAGGAATTGCCGCTGGCAATATCCAGCGCCAAAGGTATCACTTCCGGTTTTGACAACTGCTCCAAAAACAGCACGTCGCCGTCTTCCTCTTGAAAATATTTAAGAGCATCCTCGAAATTATTGGTATCGCGGCCGATTTCCCGCTGCTCAATAATACTCAGATCATTGGCAAAAACATACTCGATCGGATCCTCAACAGTGATAATGTAGGCCTTGCGGGAATGATTTATCTCCTCAATGATCGCCGCCGAGGTTGACGA
>JBAZMO010000093.1:0-2746 GCA_041649655.1 Patescibacteria group bacterium
CTTCCGCCGGATAAAATTTAGTCAATTTAATCAGGTCCGTGGCAACAGGTTTTCCGAGTTTGCCCGACTTATCCAGCGCCAGCTTTGATTTTTCGGCAATCCGCTTCTGCTCATCATCCTGATAAAATATGGCGCTACGGTATTGGGGACCGCGGTCGATGAACTGTCCGCCTCCGTCCGTAGGGTCAATATGGCGCCAGAAGTAATTCAGAAGCTGTTCATAGGTAATTTTTTTCGGATCATAATAAACCTGCACGGCTTCAATATAACCCATTTTCGCGTAGGTTTCATAAGTGGGATTTTCTCCCTGACCTCCGGCATACCCGGATATGACCTTTATCACGCCCGGCACCTTTTTAAAATCCGATTCCACGCACCAGAAGCAACCTCCGGCCAGGGTAGCGATGCTTTCAGATGTTACTGTATTTGCTTTCATCATTTTTGATTTTCCCTCCTTCGGCTCGGTGTTACCGTTTTGACAGCCTAATACGAAGATGAATATGACTATGTAGAAGAATATTTTTTTCATGATTCCCCTCCCTGATTTTTTTATTGATAAAATATCATTGCTCACACTTAAATATAAGAATGTCATCAGGGCATGTCAATGCGGTCCGGCCATAATATGCCGTGCCGGCATGACTGATTCATCGGGGGTAAATTCCGGTCAGATACTTCATGGTGTATAATGCTGTGCCGTTTCCGGTGAAATTTCTTTCATAAAACTCTTTCAGGTCAAGATGATCGTCTATATCGATCCATTCCGGCAGGATGTGTACACTCTTTTCCAACAGTCTCAATTTCTCGATTGTTTGCGGAAAAACACGGGACGTGCTCCATGCTATACCTTTAAAACAATCAGCGGAAAATGTTTCTTTTCTGAATCCGATCAGGTAATAACCGCCATCGGTGCTTCCGCCCAGCACGGCGTCTTGGGTATCCAGCGCTGTAAACGCATTATCGATTCGCGATGCGGGCAGATCCGGCAGATCGCTCCCGACCAAAACAGCCTTTTCATATCCCGAATTAAACACATGCATAAATGCGTTGAGCATTCTGTCTCCTATATCCTTGCCGCTTTGCCGCATAACAGGGTATCCCGTGCCAAAATCAAGCGACGCAATGGGAACGCCCAGGGGCCCGTCAATAGCCATGAGTTTATCCGCTCCGACGAATCCGGTCATGGCGAGAAGATCCTTTATAAAAGCCGTGTATAATCCGAAAGCAAAATCATCGCCCAGCGAGGCGGCTATCCGCGTCTTAACCTTTCCCCGTTGAGGGTATTTTAGAAAAAGTATCAAAACATTATTCATCATTTAGTTCCTGTAATAATATTTCACAAGGAATTCGGGCGATGCGCCCAGCAGATAAAGAATCTCTAATGTCCAGTTGCGTAATATCGTGTACAGGGCTCCTTCCTTTTCCCATTTGCGCGGCGATGTTCTCGTACGATGACGGATAATGGTTATTCTTTTCTTGAGCCTCCTGATCCTTCTCATCAGCTCCACATCCTCAAAAAAAGGAACTTCCCGATAACCGCCGACATCGCGAAAAAAATCCGAACGGATAAAGATCGCCTGATCTCCGTAGGGAACCCTTGTCATTCGATGCTTCAGTGAAGCGCACCATGCTGTCAGAGTCAACAGAAAGTGATCGCTGTCGATGCCCAGATCAAAAGCGCCGCCCACATAGGCATCGTCCGTCAATGCATTTTTTATATGAACCAAAGCGTTTCGGGGCAAAAAAGTATCAGCGTGTAGAAACAGTAAAATATTGCCCCCGGCGGCTTGGGCGCCCCGGTTCATCTGCGCGCCTCTGCCTCCGGGCGACAGCAGTTTCACAACGTCGCTGGAGCGGATCTCGTTGATGGTGCCGCCGGCAGGGTCTGCGTCCACCACAATGAACTCAACCGCTTCACCGGAGGAGATATCTTTCAGATGCCGTAAAAATGTTTGTATCCCGTCTTGTTCGTTCTTGACGGGAACAATGATGGAAAATTCCGGTTTTTTCTTTTCACTGGCCATGTCTAACCGGCTCCAACGACGGTGGTTCCCCGGCACGATGATCCTTTCCCGGCGGTGCAACCGTAACAATGGTTGCCGATAACGATCTGGCGTGATCTAAGTTTTTCCATATTAAAGTCCATAATGGTGTACGGCATGCCGTGATTGACTCGCAATCCCAGCATTTGATTGAAATCACAATCATACAGGACGCCGTCCCATCCTACTGAAATAGTCGACCGGCACATCACATTTTCCGCCGCCTGCGGGTTATAGGCTCCGCACAGATCGGCCATGTAATCCTCGAAATTCCCCGACTTAAGAAGATATTCAAGATACCTACCTACCGGCATATTCGTAATGCAAAAGAGCCGGTTGAATACGATTCCGTGATCATTGAACAGTCTTCTTTTATACTCGGCTTCCAACTCTTTTTGCGCGCCCGGCATGTACGCGCCCACGGGATTATGCACGATATTCAGAACAAGTCCGCTTTCTTCCCAGCCATAATTCTTTTGATTCAACAGTTTCATGGCCTGTATGATGCGGGAAAATAATCCGGAACCGCGCTGCCGGTCCGTCTTGTCATTATGGCAGTCCGGCAGCGATGTCATGACTTCAACTCTGTTTTTTGCGTAGACATCGATGAAACCGGCGTAAGCATCATCCAGCAGTATCGCCAGATTGGATCGTACAATAAGCCGTTTGCCTAAATTCCCGGCTTCGCGGAGAAACCATTCGAG
>JBAZMO010000094.1:0-2733 GCA_041649655.1 Patescibacteria group bacterium
TATTGAAACCTGGGCGGCCCAGATAGGCTTTAAGGGGATGTACCGCCTGCATTGGAACCTGTGGGAGATCGAGCAGGCACGTTCCAACCCCGAGTTGCACAAAAAGCTGCTTGCCAATTACGAGAGCATCATTAAAAGGATCTCTGACGGAGGCGGCACGGTTGTCTTAAGCCTTTTCGGGACTCCGCCGGGCAAAGGGGATGTCCTGGACAAGAGAAGCCCGCCCCTGAATATCAAGCAGTGGAAGCAGATGGTTAAAAGGACAATGCGCTATTTGAGCTGCCAGAAAAAATATAACATCTGGTATGAAGTCTGGGATTCCCCGGATACCGATAATTTTTTTCTCGGGGATAAAAAAGATTACCTGAGTCTTTACCGCATGGCCGCCGAAGCAGTCCGGGAGTTAAATAACGAAAAGTTCCAGCGCAGGAATAAGATCAAGATCTCCATTGGCGGGCCGTCTGTTACATGGTGGTTCCAGAATATCGGCGGCAATACGATCCACACCCCCGAAGAAAGCCTGATCTATGAATTAATAAAGCTCTGCCGCACCCGTAAACTGCCGTTGAATTTTATCAGCTGGCATGCATACAGCACTGACCCGCGCGCCGATCAGGAAGCCACTAATTACAATAAATCTCCGACGGGGCTGATCCGGGATTGGTTGAAATATTTCCGCATCAAGAACGAGGTGTCCCTGGTCGTGGACGAGTGGAATTATGATTCCGGCCTGAATATCCTGGAGGAACGCAACGGCAGGTCTTATATCGGGGCCAGTTATATTCCTTCGCGCATTAAGAATATGAACGAGGCTGGCTTAAACCAGCAGATCTTCTATTGCCTGGAAGATTTTCAGAATAATAAAGAAGGGATCAACTCCAACCGCGGGGCCTTCGGGTATGACGATAAATCGTCCGTTTATAAAGGCTCAGCCAAGAGCATATATAATATTTTCCTGATGCTCAAAGAACTGGGGGACAGCCAGTATACGTCTTTGAATCTCGGCGATGAGTTTGTCGGGGCGATCGCGACTAAAAAAGACAATGATATCATACTCCTTCTGTGGAATTATATCGATCCGGATGCCGGCCGCAGCCTTTTGTCCAGAAGCGTGGCATCGTTGAATGATAAGGGCCAGGCGAATTTAGTGGGAATAGTAAAATCCGGGAAATTAGACGATATTTTAAATCAGAAAGCGCCCCTCGGGGAATTTTCAACCGATAAATTAAAAGCCTTATTTAAGAAGATATATGACTTGATGGCTATCGCTTCTTCGTCGATGAATAATAGCCGTGACGTCAGAATAACATTGTCCAACCTTAAAGGGGACTATTTATACCAGCGTTATACTGTCGATGACTCCTGCGGCGCCGCTTATTGTCCGTTCGTCCCGGTGGAAGAGAAACATATCCAGGCGGATAATATTTATCAGGAGACGCAGGCGCTTAAACCCTATTCCGTGAACCTGGTGGTGCTTAAAAAAAGCGCTCCGGTTGCGGTAAAACAGTAAATAAAAAAATGTGGCAAGGCATAAACAGAAGAAAATTCCCGCGCGTTAATTATCCATGTAAGATAGTCGTCATGAAGGATAGTCACAAGGATAAGATTGCTACGCAGACCGAGAATATTGGCGTGGGCGGTGTGTGTGTCGTGATAAATAAGCCCTTAAACAGGTATGATGACGCCGGGGTCATCCTCTACCTTGGCGATGGCCATCAACCTGTATGTTGCGACGGGAAAGTTGTCTGGGTGGTCAAGAAGAACGCCTCCGATTATGACACGGGAATAGAATTTACGGCCTTAAAAGATAGCGACAGATTGAGGATCGAGAGGGTAATCCAGCTATGCCAGAAAGAACAGGACTCTTCGATAACGTAAGCGACGCTTTCACTAAATCCAAGCCTCGCGTCTTAAGCGTCACTGAGCTTACCCAGGACATCAAGCTGCTCCTTGAAAATACCTTCACCCAGGTCTGGGTAGAGGGCGAGGTATCGGGTGTGAGCCGCATCAGCACGGGAACAGTATTCTTTACACTTAAAGATCCTAACGCCCAGTTAAAATGCGTCATCTTTTTTAACGTCGCGCGGGATATAAAATTTCAGCTCAAAGACGGGATAAAGCTGGTCTGTTTGGGCCGGATCAGCGTTTATGATAAACAAGGCGCCTACCAGTTGTATGTGGATAAGCTTGAGCCTAAAGGCGTCGGCGGTATCCAGCTGGCGCTGGAACAGCTCAAAGAACGCCTGGCCAAAGAAGGACTTTTTGACGCCGCTCATAAAAAACCCCTGCCGCAGCTGCCTTCCCGGATCGGCATCGTTACCTCCGCCTCCGGGGCGGCGATCAAGGATATCCTGAAGGTCCTGGATAAGAGATTTCAGGATGTGCATATCATCATCAACTCCGTGCGGGTGCAGGGAGAAGGGGCTAAAGAGGATATCGCGCAGGCAGTGGATGAATTCAATGCTTTGAATAACGTCGATGTGATCATCGTTACCAGGGGCGGGGGAAGCATCGAGGACCTCTGGGCCTTTAACGAAGAAATAGTGGCCCGGGCGATATACAAGTCGCGTATCCCGGTCATTTCCGCGGTCGGGCACGAGCGTGATGTGACTATCTCGGACCTGGTAGCTGACCTGCGGGCGCCTACTCCATCGGCCGCGGCCGAGATCATTTTGCCGACCAGGCTGGAGTTAAAAGATAAGATCGGCATATTCGTTGAAGACCTGGCAGACG
>JBAZMO010000095.1:0-2706 GCA_041649655.1 Patescibacteria group bacterium
AACTTCAAGCGGCTATAGATCTCCTTCATGTACTCTGAGGGGAAAACCACAGCCGACGGACTGCCGAACAACCGCCGGCATAGCCATGAATATAATCCGGACAATTTGAAAATCCCCTGCTCCTCCGCCAATAGTCCGGAAGGATGAATCAATTGCATATCATGCACTGTATGGATATGCTTCAGGCCCAAAATCTTAATCAGCTGAGGAATGCCATAACCCAAGCCCTTCAAACTATGCGTCAGAACCAGTTCCGGTTTTTCCACCGAGATGATTTTGAACACCCGCCAGGTCTGAAGATCGTTGAACATGTCGATCGGATGCCACAGCAATCTTTTCCAGACCGGCTGATCGTTAATATCCAAAAAATTAAACAAATTAAAGGGCTTGACCCGAAAAACTTTCAAGCCGTCAATCAGCTCGGTTTTATTGTCACGGCCGACGGCTACGACAAAAACCTCATGGCCGGCGGTTTTCAGGCCTTCGACAATATTTTCCACCACGACTTCGGCACCCCCCCGAGTATCGGGCTTATAAATAGAATGGATGATGACGATTTTCATAATTGCTCATAAATTTTTTCCAAATTGTCTAAAACCCGACTCCAATCGTATTTTTCAATCGCCCGGCTGCGACCCACCTCGCCGAACGCCCGGCAGGTTTTTCCATCATTCAATAATAATTTCAATTTGGCTGCCAGATCATCAGCATTAGACGGTTCAACCAAATAACCAGTTCGGCCGTCAATAATCGTCGAACGGACGCCCGGCCAATCAGCCACTGCCGCCGCCAAGCCGCAGGCCTGGGCTTCGGCGGCAACGATGCCGAAACTCTCGGTTTTGGCTGTTGACGGCAGAACAAAAACATCGGCCAAAGCATAATAGCGCGGCAACGCCTCATTCCTGACCCAGCCGGCAAAAATAACGCGATCCGCAATGCCCAATTTTTTGGCTTGGCTCTCGAATTGAGCACGGCAGTCGCCATCGCCGACAATCAGCAATTTCGCTTCGCCGCGCAACTCTTGCAGCCGGCCGCGCCTGACTTCGCCGTCCAAAACATCAGGAAAATAATGCTGCGGCAGCATCTTAAAGGCCGACAAAAGGATCGGTACGCCCTTAAAATAATGCTGGCGGTCAAGTCCGCCGACAAAAATCAACACCTTATCCTGAACACTTATTTTGTTCAACTTCATCAATTCCGCATCCTTGGCCAGCGGCCGGAATATTTCCGTATCGACGCCGTTAGGCAATTCAACGAATTTTTCCGGCCAGATCTGAAGATACGGCGCCAGATAAGAATTTCTGGCATGATCGAACGACAAGACGCCGATCTTATCGGCCGCTCGGATCAACCGGCCCAAAAACAGTTTAAGATAAAGCCAAAAAATCCAGCTTTTAATCCCCTCGCCAATCGGGTCCATCTCGTAATGCAAAAACAGCTTCGTTTTCGGATTAATCCTCTTCTGCCACCAAACCAACAAATCAGAGCCGAAAAAAGGATAATACAAATGAACGATTCGATAGGCCTTTAACTGTTTTAACAAACCGAACATAAAACCCGCCTTACCCCAATGGCAAACCGTTTTCATTTTAAATAATTCCGCCGAACCGCTAATTGGTTCAAGGCCGGAAAAATTCGGGGTGAACACCCCGACCGGATAACCGCGCTCAGCCAACTTAATCGCCTGATAATAAGCATTATTGCCGATGCCGCCCCCTTGCGGCGGCCAGGAGCAAACCACGATAGCGATTGATTTTTCTTGCTGTGAAACCATAAAAATGCTACAATTCTCTTGTAATTTTACAATTTTTATCAGTATAAGTCAAAGTTATGTTCATCCAATTAACCGGCTGGATCGGCGCCTTCCTGCTCGCTACTTGCGGCCTGCCGCAGGCCTGGAAAACTTTTCGAACCAAGAAATGCGGGGATCTTTCTTGGGGTTTCCTGATGTTCTGGTTCTGGGGCGAAATTTTCACTCTGGCTTATATCATTTCGGATAATTTCCAGATCGGTAGTCCCCAACCGCCTCTTTATTTCAACTACGGCTTGAATATTTCCATTTTATTCTATCTTATTTACACTAAATTCCGCTACCGCGCCCAAAACGCCAACCACCCCGATCCAATCAAAAAAGAAGCTTAAACGCTTCTTTTTTTTACTGACCCTTTCTTAACGAAAAATCGATCGGAGTTTCTTATAAATCACATAAAAGAAAAAACCAGCCAGTTCCAGATTTTTTTTCGGCCGGGTGAAATTCTTAAACCGGCCGGCTCGGATCGCTGAAAATACCGCTTGAGGCGTCAACTGCTCAATTTCCAACACGGCATAATCAACATCAAAATAATCAAAGACATGGGCATCGGCGGTGGCGATAAACGGCAGTTGGCGGCGCCGGCAAAAAACTTCGGTTTTCAAATTAGGATTGATTAAGCGGCTATAAAACCAGCTATGCTCAACCGCATCGATCAAATCCAAATTTTTTTCCAGCTTTTTCAAAGACAACGAATGATGCAGGCCATGGTTGGGATGCGGGGCGATGACAAAAATCTCCGGGTGATCGGCTTTAAACACTCTGAGATCTTCAAAAGCGCTCAGACCGTCAGTCGCTGAGCCGCAATTCAGGACCAGCAGATGCCGGTAACCGTCAATACTCAATTCCACGCCGGACAACAGCAAGATTCCTTTTTGCCGAGCATAATCAATATA
>JBAZMO010000096.1:0-2623 GCA_041649655.1 Patescibacteria group bacterium
CATCGACAGTCTGATGCGACCGGGCAGTGAGCGCAATGTTGCTGTCCTTCAGCAAGCGGGTGTTGAAGTAATCAGGGGGGATGTGCGCTGTGCAACGGATTTCGATGCGTTGCCCAAGGTGGACTGGGTAATTGACGCGGCCGCCAATCCGAGTGTGCTGGCGGGGCTTTCCGCAACGTCAGGAAGCCGACAACTGCTGGAGCATAATCTTCTGGGGAGCATAAACGTCCTTGAGTTCTGCCGCAGGCATGGTGCCGGTTTTATCCTGCTCAGCACAAGCCGGGTTTATTCCATTGCAGCGCTTGCGGGGTTGCCTCTGATAATCCGGAATGGCGCATTTGTGCTGGATGAGAAGCAATCTCTGCCTGCCGGTATTTCGTTCCGTGGTGTGAAGGAGGAATTTTCCACTGCGGCGCCGATTTCATTATATGGCAGCACCAAGCTGGCTTTGGAAGTGCTTGCTCTTGAGTACGCAAATTCTTTCGGGTTCCCGGTCTGGATAGACCGGTGCGGGGTTATGGCCGGTGCAGGACAGTTCGGTACGGCGGAACAGGGGATCTTTTCCTATTGGATTCATGCCTATGCGGCTCGGCAGCCGCTGTGTTACATCGGTTTTGACGGGAAGGGATACCAGTCGCGGGACGTGCTTCATCCGGACGACCTTGCGGGACTGCTCTGGAAACAGATGCATTACCAAGGCAAACTGCCGACGCGGCTGTTCACCGTTGGCGGGGGACGCGTTATGTCCCTTAACCAGTTGTCGGCCTGGTGTGCGGAACGGTTGGGGGAGCATCACGTAACAGGCGACCTTCACCAGCGCCCCTTCGACCTTCCCTGGTTGGCGATGGATTCCACGCTCGCGGAGTCAACCTTCGGGTGGAGGGCGGAAAAGACGCTAAATTCGATCTTGAATGAAATCATGGACCATGCCCACCAGCATCCCGGCTGGTTGGATTTGGCACGCGGAGGAACGAAGAGTAGAGCATGAAAATCCTTTTTGCAAACCCACCCTGGTGGGACGGATGGGGCATAAAATACGGCATTGTGCCTTTCCGGATGGCCGGCTACCGCGCCGGTTCCCGGTGGCCGCACATGGCGGTAACATTAAGCTTTCCTGGATGTCCCATGCCATACGACGCGGTGCCTTATCCCCTTTTTATGGGATACGCCGCCGCTTATGTGAAGGCACAGACGGGGGTGGAGGTCGTGTTCCGCGACAGCCTTGCCAGGCGCGAGAGCTACTCGCAATTTTACCGGTATGTAGCGCGCGAACAATTTGACTACATTTTTATCGAGAGCGGAACCCCAGCTTGGCCGCATGATCGTGAGATTGTCCTGAAGCTGCACCAGTTGTCACCTGCCTCCAAGATCGTGATCACGGGTCCCATCACCGTTGAAAAATCGTCCGAAATCCTCGCGACGATGCCGGTGACGGCCTGCATCAAGGGTGAATATGAGAAGAACGCCGTGTTGGTCATCCAAGGTTGTACCGGTATTCTGGAGCACAACTTCATGACCGAGGAGGAAATGAACTTGGCTCCGTCCCCGATGTATGATCTGGCGACAATACGGCGCTACTATGACCGTAATCCGCGGGGTGGCGTTTTTCCGCATCTCCAGGTCTGGTCCAGCCGCGGCTGCCCGCACAAGTGCATTTTCTGTGTGTGGCCGGCGACGATGACGGGTGTTGATCCGGATGGCAAGGGGAAACGAATGGTCCGGTATTATCATCCGGAGCATCTGGAGCCTTTCATTCGGGAGATGGTGGCCAAGTTCGGCTTCAAGTCGATCTATTTCGACGACGACACCTTCAATCTCGGCAATCGTCATACCATGGAAATTTGCGCCATGATGAGACGGATCGGCCTGCCTTGGGGTGCTATGTGCCGAACAGACAGCATCAGCATGGATGTCTGGAAGGAGATGCGGGCCAGCGGTTGCTACGGAGTTAAGCTCGGTTTTGAAAGTGGAAATCAGGATGTGGTCGATAACATTGTTCATAAGAAGCTCGATTTGAAATACTCGGTTGAGGTGGTTAGATATCTCAAGGCCATCGGAATGACCGTTCATGGCACATTTACGATCGGCCTCCCGGGCGAGACTCCGAAACAGATGGACGAGACCCTTAGGTTTGCCGGGTCGCTGCCTTTTGATTCCAAGCAGATATCCGGTGCGGCCTTGATGGATGGCACACCGTTGAAAGCGTTGTTGAAGAACCATGCTGATCAAAATTTTAATCCTGACAACCGGGATGAAAACTTGTTCGACGGGAACAAACGGTTCAGGCATCTAATAGCAAAACTGAAACGAACTAACTTGTAAACAAATTCTAAATCTAAAGTGGCGTGCCAACTTTCGCCATGGTAAGTGTGTCAAGTTATATTATACAGGACTATCCCCATTTTTCAGGGAGCAGGATTTGTAAGTAATTGATAGTGAGGCGATTTAGGTTTTGAACAAGTAAGAAGATGTGGTCTCGCTGTGAGACGATGAGATATACTCATCGGTGAACAACAACCACCCGTTTGGCGACGGGGAACACAGGAGACCACGCATGCAATCTATCCAAGTAGCCCGGAAAATACGAGAACATATTCACGGATTTATGGGGATAATCTGTCCC
>JBAZMO010000097.1:0-2623 GCA_041649655.1 Patescibacteria group bacterium
AGAAGGAGATTGCCCAGGCCAAGCACGATTATGACGAGGCAAAGGCGCTGCGCTTCAAGATGAACAACTGGGTGTATGGCGACAAGAAGCCTGAGCTTGACAAGCAGGTCCTGTCCGTCGACGCCAAGAACATCGCGGAATTCGGGCGCGAGATGAAGAGGAACGGCGTGGCGCTGTCTGACACCGACCTGATGAGGATAATGGACGGGGAAAAAGTGGCGCTCAGTGCGGAAAACACCGGCAAGAAATTCACGGTGGAGACAAAGGGCGGGAAAATTGTTGCCACCGAGCTTTGGCAGTCCACTTCGGAGTGGAAGCAGGTGCGGAGCGCTGCGATTGAAAGGGCTCGCAGCGGCACCGGCGGGCAGGAGAGGCGCCCGGCAATCTCCGCCGCCCGCGACATCGGCCGCATGCCCTCCACAGGCATATCCGGCGCCACCGCGTCCGCGTATGGCGCGAGGGACACCATAGGCACCATCGCCTCGCTTTTCAGGAAGGACACCTGGAACATGTCTGGCAGCCAGGACAGGATGGCGTCAAGCGGGGTGGACGAATACTTCAAGTATGCCGCCAATGCAAATTCCACAGGGCAGGCATTCACCATGCTCCTGGGCTTTATCCTGAAAAAGATGATGGAGAACGCCAAGCTGCGCAGCAGCGAAAAGCAGCAGGGCGTGCGCGTGCAGACGAGCATGAGCTTCCGGAACGTCAACAAGTCGATAGAGACGCTCTTCCGCGTCTATTCCGTGATGTCCGTGCTTTCGGCCTACACCAAGGGCCTTGGCGCGGCAACCGGCTCAAGCGCGCTCAAGGGCGGCATAGGCTTCATGGAGACCATCAACAGCGCAGGCTTCGGCAGCATCGGCAAGTACAACATCAACGCCGCAACGCTTGCCTCCTGGGTGGACCCCAGCCTTTCGCAGCAGATGGTGGGCGGGGGCCTGCCCTTCCCGTTCAGCAAGCTGCAGGGCGCGGTGTCAGGCTCCGTGGCCGGCGGCGCAGTGCTGGTGCAGAAGTTCTCCGACCTGCTTGCCAGGGACGTCAGGGTGTCCTACACCGACGGCGAGAAGACGTTCGTGCTTGCGACCGAGGAAACCGGCAGCAAGAAGGGGACGCTTATGATGGATGGCCCGGGCAACTTCCTGGTCGGCAGGTGCGTGGGCAAGGACGGGCAGCTGATCGAGGGCTATGCGGGCAAGCCGCTCCAGATATCGGACATGAAGCGCACCTACGTTGTCGTGAAGGACGGCAATTACATGCAGATGAACGAGCGCGAGGCAAGCCGCTACGACAGGCTGCAGGCTGACAGGGCAGGGACGCTTGCGGAAGGGAACGCGTATGCCCTTAGGATCGGGGCCGGAATCCGCAAGCTGGGCGACACCCTCTCATTCACCCCGAGAAAAGACAGGGCATCGACCGAAGCGGAGGAATACATGCGCAAGCCCGTCAAGACAGACGCGGACATCGAAAACCTCTCCAAGAACACGAGCGCGCAGAAAATCGTGGTCCGCTCAAGCAGGCAAAACGCGCTTGAGCTCCTATCCCGCCTGCCCGACATGTCAGGCATGAACGGGGAGGAGCAGATGAAAATCATCCGCCTGCGCTCCACGCTTGAAACCCACGCCGCGTTCACGGACGACCTGCTCGGGCTCATACGCGGCACCGATGCATCAAAGGCGGTGCTGGGCCTTATCCAGAGCCACAAGACGCGGGAAAGCCTCTTTGCGGAACTGGACAGCAACAAACGCAAGCTTGAGGTGCTTGAGGCAAAGCAGGCAAAGGCCGAGGCCGAGCACAGGGAGCTTTCGGAAAAGGATTGCGCCGACAAGTTCACCTATGAGGAGAACGTGAAGCAGCTGGCTGCGGCAGTCGGGTTCTTCGACGCCATAAAGGCAAGCGGGCTTGAGATGAACAAGGACGTCATCGATAACATCGG
The DNA here is from genome assembly GCA_041649655.1 of Patescibacteria group bacterium. Classification (GTDB taxonomy): domain Bacteria; phylum Patescibacteriota; class Patescibacteriia; order 2-01-FULL-39-33; family 2-01-FULL-39-33; genus CAISTG01. Next base: position 1,937 of record JBAZMO010000097.1, read on the forward strand.
CAAGGCCAATGGCAAAATCGCCGCCAACATGATGAGGGCGCTTGACTTCCAGGACAGCTATGCCAGGTGCTACTCCGCGGCGATTGTGATGGGCTTCGAGGACAGGATGCCTGACATCACCGCCTTCCAGCAGAAGGGCGCGGAAGCGCTCAGGAACCATGACTATTCCAAAACGCTTGACCAGATGGCAAACCAGCTGTCCACCCCGGCAAGCGTCCGCTTCAAGGACCGCCAGTCGTCTGACAGCTACCGCAAGTCCCTTGCCCGGGTGATGGACGCGGGCCAGATATACCTCGTGACACAGAGCATCGAGGACAAGCAGGCCTATGCGGAGGCGCTCACAAACAACGAAATCACCCTCTTGGGGGCGGTCAAGTTCGACGGGAGGTTTGCCGAGGTGCAAAACGAAATCGTGCAGAAGCTCGAGCAGGCGTCGAAGCAGCGCTCGGAAAACCTGGATCGCTACATCCAATATGTGGATGACCTTGTCCGCACCACGGTCGCCCTCCACCAGACCTCCGACTCCTTCATCAACGCGCAGATGGCAAAATCCGGCTGGCAGGACCGCGCGCCCTACCAGAGCAGCCCGGAGACAGAGGCGCTGATTTCCACGCAGGTTTCGAGCGACTACGTCCAGGGAGTGCGCCCTTCGATGGAAACTGGCTTCTCCTCCCCCACATGGTTCGG
>JBAZMO010000098.1:0-2581 GCA_041649655.1 Patescibacteria group bacterium
TAACGCCCTGACCGTAGAAAAATGTTCGAGCGCCTATGAATCTGATCTGATCGGAGTCATTTCTACTCAACCGGCCTTATTGATGGGTAACGATATGTTGAGTGCTCGCCCGGTGGCTTTAAACGGTAGGGTGCCCGTAAAAATTTCTCTGGAAAACGGTCCGATCGCTATCGGTGATTCATTGACTTCAGCTTCTTCGACTCGGGGAGTGGCTATGAAGGCGACGGGTTCTGGCAAGATTTTGGGTTATGCCCTAGAGCCGTTTGACGGCAGTGCCACTTCAAGCGACATGATTTATGCCTTTATTAGTTTACAAGATAGAAGCGCCGGCGATTTGTCGGTCTTTGAAAATATCGATGGTGGTTTGGAGATAAGAACTTTGACTCAAAGCGGTTTAACTGCCTTGTTTACCATCGATGATGATGGCGCTTTGGTGGTGAGTAAGATTAAAACTCAGCAGCTATGCGTGGGCTCAGTGTGCGTGACCGAAAATGAATTTATGGAGGTTTTCGGCGCGGGAGTGGGCGAGTTATTAGTGCCTGAAGACGGAGGCGTTTGCACTAACGGCACCAATCAGCCCTGCAGTTCCGAAGTCGGTGCTTGCCAGATAGGGGTGCAGATTTGCGAGAGTGGCGCTTGGGGAGAATGTATCGGAGCCGTTTTCCCGACCGATGAGATTTGCGATGAGGTCGATAATGATTGCGACGGCGAGGTAGACGAAGGCGGAATCTGCGTCGCTCCGGAGCCCGAGCCAATTAGCACTTCGACAGAACCTATTATTACGACAACCACTACACCTGACGTTTCAACCACGACCGCGACTACAACGTCCTAGTATATTGAAGGTCTAAACTTTAACGTATTAATTTAGCCTTTCGAAATCTAGATATAACAAATTTCAATGAAACAGTTAATAAACAATTACGCTTTTATAGATAGTCAGAACCTGAACCTCGGCGTGAAGAGCCAAAGTTGGAATTTAGATTGGCGAAAACTTCGCCAATACCTGAGGAATAAATATAAAGTCAGTAAGGCTTATTTATTTATCGGGTTTGTGTCGGGCAATCAAATACTTTATATGGAATTACAAAAAGCAGGCTACATTTGTATTTTTAAGCCGACTTTAGAATATAAGAAGGGGGATATAGCCTACGTTAAGGGCAATGTAGATGCGGAATTGGTCCTTCATGCAATGATTGAATATTCGAATTACGACAAAGCAATAATCGTTTCTGGCGACGGAGATTTTTACTGTTTAGTTGAATATTTGGATAAAAAGGGAAAATTGCTTAAAATTCTTGCTCCAACCAAGCATTATTCAAGTTTATTGCGCAGATTCGACGCAAAGTATTATATCGCTCGCATTGATCTTATGAGAAACTCTTTGGAATTAAAAAAGACTGGAATTCGCGGTCGGTCGAAACCTTAGGCTAGTCCAGTCATCGTGATATTCCAATTATATCAAATTAAAACATCGTGTCAAGAATGAAAAAGAAACTTTTTCTCATTTTAATACTTCCGGTTTTGATTCTTGTCGGCGCTTGGTTTTTGCGTGGTGTTTTTGCTACTTCCAATCCCAATTCCTGGACCAATGGCCTGGTAGGGTATTGGTCTTTTGACGGTCAGTATACTACTTCTACCGATGGCACAAAAGATGTTTCTAATAATGGCAATTGGGGATCGTTTAACGGTGGCGTAAAACCAGTCGGAGGCATCTCCGGCCAAGCGTTAAGCTTTGACGGCGTGGATGATTATGTAAAATTAGAGAGCGATGAAGGATTAAATTTAGCCGCTAATTTAACGCTTGAGGCATGGATTAATTATAATGGGACGGGATCGACCACCATTATCGACAGGCGAGAACAATGTCCAGCCAGTGTTCGGGGCTGGAGCCAGTATCATCTTTCAGTTTCTAATTCGGTAATAAATTACAATATTGACAGGACCTCTAATTGCAGTGGCGGTTCTGGTGGGGACAGGTATGAGGGAAGCAGCGCAGTGACCGCCAATGAATGGCATCATGTCGCAGTTACGGTGATTGATAACGATAATTTTAGCGGAGGCAGAACCGTTAAGATGTATCTTGACGGAAACCTGGAAAGTGTAACGCAAACGCTGGACTTGGGAGACAGCAGTTCTTTTAGCGTTGATAGAAATTACAATAACTTTATCGGAGCAAGGAGCGATGTTGCAGACTACATTTATTCTTCCAACGGTCTCATTGACGAAGTCCGTATTTACAACCGGGCGTTATCGGCCGATGAAGTAAAACAGCATTATGAGCGAACCAGGAGAAATCTTGTGGTCAATAATCCCTCGGGCACTCCGCCTGTCGGCTGGTGGAAGATGGACGAGGCAACTGGGGCAACAGTTAGGGATTATTCGGTCAATGGGAATACTGGAACGAAATACTGGATGTCCACCTCAACCAATTATGGCTTGGTTGATGGCAAAATAGGCAAGGCTTTGAGTTTTGACGGCGTGGATGATTATGTGGATTGCGGCAATGGGGCAAGTTTGGATATGACTACGAACAATTTTACTGTTGAGACATGGATTAAAAGAACAGCAAATTTTTCTA
>JBAZMO010000099.1:0-2513 GCA_041649655.1 Patescibacteria group bacterium
CTTCATTATTTATTTTAGGCGTAATCGAAATGCAAGGATGATTTCCACTCTCTTTATCAACCGGCATTAACTTATAGTCATAATCAATATTATTTTCATTAAAAAAACCTAGCATTTTCGATTTTATATCTTGAGCTGTATCAAACCTGTCTTCAATAATATACATATCTTTAGGCAAAACAATGTGCATTTTTAAATTGCCGTCTTGCCTGAATGAAGCAACCCATGGGCTTATCGGGCTATTATCGACATTTTTTGGATCAAAATTATCCTTAAACGAATAAAATAAAGATCTTTTTCCATAATCATGAACACTGTTGGTTGTAGCTGGATGACGAATTTCAAAATCATAATCAGCAAACAATGCTTCGACTTTTGCTTTTATTTTAGGTCCATCCCAACCTGTCAGTTCTTTAATTGCCGCTTCTTTTTCGTTGTTTGTTTCAGAAAACTTAAAAGGAAAAATTCCTTTTGTATAAAAATCTTCATCCGTTCCAACTTTAATGTGTTCATCACTTCCGTTTTTGACAATAACGCTGTCCGGCAATGGCATCTTGAAACCTTTTGATTTTATCGTGCCAACAAAACTTTTAAATTCGCCAAGGTTTCTTCCCGTTGTTATCTTAAAAGTTAATGATTTTTTAGTTGAAGTTAAAAAATCAGCAAAATTTTTAAAATATTGAACTATTTTAGGTGCTTGTGAAGCATTATTAAAACTTTGAATTGCTTTTTGTGTTGCGGGCAAAAACGTCCTGTCAAAATCACTAAAAAATGTTATTTTCCCACTCTTAAATGTTACTATATTTGTTGAATTTTGTTGTCTTTGATGAGAATAAGGCTTAATTCCGGTTATCATTTTATGCGGCAATCCTTTCCGACTTTTTCTTTTCTTTCAGATAAATTCCTGTTATTACTCCCGAAAAAGCAACAACACCGGCAATGACCCAGCCGACTTTGCTTTTAGATTTAGAAACATTTTCTCTAATTCCTTTTTTAATTTCTTTCTTAACTTCTTTCTTAACTTCTTTCTTGATTTCTTCCTTAATTCCAAAAATTTCTTTTTTCAAATCAGAACTAAGTTTTGCCATATATTCAGGTTTCTTCTCAGAATATATTTTTATAGCTTCTTTCACCCCGTCAAGAAGGTGTCCTTCTTCAACAACTATTATTTTTTTATATTTACCTGAACTGAAATGTTCAATTAAACCACCAAGCCCATCATTTCCTTTATCCTCATTTTTTACAACAATTCCAACAAAAGGAAGCTCTTGAAATTTCTTTGCAAGTTCAGGTCTTTTTTCCATTTCTTCAATCATAGCTTGAGGACAATCTATCAAATAAGATAGTTCAACATCATTTGCTATATATTCTCTTAAATATCTTGCAGGATTTAACATTTGAAAATCATTGCTGCTGTCTCCCGCTATAATAACAAGATCATTGTTTTTCGCTGCTTTTTTCACTGCTTCTTGTGTGTCATATAGTTTTGTTAAAGCTTCATTATTTATTCTAGGCGTAATTGAACGGCAAGGATGATTTCCGCTTTCTCTATCAACCGGCATTGACTTATAGTCATAATCAATATTATTTTTATTAAAAAAACCTATCATTTTTGAATGTATATCTTGAACTGTATCAGACCTGTCTTCAATAATCATATCTTTAGGCAAAACAATGTGCATTTTTAAATTGCCGTCTTGCCTGAATGAAACAACCCATGGGCTTATCGGGCTATTATCGACATTTTTTGGGTCAAAATTGTCAATAAATGAAGAGAATAAAGACTTTTTGCCATAATCATGAACACTGTTTGTTGTAGCTGGATGACGAATTTCAAAATCATGCTCAGCAAACAATGCTTCGACTTTTGCTTTTATTTTAGGCCCATCCCAACCTGTTAATTTTCTTAAATCTTCTTCTTTTTCTTTGTTTGTAACGTCATAAGAAAAAGGGAATTTTCCGCCTTTATAAAAATCTTCATCCGTTCCAACTTTAATGTGTTCATCACTTCCGTTTTTGACAATAACACTGTCCGGCAAAGGCATATCAAACTTTCTTTCTCTAGCCATTTCAGCCATTGTCTCATATTCAGCAAAATTTCTTCCGGTTGTAATAATGAATTTTAAACCGTTTCTTGTATTGTTCAAAAAATTTCTAAAATCTTTAAAATATTGTGCCAACAACGGCGCTTGAATTGAATCTGTTATGCTTTTAAACCCACCATGTGTTGCAGGCAAAAACGTCCTGTCAAAATCAGAATATAAAGAAGCTTTCCCTTCTCCAAAAGTTATTGCTTGTCTTTTGGAGATGTTTTTTTGATTATAATTGACAGAAACAGGGCATATCATCCCTTACTCCTTAATGCCGTAATAGGCAAGGCTAGACTCTCTATAAACCATATTATGTTCTTTAGGATCAAAATCAGGTTTAAATTTAGTATATTGGTCATATATTGCACCATCTAATTTTAAATCTGTTGCTTTTTCCCAAGTAAGAATTGCCCCTCTTAAATT